>JBBNAI010000311.1:0-1433 GCA_037994305.1 Pseudomonas sp. | reverse complement strand
ACGCGCCATACCAGCGGGAAATGCCGCAGGCGCCACAGAACATCTTCGGCGGCTCCAGCGCCAGCGCCGCCCCGCGTGCGATCAACGCGCCGAGCTGGTTCAACGAACAGCGCTTCATCGAAGCCGGCCGCGAACACTTCCTGGCCCTGCAGCAGCATTGGGATGCGGCCGAGATGGACAAGATCGCCGAATTCGTCACCCCGCAGATGCTCAGCTTCCTCAAGGCCGAACGTGCTGACCTGGGTGAAGGCTTCCAATCCACTTACATCGACGACCTCGATGCGCAGCTGGACGGTATCGACGAACTGGCCGACAAGACCGTCGCCACCCTGACCTTCCGTGGCGTGGCCAAGACCTCGCGCTTCGACCAAGGTGAAGCCTTCAGCGAAAGCTGGCGCATGGAGCGCAGCAACGGCGACAACCAGCCGTGGCTGGTGGCCGGTATCCGGCAGAACGGCTAAACGCCACCGCTGTCACGCGGATCGCTCTACGGCGCCTCTTTCGCAACGAAAGGGGCGCTTGCTCTGCTAGAGTCGCGGCATCTCCCCACCGCACGGATTGCGCCGCATGCACCGCCTCTATTTCGACACCGAATTCACCACCCTCAGCCCCACCTATCGCCTGATCAGCCTGGCCCTGGTCGACCCACTGGGCGCCGAGTTCTATGTCGAACTCAGCGACGGCTGGAGCCCCGCCGAGTGCTCTGAGTTCGTTCATCGCATCGTCCTGCCGCAACTCGATCTGGCTCGCCACGGGCGCAGCCGTGTCGAGGCTGCACAGGCGCTGCGCGCCTTCCTCGATGGCTATGCCGAGGTCGAGATCATCAGCGATGCGCAGGACTGGGACTGGCCGCTGCTGCTCGACCTGCTCGGCCCCGCCGGCCTGCCGCCGCAGGTCAGTTGCCGCGAGGAACGCACGCTGCTCAGTGACCTGGACGAGGCCGCAATTCCCCATCACGCGCTGCTCGATGCACGCCTGATGAGCCGCGCCGGCTTGTAGCCGCCCGCCAGTCAGCGTAAAAATCCGCCCCCATCGTCTACCCTGATGCCGAATCTAGTCCTGCAGCGGAGCCATTACCGTGGAAGAAGTCATCGAACAACTGCGTGAACTCAACGAACCGGTGCCGGTACCGCTGGAGCTGCCGGAAGAGGAAACCCTGGTGGAAATCCAGGAACAGCTGCTGATCCACCTGCCGTTCGAGCTGCGCGAGTTCCTGCTCAAGGTCAGTGATGTGGTCTACGGCCGCCTGGAGCCGGTCACCGCCAGTGACCCGCAATCACACACCTACCTGCCGGAAGTCGCTTCCGTGGCCTGGGACCTCGGCCTGCCGCGCGACCTGGTGCCGCTGTGCCAGGACGGCCGCGACTACTACGCCGTGGATGTGGAAGGCCAGGTGGTGCTGTGGGATGGCGACGAGTGCGAAATGACTGACG
>JBBNAI010000310.1:0-1097 GCA_037994305.1 Pseudomonas sp. | reverse complement strand
TGCCGCAGCTGTTGCGCTTCATGATCGAGGTGATTTCCACCGCGGCGGTGCCTTCATCCTTCATCCGACCCAGGCGCAGGCAGCCTTGCAGGGCCAGGGTGATCTCGGTCTGCATGTCGGCCAGCTTTTTCTGGATCAGCTGGTTGGCGGCCAGTGGGCGGCCGAACTGCTGACGGTCGAGGGTGTATTGGCGCGCGGCGTGCCAGCAGAACTCGGCGGCGCCCAGCGCGCCCCAGCTGATGCCGTAACGGGCGGAATTGAGGCAGGTGAACGGACCTTTGAGGCCACGCACGTCGGGGAAGGCGTTCTCTTCCGGGCAGAACACGTTGTCCATGACGATCTCGCCGGTGATCGAGGCGCGCAGGCCGACCTTGCCGTGGATGGTCGGGGTGCTCAGGCCTTGCCAGCCTTTCTCCAGGACGAAACCACGGATCTCGCCGGCGTCATCCTTGGCCCAGACCACGAACACGTCGGCGATCGGGCTGTTGGTGATCCACATCTTGGCGCCGGTCAGGCGGTAGCCGCCGTCGACCTTCTTGGCGCGGGTGATCATCGAACCCGGGTCGGAGCCGTGGTTCGGTTCGGTCAGGCCGAAGCAGCCGATGTATTCGCCGCTGGCCAGTTTCGGCAGGTATTTCTGTTTGGTGGCTTCGTTGCCGAATTCGTTGATCGGCACCATCACCAGGGAAGACTGCACGCTCATCATCGAGCGGTAGCCAGAGTCGATGCGCTCCACTTCACGGGCAATCAGCCCGTAGCACACGTAATTCAGGCCGCTGCCACCGTAGGCTTCGGGGATGGTCGCGCCGAGCAGGCCGGTTTCGCCCATCTCGCGGAAGATCGCCGGGTCGGTCTGCTCATGGCGGAAGGCTTCCAGCACACGCGGGGCCAGCTTGTCGGCGGCGAACTGCTGGGCGCTGTCGCGCACCATGCGTTCCTCTTCGGTCAGTTGCTGGTCCAGCAGGAGCGGGTCGATCCAGTTGAAGCTTGCCTTGGCGGCCATGGCGAAATCCTCGAAGCGGGCAGTGAAGGCCGGCGCATGGCCGGGCGATGGAGAGAGACTAGGCCCGCCATGCGCCTGGGGCAAACGAGGATTT
>JBBNAI010000309.1:0-3007 GCA_037994305.1 Pseudomonas sp. | reverse complement strand
GGCGATTACCGAGGAGATCGGCGACCTGCTGTTCGTGGTCACCAACCTGGCGCGCCATCTCAAGGTCGACCCGGAGGCGGCCCTGCGTGCGGCCAATGGCAAGTTCGAGCGGCGCTTCCGATTTATCGAACAGGCATTGCGCGAGGCGGCCCGGCCCATCGAGAATTGCAGCCTGGAAGAACTGGATGCCCTGTGGGGCGAAGCCAAGAAGCAGGAAAAACTGCTGCCTGGCTGTTAACTGTCGAGACTGAAGGCCTTATGAGTATTTCCCTCCGTGATCAGCTGTTGAAAGCCGGCCTGGTCAATGAAAAGCAGGCCAAGCAGGCCGGCAAGCAGAAGCAGAAACAGCAGCGCCTGGAGAAGAAAGGCCAGGTCGAAGTCGATGACGAGCAGAAGCGCATCGCCCTGCAGGCCATGGCTGAGAAGCTCGCGCGCGATCAGGAGCTGAATCGCCAGCAGCAGGAGAAGGTCGCGCAGAAGGCTCTGGCCGCGCAGATCAAGCAGCTGATCGAAACCTCGCGCCTGCCGAAGATGACCAGCGAGGACTACTACAACTTTGTCGACGAGAAGAAGGTCAAGCGCATCGCCGTCAACAGCATGATGCGCGACAAGCTCAGTCGTGGTTCGCTGGCCATCGTGCGCCTGGGCGGCGGTTACGAAATCATCCCGCGTGAAGCGGCGCTGAAGATCCAGGAGCGCGATGCCCAGCGCGTTCTACTGCTCAACACGCCGACCGAGGCGCCGGATGCGGATGATCCGTACGCGGCCTACCAGGTACCGGACGACCTGATGTGGTAAGCCGTTCGGCGTGACAAAAAACCGGGCCAGGCCCGGTTTTTTTATGGGCAGTGGCCGCCAGCGCTTTCCTGTCCATCGAGCGGCTGGTGTGGCGTCGCAGGTTGCCGATCACCAGCCAGAAAAAAGCCGGGCAGTGCCCGGCTTTTTCACCCAAGGAGTGTGCTTACTCCTTGCTGCCCTGCACGGTGCGGCCGTTGACCTTCCCGTCCTTGAGCATGATCTGGTATTCCTTACCGTCCTTTTCCACCTGGTACAGGCGCACCAGCAGGAAATCCCAGTCCTTGGCGAACCACAGCACGGTCTTGCGACTGCTCTGGGTCGGGTCGCGCACGCGCTCGACCTTGATCGCGTCGATCAAGCCAGCCTGGGTGCGTACACGTTCTTCGCCGAGTACGCGGAAGTCGTAGGTTTCGAGCTCGTCGCCGTCGACCACCTGGTAGCTCATGCTCTGCTTGCCGTCTGCGACGTCATGCTGCAGCACCAACTGGTAGGTCGATTTGTCCAGCAGGCCGCGGTTGAGTGTCAGGCGTACCGGGTCGCCGCGATCGGTGCCGAGTACCTGCTTCTCGGTCCAGTCGAAGTCCAGCTCGACTTCCTTGCTCTTGCCCAGGCCGTTGCGCTGGAAGCGGTAGGTCAGCGGCAGGAACGCGCCGCTTTCCACGCGCAGGGTGCTGGTTTCACTGAGGCTGGCGACCAGCATGGAAGCTTCGAAGCCCAGCTCCCAGCGGCCGTTATCCAGCGCCTTGAGGCTGCGGCTTGCGGTGCCGGTGATGGGTACCTGTTTCCAGTCGGCGGTGTAGCTGGCAGAGAACGGCTGCAACTCAGCCGCCTGCAGCGGCAGGGCCAGTACAGCGAGCAGCATCAGCAGAACGCGGGGCATGGAGGCTCCTATGGGCGAATGAGATGACCGCTGGCAGGTAGCGTCTGGCCATCCAGCACGGTGCCGGATGAGTCGAGGCGCAAACGACCAGTGGCGAACCAGTGCATGGCCAGCGGGTAAATGCGGTGTTCCTCGGCATGTACGCGCTGGGCCAGGCTGTCTGGCGTGTCGTCGGACTTTACCGGGACTACTGCCTGTACGACCAGAGGGCCACCATCGAGTTCCTCGGTGACGAAGTGCACGCTGCAGCCATGCTCGCTGTCGCCGGCCTCCAGTGCACGCTGGTGGGTGTGCAGGCCCTTGTACTTGGGCAGCAGCGAGGGATGGATATTCAGCAGGCGCCCTTCGTAGTGACGGACGAAACCGCCACTGAGAATGCGCATGAAGCCAGCGAGTACCACCAGCTGTGGGTCGAAGCCGTCGATGGCCTCGACCAGCGCGGCGTCGAAGGCTTCGCGGCCGTCGAACTGCTTGTGGTCGAGCACCAGGGTGGCGATGCCGGCCTGTTTCGCCCGCTCCAGGCCGTAGGCATCGGCGCGGTTGGAAATCACCGCGCAGATGCGGGCCGGGCTGTCAGCGGTAGCGATGCTGTCGATCAGGGCCTGCAGGTTGCTGCCAGACCCGGAAATCAGCACCACGACATTGCAGTCGACCATCAGTGGCTTTTCAGGTTGTTCAGGATGACCTGGGCAGCGCCTTCGGCAGCCGTGCCGATCTGGCCGATGACCCATGGGGCTTCGCCCGAAGCGCGCAGGTTGGCGAGGGTTGCTTCGACCTGATCCTGGGCCACGCAGATGACCATGCCGACGCCGCAGTTGAGTACGCGGTGCATCTCGTGCTCGTCGACGTTGCCTTGCTGTTGCAGCCAGTCGAATACCACCGGGCGATTCCAGCTGGCCACGTCGACCACGGCCTGGGCGCCTTGCGGCAGCACGCGCGGGATGTTGTCGAGCAGGCCGCCGCCGGTGATGTGGGCCATGGCCTTGACCGCGCCAGTGTCCTTGATCAGCTTGAGCAGCGGTTTGACGTAGATGCGGGTCGGCGCCATCAGCAGCTCGGTCAGTGGCTTGCCATCGAGCTGGGTGGTTTCGATGTCGACGCCGGCGACTTCGATGATCTTGCGGATCAGCGAGTAGCCGTTGGAGTGCGGGCCGGACGAGGGCAGGGCGATCAGAGCGTCACCGGTGGCGACTTTCGAGCCATCGATGATCTCGGCCTTTTCCACCACGCCGACGCAGAAGCCGGCCAGGTCGTAGTCTTCGCCTTCGTACATGCCCGGCATCTCGGCGGTTTCACCACCGACCAGGGAGCAGCCGGCCAGTTCGCAAC
>JBBNAI010000308.1:0-4597 GCA_037994305.1 Pseudomonas sp. | reverse complement strand
TCTGCCAGCAGGCGCGGTGTGGCGTAGGCAGCGAAGTGTTCCTCCATCAGCGGCACCAGAAACAGCTCGGGGAAGTCCTCGAAGCCGCAACGAATCGCCACGTCGACGCTGGCATCACGCTGCAGATCGACCAGGTCGTTGCTGGTCTCGATACGTACGCGAATCTGCGGGTGGCGCTGGTAGAAGCGGCCCAAGCGTGGAATCAGCCACAGCGCGGCAAAGGCCGGCGTGGTGTTGAGGCTGACACAGTTGTCCTGCAGCGCCGGGCGCATGGCCTGCAGGCCATGGCTGATATCCAGCAGCGCACCATGCAGGCTGCGGTACAAGCGCTCGCCACCCTCGGTCAGGCGAACGCCACGGCCAAGGCGTTCGAAGAGCAATTGCCCCAGCCAGTTTTCCAGGCCGCGGATCTGGTGCGATACCGCGGTTGGGGTGACGCTGAGTTCTTCGGCAGCGGCCTTGAAACTGGCCTGGCGAGCCGCAGACTCGAAGGTACGCAGGGCTGCGAGGGGCAGGCGAGCAAACATGAGGAAAACTCTCAGATGAGTTGTGCTCATCTGACAAGACTACAGATCGTTTGTCCAGCAACCCTGCCACACCTAGATTGCCGCTACACAAGCGGTGGCTGAACAGCCTCGCGCAGGATGCTCGGGAGATGGTTATGCAAGGTGCCAAACGCAAGGTCGTGCAGGCCGTGCTGTACGAACTGATTGGCGCGCTCTTCGTTTCGCCAGCCATTGCCCTGGCGTTCGATGAAAGCCTGGCCTATTCGGGCGCGCTGGCCTTGCTGCTGTCGCTGTCGGCGCTGGTGTGGAACATGCTGTTCAACGGCCTGTTCGAGCACTGGGAGGCGCGTCAGGTGGAGCGTACCCGCGGCTTGAAGCGGCGCATGCTGCATGCGGCCGGTTTCGAGGGCGGCCTGGCCTTGCTGTTGGTGCCACTGATGGCCTGGTGGCTGGGCATAACCTGGGCCGAGGCTTTTGTCGCCGACCTTGGCCTGCTGGTGTTTTTCTTCTTCTACGCCTTTGCCTTCCAGTGGGCGTTCGACCGTCTGTTCGACGTACCCGACTCGGCCAAGGAACTGCCGCTGTGCTCAGCTAACGGTCAGTGATCAACACACCTGCTTGCCGGGCCTGTATGGCGATTTATTAGCCGTCGTTGGTAGCCGGGTTACGGTTCTTTGCCGCGATCCACTGCGACATGTACTGGGTACTCTTGTGCAGGTGGTGCCGCAGCATGCTGCCGACGAAGTTGGCACGGCGCTCGGCCTGCAGGTTGTCGCGCAGGCTGTGCAGCCGTTCGATCAATGCCTGCCCGGCCTGCTGGCGGTCGAAGCACTCGCCGAGAATCCGCTCAGCATTGTCGTGCGCCTGTTGCCACAGGGCCTGATCTTCATGCAGCGCCACGGCGGCCTCGGCGAAGGCCTGCGCCTCGCGGGCTACCGCGCCACCCCAGGGCAGTTCGCCGTGCATGCCTTCACTGCCAATCGGCGTGGTCACGCTGGGCGTGCCGCAAGCCATGGCATCGGCCAGCTTGCCTTTGATTCCCGCCCCGAAGCGCAGTGGCGCCAGGCACACCCGCGCTTGCACCATCACCGCATGGGCATCGTCGGCCCAGCCCAATACATGGAAACCCTGTTTGGCATTGTGCAAAGCGGTGGCCTTGGGTGGCGGGTAGGAACCGTAGATATGCAGCTGCGCCTGCGGCAGGCGCTGACGGATCAACGGCCAGATCTGCTGCTTGAGCCACAACACCGAATCCCAGTTGGGGGCATGGCGGAAGTTGCCGATGCTGATGAAGTGCGCGCGCTGCGCGTAGGGTGGCTGCTCGGTGGCCGTGGGAATCAGCATCAGCGTGCAGTGCAGGAGCAAGGCAGCAGGTACACCGAAGTGTTGCTGCAGCAACGCCTGCTCAAAATCGGAAATCACCAGGCTCAGATCGCAGCGGTAGATGGCCGCGATCTCGCGCTGGGCCATGTCGTCGGCGGACATGGCCAGGAACAGCTCATCCGCCTCGGCCACTACCGGCCCTTGCTGCTGTTTTTCCAGCTCGCTGCCGGCACGCTGTTGCGCGGCCTTGAGCAGGCGCTGACGGGCGTCGCGCAGGCTGTGTAGGTCGCAGGTCTCTAAGATGCGCAGGGCGTTCGGGCAGTGCTTCTCTACACGCCAACCGAACTGTTCCTCGCTGAAGAAGCGGTCGAACAGCACCAGGTCCGGCTGCAGCTCGCTGATGAAGACATCGAAACTGTCGCAGTTGAGGGTGATCGGCACTTCCGCCACATCAAGCGCTGCCAGGTCGGCGCGGTGCTCGGAGAGTGCAGCGGCGCTGGCGAAGGTCACCCGCCAGCCCTGGGCACGGAACAGCTCGATGAATTCGATCATGCGGCTGCCGGCAGCGGAGGAGCGCGGCTCGGGCCAGACATAGCCGATGATGAGGACGTTGTGCATGGGGCTTGGCTCGGATGCGGGGCGGCGATTATAGCCGCAGGCTCGATGGCGGCGGCGCCATCGAGCACATCCCGATCAGTCTCAGCTGCGGGCCGAGCGAATCGCGCGCCAGAGGCTGAACAGGGTGAACAGGAACAACCCCACCACGCTGGCCAGTGTCCAGACGGTGAACGGAATGCCGAAGATGGCGTAATCATTCTGTCCGCAGATGCCGCCGCTCATGAACAGGCCGGGCAGGTATTCATGCAGGGGCAGGTAGCTGGAGTAGAACGGGAAAGGCGAGCAGCTGAAGCTTTCCATGATGCCCACTTCGATCAACACCACGTGGGCGTTGTCGACCACGGCCATGGCGCTGGTGGCGAGCAGCAAGGGCCAGAGGGCGAAACCCAGCCAGTTCTGCTTCAGCGCCGCCGCGCCGCTCAGCAGCACGGCGAGGATGGCGCCGAGGCTCAGCCACAGGCGGATCTGCACACACAGGGTGCAGGGATCCCAGCCCAGCACATGCTGGCAGAACAGCGCGCCGGCCAGCATTGCCACGCAGGCCAGGGCGATGATGAGCGGCAATACGACAGCAGGGTTGCGACGGGTCATTCCAGGCTCCAGAACGTCATGGGAAAAATGCTCGCTGCTTGTACCAGTTGCGTGCCGTAGCGGCAACGCAGCAGCGCCGGTTGGTCAGTTCGGCACGCCAAGCGCGCCATCGTTCGCTTGGCCACGCGGAAAATGCATAAAAAAATCCCCACGGTCAGGAGTTGAACCGTGGGGAGCGCAATGGTCGACAAGGTTGGGGTCGACCCAGGAGGGATGGGTGGGGGTCAACCTGCCGGCGGGGTCAACACCGGCTGCGCCTGGCCGACGAGTTGCGGCTGCCAGCCGCCGCCGAGGGCCTTGTAGATGGCGACGATGCCGCGATACAGCTCGACTTCGGCCAGGGCCTGGGCATCCTCGGCAGCCAGGCGCTCACGCTCGGCATCCAGCAGGACGAGGAAGTCCTCGGTTCCTTCGCGATAGCGCACTGCCGCCTGGGCAGCGGCCGCGCGGCTGGCTTCCGACTGGCGTACCAGGGAGACCAGACGCTGCTGGCGCTTGGCGTAGTCGCTGAAGGCGTTTTCCGACTCTTCCAGGGCCAACAGCACCTGCTGTTCATAACTGGCCAGGGCACCGTCGGCATCCGCCTCGGCACCGCGCAAGCGGGCCCGCACGCTGCCGAGGTCAAAGGCCGCCCAGCTGATGGTCGGTGCCACGCCCCAGGCGCGGGCATCGGAAGCCCCGAGCTGCGAGCCCCGGCCGGCAGTGAAACCGAGGAAGCCGGACAGGCTGACCCGTGGGAACAGATCAGCAGTGGCTACCCCGACATTGGCGGTAGAGGCTGCCAGCTGGCGTTCGGCCGCGCGGATATCCGGACGGCGGCGCAGTAGCTCGGCCGGATCTCCGATCGGTAGAGCCTTGGCGATCACCGGCAGCGGCTTCGCCGACAGGTCGACGCTGAGCTGCTCCGGACGCTGGCCGAGGAGGGTGGCGATGCGATTGCGCGCTCGCGCTTCCTCGGCCTGCAGTTGCGGCAGGCTGGCTTCGGTAGCCGCCAGGCGGGCGTCGGCACGCAGCACGTCCAGCTCGCTGCCAACGCCGGCGTCGCGCAGCTGCTCGGTGAGGCCACGGGATTCCTGCTGGTTCTTCAGGTTGTCACGGGCAATGCGTTCGCGCAGTTGCGCACCACGCATGTCGCCGTAGGCATCTACCAGTTCGGCAATCAGGCTGACCTGCAGCTGGTACAGCTCGGCCTCAGCCACTTCGATCTGTGCGTCGCTGGCTTCCAGTTGACGCTGGATACGGCCGAACAGGTCAAGTTCCCAAGCCGTGTCCAGACCCAGGTCGTAGCGCTCCTGACGGGTGCGCTCCTCGCTGGTCGGCGGTTGCTGGGCCTTGCCGAACTCGCCACTGGCGCGGCTGGTGACCGTGGGCAACTGGTCGTTGGCCACGTCATCGCGAATCGAACGGGCCGCGCGCAGGCGGGCGAAGGCCACGCGCAGCTCGCGGTTTTCCTTGAGCGACTGCTGCACCAACTGGTTCAGGGTCGGATCATCGAACTGCTGCCACCAGATGGCCTCGAAGCGGGTGCGGTCATAGTCGCCAGCTTCCAGGCTGCTCAG
>JBBNAI010000307.1:0-15021 GCA_037994305.1 Pseudomonas sp. | reverse complement strand
GGGCGAGCATGCTCGCCGCCACCGGCGGGCCATTGCGCCACTGCCAGGCGGCCCGGGCCAGCAGCCCCAGCAGCGCGAGGCCGAACAGGCGCGGCAGGCTGCGCTGGGCGCGCAAGGTGTTAGCGGGCAAAGGCCGCGCGCTCTTGGGCGTCGAGGGTGGTACCCGCCCTGCTCTGGGGCATGCGCATCAGGCTGCGGTCGCCCTGGGTCTCATGCAGCTCGATGCGCTCGACCAGGGCGCCGCCCTCGATGCGGATGCTGCTGAAAATCTGCTTGAGCAGCAGCGAGTGCGGGGTCAGGGTCAGTTGCCAGGCCTCGGCGCTGCCGTTCAGCTGCAGCGCGAAATCGCGGGCCAGGCCGCTGTGGTCGCCCCGCAGCACGGCGAGGAACAGGCGGCTCTGCTGGGCGGCGACATCCTGGCCGGGCTGCAGCTGCCAGCCTTGCGGCGTGCGCCGGGCGATGCCGGCATCGTCGATGCGGTAGTCCTGCTGCAGCGGGCTGCGCAGTTGCCAGAGCAGGCCGTGCTCGCGGCTGAGGACGAATTCGCCCTGGCTGGTCAGCGGTCGAGGCAGGGCGCGCAGGTGCTTTTCCTGGATGAACGGGCCGCGCACCACGGCCGGCTTGGCCAGTTGCGCGCTGAGTTCGTCGAGGTCGAAGGCCTGGGCCGCCGGCATCAGCACGAGCAGCAACAGGCCCAGCCACAAGGGCAGCTTCACCCGATGGCCCTTTCGACCGCGTCGACCAGGACCTTGGGCGAGGCCAGCAGCATCTCGCGGGTGGCGATCTCCACCGCCACCTGCACGCTGCTGCCACGGGTCATGCGTTCGCCGGTGGCGGCATCGGTGATCAGGTAGTGGATCTTCAGGCGGTTCTCCCACTCGACCAGGTCGGCGCGCACGATGATCTTCTGGCCGAACTGGGCGCCGCGGATGTAGCGCAGCTGCAGATCGATCACCGGCCAGGCGTAGCCGGCGTCACGCATCTGCCGGTAGTTGTGGCCGAGCTTGTCGAGCAGGGCGCAGCGCGCTTCCTCGAAGTATTTGACGTAGTGGCCGTGCCAGACCACTTCCATCATGTCGACGTCGAAGAAGGGGACAGCCAGCTCGACCCGGGCCTGCAGCACGCCTTCCTTACGCATACAGCCTCCAGTGCTGGCTGCGGATACGGGCCAGGCACAGGCGCAGTTCGCCTTCCAGGGCGCGGTCCTCGATCACCGGTGGGAAGTCGGCGGCCAGCTGCTCGCGCATGCCGGCCAGCGGCGCCGGCAGGTTGCCCTTGCCGTCGCGCAGGCGCAGCCACACGCCCTGGTTGGCGGCCAGCAGGGTGGCGGCGGCGACCTGTTCGGTCAGCTCCAGGCTGCGCAGGGCGTCGCGCGCGGCGATGGTGCCCATGCTCACCTTGTCCTGGTTGTGGCACTCGGTGGAGCGCGAAAACACGCTGGCCGGCATGGTGTTTTTCAGCGCTTCGGCGGTCCAGGCGCTGGTGCCGATCTGCACCGCCTTGAAGCCGTGGTTGATCATCGCCGTCTCAACCGGGGCGCCAGACAGGTTACTCGGCAGGCCGTGGTTGTAGCGGCTGTCGACCAGCAGGGCGAGCTGGCGGTCGAGCAGGTCGGCGACGTTGCCGACCAGGTTCTTCAGGCTGTCCATGGCGAAGGCGATGTGCCCGCCGTAGAAGTGTCCGCCGTGCAGCACGCGCTCTGCTTCGGCATCGATCAGCGGGTTGTCGTTGGCGCTGTTCAGCTCGGTCTCGATGAACTGGCGCAGCAGGCCCAGGCTGTCGGCCAGCACGCCGAGCACGTGCGGCGCGCAGCGCAGCGAGTAGCGGTCCTGCAGGCGGTGCAGCGGCGCGGTCGGCGCGTCGATGGCCAGGTCCTGGCGCAGCCAGGCGGCGACCTGCATCTGCCCCGGATGCGGCTTGGCGGCGAACAGGCGCTCGTCGAAGTGCTCCGGGTTGCCTTCCAGCGCCACCACGTTGAGCGCGGTGATGCGCGTGGCCAGCTTGAGCAGGTAGTCGGCGCGCGAATAGGCCAAGCAGGCCAGGGCGGTCATCACCGCGGTGCCGTTCATCAGCGCCAGGGCTTCTTTCGGGCGCAGGGTCAGCGGCGTCCAGCCCAGCTCGGCATGCACGTCGGCGGCGCTGCGGCGCTGGCCCTGGTACAGCACCTCGCGCTCACCGCTGAGGGTGGCGGCGACGTAGGACAGCGGGGTCAGGTCGCCACTGGCGCCGACCGAGCCTTCTTCGGGGATCAGCGGCAGCACGTCGTGTTCGAGGAAAGCCTGGATGCGCTCCAGCAGCTCCACGCGTACCCCGGAGACGCCGTGGCATAGCGACTGCAAACGGGCGGCCAGTACGGCGCGGGTGCTGGCTTCGTCGAGCAGCTTGCCCAGGCCGCAGCCGTGGAAGGTGTAGAGGTGACGCGGCAGCGCCTCGACCTGGTGCAGCGGCACGGCCACCACACAGGAGTCGCCGTAGCCGGTGGTGACGCCGTAGATCACCCCTTCCTTGTCCAGCAGGGTGTCGAGGAAGCGCGCGCCCTTGGCGATCTTCTCGCGGTAGGCGTCGTCGTTCTGCAGGTGCGCACGGGCCTGGCGTTGGGACAGGGCCACGACCTGCTCGATGGAGAGCGGCTGCTCGCCGAAGATCACGGGGTCAGGCTGGTAGGTCGTCATGTGCGTTCCAGAACGGGTAGAAGTTGAACCATTGGTGTGGCGCGCTCAGGCAATGCTGGCCCAGGCGCTCGGCATAGCGTTGTACCCAGTCGCGGATGATCGCGTCGCGCTCGCGGCGTGACCACTGCACGCTCTCGGCGAAGGGCTCGAGGTGTACCTGGTAGCGGCCGTCGATCTTCAGGCAGTGCATCAGGTTGACCCGGCATTGCAGCAGGCCGGCCAGCAGCCAGGGGCCCTGGGGGAAAGCGGCGGTGTGGCCGAGGAAGTTGACGCTGACCTTGCGCCCGCCGTGCAGCGGTACGCGGTCGCCGGCGATCGCCAGCCACTCGCCGCGCTCTAGGCGTTCGGAGAGCTGCAGCATGATCGCCGGGTCCAGTTCGCTGACCTGGATCAGGCGCAGGTGGCTGGCCCCGGCTTCGCCCAGCAGGCGGTTGAATTGCTCGGCGTGGCGGGTGTGCACCAGCACGTTCATCTGCACCTTCTCGCCCAGTTCGGCGAGGGCGCGGCAGACCTCGAGGTTACCCAGGTGTGCGGTCACCAGCATCTGCCCGCGGCCGCCACCGTGCAGGGCTTCGCGCAGGCCATGGGGGTCGATCAGCTGGACCTGTTCCAGGCCGAGGCGGCCGTTCCACACGTCGAGCTTGTCGAGCAGGGCGTCGGCGAAGCTCATGAACTGCTGGAACACCGAACCGAAGCGCGGCGCCAGCTCGGTGCGTCCGCTCCAGGCGGCAAGGCGCTGCTGGTACTGGTGGATGCTGCGTCGCGCCTGGCGGCCGAAGACGAAAAAGTACAGGACGATGGCATACAGCAGCGGGCTGAGCAGGCGCCGGCCGAGCAGGCGTACGGCGCCAGCGGTGAAGCGCATCAGCAGGAAGCTGCCACGCTCGCGCTGGCCGGCCCAGTGCCTGCCCTGTTGCACGCTCACCCGCGCCACCGGCGCCAGAGAATCAGCGGCGCGCGCAGCAACATGCCGAAGAACAGCTTGGCGTGCATCTTCGAGATCAGCGCGTTGTCGTGCAGCAGGCGAAAGTGCGAGAGGCCGTCGAGCGGGTAATGCACCTTGGTTGGCAGCCACTGCATTGGCTGGTTGCGCCAGGCCAGGCGCACGAGGATTTCCGGGTCGAAGTCCATGCGCTTGCCCAGTTGGCAGCTATCGATCAGCGCCACGCTGGCCGGCAGCGGATAGACGCGAAAGCCGCACATGGCATCGCGGATCTGCAGCGACAGGCTGTTGATCCACACCCACACATGGGTCAGGTAACGCGCGTAGAGGCGGCCCTTGGGCACACTGGCGTCGTACTGCGGATAGCCGCAGACCAGCGCCTGCGGGTGCTCGCGGGAGGTAGTAAGGAAGGTCGCTACATCCTGCAAATCGTGCTGGCCATCGGCGTCCACCTGCAGCGCATGGGAGAAGCCCAGCCGCGCGGCTTCGCGCAGCCCGGCCATCACCGCGCCGCCCTTGCCCTGGTTGAGCGGCAGGCGCACCAGGAAGGTGTCGCTGTGCTGCGCCAACTGATCCATCACTGCGGCGCAGGCGGGGCTGGAGGCATCGTCGACCAGCACACAGGGCAGCCCGGCTGCGTGCAATGCGGCGACCACCACGGGCAGCGCGTGCTCGTGGTTGTAGACCGGAATCACGGCGCAGGGGTTATGCACGGGCGGCCCCCAGCAGAATCCGCCCCGACGAGCACGCCGCCTCGCCGTTGCGGTAGGCGAAGTACAGTTTGCCGCGCTCGGCATCGAAGCGCAGGGACAGGTGCAGACGGTCGCCGGGGCGCACCAGTTGCTGGAACTTGAGCACTTCCATGCCGACGAAGCGCGGCGGCAGGTCGCGGATCAACTGACGGGCGAGGTGCTGCGCCCAGTCGATCTGTACCACGCCCGGCAGTACCGGGGTTTGCGGGAAGTGCCCGGTGAAGTGGGCCAGGTCCAGCGGGACGTCCAGCTCGAGCTGCCATTCGCCGTCCTGCTCGACAGCCGAGCGTGGCTCGACCTGAGTTGGCCGCGGCGCGGCGACCAGCGCATCGACCGTGGCCTGGGCCAGTTTGCCCTGGCTGCTGTAGGGCAGCTCGGCGAGCAAGCGCCAGCGGCGTGGCAGGGCGATGGCCTCGCAATGCCGGCCGAGGTGCTGACGCAGGGTGTCGGTGACGGTGCGGCGGCCCTGGTTGCGCAGGGCGTGCAGGCCGGCCGGGCTCAGCGCCAGCAGGGCGCCGAGGAAGGCGCGCCCCTGCTGGATCACGCCCAGGCGCGCGTCGGCAACCCACTCATGGCTGAGCAGGGCCTGCTCCAGCATGGGCAGGGAGATGCGCTTTTCTTCCAGCTTGACGATGCGGTCGAGGCGCCCGCGCAGGGTGAAGCGGCCATCGGCCTGCAGTTGGGCTGCGTCGGCACTCTGCTCGATATGCCCGCTCGGCAGGTAGGGCGAGGCAATGCGCAGGGCACCTTCGTCGTTCAGTGCCAGCTCGACGCCGGAAAACGGTGTCCACAGTTCGCCGCCCTGGCGCCAGGCGATGCCACCGGTTTCCGAGCTGCCGTAGATTTCCGTTGGCCACTGGCCGAGCAAGCCGTGCAGCTCGGTGGCGGTTTCGGCGGGCAGCGCGCCGCCGGAGGAGAACACCTGGCGCACGGCGCTCAGGGCTGGCCAGTCGAGGTTGCTGCCCATGCGCTTCAAGAGTGCGGGGCTGGCGATCCAGGCAAACCCGGGGGAGACCGCCAGGCTCTCGCGCTGCAGGTCTTCGGGGAACGGCTGGGCGTGGCGCAGGAACGGCCGGCCGGCGCACAGTGGCCAGAGCACGCGAAACAGCAGGCCGTAGATATGCTGGGCCGCGACACTACCGAGAATCACCACGTCGCCGAGGTTGGCGCCCCACAGCTGTTCCAGGGCGTCGACTTCGTTGGCCAACTGGCGCAGGGATTTGTCGATCAGCTTGGGCTCGCCGCTGGAGCCGGAAGTGCACAGGGTCAGCCGGCAGTGGTCGAGATCGAGGGCGGCGGCGGGCAGCGGTTCGCCATCGAGACCGTCGAGGTTGTCTAGCCACAGGTCGACCTGCGCACCCAGGCGCTCGCGGGTCTGCGCCTGGGCATCGGCTGGCAGCAGTACCTGCACGCCGGCGCGCCAGGCGCCGAGCAGGGCGATGGCCAGATCGCCGGCATCCTCCAGGTACAGGGCCAGGCGCTGGATGTTGCGGGCCTGCAGGGCGCCCGCCAGGCGCAGGGCGCGTGCGTGCAGTTCTGCGTGATCGAGTTGCGGCGCCAGGGCCACGCGGCGGCCCGGGTGGGCTTGGAGTAGCAGGTCGGCGATGTTCAGCCAGCTCACTCGAACCTCCTCACGCGCTGGCGGATCAGCCATTCGCCGGCGAACAGCAGGCCGATCAGGCCATAGGAAATCAGCCCGGTGTACAGCGTCCACCAGCTCAGCGGCGCCCACAAGGTCAGGGCGCTGACCACCAGGGCGTTGCCGAAGAAGAACACGGCCCAGACCAGGGTGACCTTGCGCGTGTAGCGCACGGCCACGTCCGGCAGCTCCGGCTCGCGCAGGCGGGCCAGGCGCTCGACCAGTGGCGGGCCGAATTTCAGGCTGAGGCCGAACAGCACCAGCAGCATGGAATTGAGCAGCACCGGGTACCAGCGCAGCAGCGCCGGCTCGCCGGCCAGGCCGAGCAGGGCGCAGAAGGCCAGCGCGGCGCCGGCCATCCAGCGGCTGCCGGGCTTGTCACGGTTGCTCAGGGCGCGCGCCAGCCACAGGCCGCCGAGCAGAGCGGCGAACAGGCGTGGCGACAGGTGCTCCATGCCGTAGTACACGGCGAACGGGTAGAGCAGACCGGCCACCAGGAGCAGCAGGCCGAACAGCTTGCTCATGGTCAGCCTTGAGCCGGGGCGGCGTTGACCACCTGGTACACGGCCTCGACCACGTCGCCGACGGTGCGCACGGCCTTGAACTCTTCGGCGGCGATCTTCTTGCCGGTCTGGCGCTTGATATGGTCGATCAGGTCGACGGCGTCGATGCTGTCGATTTCCAGGTCGGCATACAGGTTGGCGTCGAGGGTGACGCGTTCGGCTTCCAGTTCGAACAGTTCGACCAGGGCACTTTGCAGGGTGACGAAAATCTCTTCACGGCTTTGCATACAACGTCCTCAAGCGGCCTTTTTCGCGGCAACGAAGGCCGCCAGGCTGGCCACGTTGGCAAAGTGCTGGCGGGTGTCCTTGGCTTCGGCGTCGATCTTGATGCCAAAGCGCTTCTGGATCGCCAGACCCAGCTCCAGGGCATCCACCGAGTCCAGGCCGAGGCCTTCGCCGAACAGCGCCAGGTCGGCGGCAATGTCTTCGGCTGCCATGTCTTCGAGGCCGAGGGCGTCGATGATCAGGTGCTTAATCTCCAGTTGCAAATCGCTCATCTTGGGCGAGCTCCTTCATAAAGTGATGGTGCAGATGGTCATTGAGTTTGCGCGAGGCGATCGGTAGCGGTGCCTGGGCGGTGAACTGTTGTGGGTCGATATCCTCGCCCACGCGCAGACGGAAGTGGAAACGCCGCGACGGAATGCTGTACCAGGGTTCGGCCTTGGTCAGGGTGGTGGGGCTGACGCTGATCACCACCGGGGTGACGATGCGTGCACCGCGCACCGCGATGGCTGCCGCGCCGCGATGAAATTCGGGGTTCTGCCCTGGCGTGGTGCGGGTGCCCTCGGGGAACACGATCAGGGTCTGCCCGGCCAGCAGGGCGCCGGCGGCTTCATCGAGCATGTCCAGGCTGCCGCTGTTGCTGATGTACTCGGCTGCGCGGATCGGCCCGCGCATGCAGGGGTTGTCCCACAGGCTCTGCTTGACCACGCAGTTGGCGTCGCGGATGAAGGCGATCAGCACCACCACGTCGATCAGCGAGGGGTGGTTGGCGATGATCATCTGCCCAGGCTGGCCGAGGCGTTCGGCACCTTCCACCTCATAGGTCAGGACGCCGCTGCGGAACATGAACTGGACGAACCAGTAGAAGGTGCGGCTGACCACCGCGCGGGCGCGGGTGCGGCGGGTGGTGGCGTCGCCGGGGAGCAGGCCGAGCAGCGGGAAAACCAGCACGCGCAACAGCACGCCGCCCACGCCGAACAGCGTGAAGCTCAACGCTGTGGCGATCAGGCGCCACCCATAGGGGGCGCTGTGACGGCTCAGGCCGTGCTGCGTGACCAGTTCCATTGCCGGTTTTTCCAGTGATGTTGCAAGTACGGTTGTTCGGCGCACAGGGCGCGAACCAGGTTCAGTGCATGGGGCCAGGTTGCCCGCGGGCCGTTGCCCTGGGTCAGTTGCAGCTGCCAGTCGCTGCCTGGCGTGAGCAGCAGTGCGACGGCGTAGGCAAAAGGCACGTCGTCGATATAGGCGCTGTAGAGCGCCGGCGGCAACTCTTCGGCGACCACCAGCAGCACCGCCGGTGCGCCTTCACCGAGCAGCGTGGCGGCTTCCAGCAGGCCGTGCTCGAGGCCATCGCCTTCGGCGGCGAGGGCGGTCATTTCGCTGGTATCGCCGCGCTGGATCGACCACAGGCCGATGATGGCGTTATGCACGGAGAGGCTGAACTGGGTCGGTGAAAGCGGCTCGTCGTGAGCCAGGTCGCTGAGGATGGCCAGGGTGCGCGGGGTTTCGCCGTGGCGCGAGACGAACACCATGGGCAGCGGGCCGTGGGCATCGGCCAGGGGCCAGGCAACGTGGAAGGCCATGCGGGCCAGGCGGCTGAGGCGGCGGCGCTGCATGGCCGGAAGAAAGCTGACATCCGGCTGCGCATCCAGGTTGTCGACGACGGCATGCGGCTGGCCGCACCAGGCGCGCCAGGCGTCTTGGTGTTCCAGGCCCGGAGCCCAGGCTGACCATTGATCGATGCTGAAATGAATCACGCTAAGAGCTCTTGTCGGCCCCGTGTGGGCGTCCTTGTCGACTGGCAATCCCTGTACGACAAAGGCCTTGTCGATGACGCCATAGCAGAGGGCGCATTATCCCGCCCGCTCGGGAACTTCGCAAACTTTGGGCGGAATCTTCTGATAGATGGGGCGAGGCCGGGCAATCTATGCCTCGCCCTTGTCACGGGCTTTGCATAGAATCCGGGGCTATCCAAGCGCTCAGGGAGATATGCGATGCGGCGAGTAGTGTTCAACCAGAAAGGCGGCGTGGGCAAATCCAGCATTGCCTGCAACCTGGCGGCGGTGAGTGCGGCGGAAGGCTATCGCACCCTGCTGGTGGACCTGGATGCCCAGGCCAACTCGACGCATTACCTGACCGGCCTGACCGGCGATGAAATCCCCATGGGTATCGCCGAGTTCTTCAAGCAGACGCTGTCGAGCACCTCGTTCCGCAAGGGCAAGGTGGATATCTACGAGACGCCGTTCGATAACCTGCATGTGATCACGGCCACCGCTGAGCTGGCTGATCTGCAGCCCAAGCTGGAGCAGAAGCACAAGATCAACAAGCTGCGCAAACTGTTGGAAGAGTTGAGCGAGGACTACGACCGGATCTATCTGGATACCCCGCCGGCGTTGAACTTCTACACGGTTTCCGCGCTGATCGCCGCCGATCGCGTGCTGATCCCCTTCGACTGCGACAGCTTCTCGCGCCAGGCGCTGTACGGTTTGCTGCGCGAGATCGAGGAACTCAAGGAAGACCACAACGAGGAGCTGCAGGTCGAAGGCATCGTGGTCAACCAGTTCCAGCCGCGCGCCACCCTGCCGCAGCAACTGCTCGACGAGCTGATCGCCGAGGGCCTGCCGGTGCTGCCGGTGAACCTGATGAGTTCGGTGAAGATGCGCGAGTCGCACCAGGCCTGCGTGCCGCTGATCTTCATGGACCGCAGCCACAAGCTGACCCAGCAGTTCATCGAGCTGCATGCCTTGCTGGAAGGCTGAGTTCGCCCAGAAAAAACAAAGGCGCCCGCGGGCGCCTTTTTGTTTTTTCTCCAAGGGAGCCGGTTCTCAGCGCACCACGAAGATGTCGCAGGGCGCCTTGTGCAGGAAATGCTGCGCCAGGCTGCCAAGCAGCGCCTGGGACAGCGCGCTGCGGCCGTGGCAGCCGAGCACCAGCAGTTGCGGCTGGCGATCGCTGAGGCACTCCTGCAGGCCGCGCTGGATACCACCGAGTCTGATCTCGTGGCTCAGGCTCGGGCTGCCGGGTGGTAGCAGCTGGGTTTCGTCGTGAATCAGCTGGTCGATCAGCGCGCGCTGGGTCAGCAACTGGGCATCGCTGTGGCCCATGCCCTTCTGTGGCTCGAACACATGCAGGGCATGCACGCTGGCTTCGGCGGGCAGCAGGTGGCAAGCCTGGTTCAGCGCGGTGCACGCGCACAGCGAGAAGTCGATGGCCGATACGGCGCTGTTGTACGGCGTGTTCTCGTCACGGGCGACCAGCAGCAGCGGCACCGTGCAACGCCGGGCAATCCGGTCGAGGGTGGTGCCGGAGAAAAACTCGTGGCGCTGGTGCTGGGCGCCGAGCACCAGCAGGTCGGCGCCGAGCAGTTGCACCTGCTCCAGTACCGCATCGGCGGGCTTGCCCTGGCACAGTTGTAGCTGGCTGCCGGTTGGGGCGAACTGGGTCAGGCTGTTGTCGAGGCTTTGCTGGACCCGCTCCTGTTCCACCTGACTGAGGCTGCTGTCGAGTACATGCAGGAGCGTCAGGCGGGCATTGTGCTGCTGGGCCAGTTGGGCGGCGCGGCGCAGGGCGAGGTCGGCAGTGCTGCGTAGGTCGTGGGCAATAAGGATGTGTCTGATCATCTGGTGTCCCCTCTGCGCAGCGAACTCCCGCTGCGCGGTGAAACCTCTGTGGGTTCTTAATCTGACCCTTTTAGATAGACCTGCTTTTGACCTACGGCAAGTCCCGTGCGTCAGTGTTTGCGTAATTGGTACAGGCCGCGGCTTTCTGCCACCACCTCGCCACTGAGATCGCACAGTTGCAGCTCGAGCAGGTACTCGGCCTTGCCCTCGCGTTGGGCCTCGTCCTGGATGCGTTCGATCTCCTCCTGGCTCAGGCTGGCCTCGACTAGGATGTCGCTGCTGGCCGGGCGACGAAAGCGCAGGTTCATTTCCTTGATGATTGGGTAGAAGCGCTGGGCATCGAAGCTGGTGAGGAACAGCGCGCCGCCGGGTATCTCGGCCAGGGTGAACAGCGCCCCGGCATACAGCGTGCCGATATGGTTCTGGTTGCCCTGCAGTGGCATGCGCAGGCACACCCGCCCCGGCTCGAGGACTTCGGCCTTGAGCCCACTGCGTTTGACGAAATCGATTTTCTCTTCGGTGAACAGGCGGGCCATTTCGACGGGCAACGGCATGCGGAGCTCCTTGGGTCAGGGATGCTCCGAGCCTAGCCGTTCACGCGCCGTGGACAATGACCGCAGCGCTCGGCAGGGCTGACCGTTGTGCTCAGATGCCCTGGCTGCGCAGCCAGCTGATCAGCTGTGGCAACGGCATGGCGCCGCTTTGCCGGGCGACTTCGACGCCGCCCTTGAACAGGATCAGGCTGGGGATCGAGCGGATGCCGAGCTGGGTCGACAGCTGCGGGTTGGCCTCGCTGTCCAGCTTGCCCAGGCGACAGCGGCCGCGCAGTTGCGTGGCGGCCTGCTCGAAGGTGGGTGCAAAGCTGCGGCACGGCCCACACCAACTGGCCCAGACATCCACCAGCAAGGGCAGGTCGCCCTTGAGCTGGCTGGCGAAGCCGGCCTGGCTGAGTTCGAAAGGCTTGTCCGGCAGCACGGCGCTTTTGCAGCGGCCACAGTTCGGCGCATCGCCCAGGCGTTCGCCGGGGATGCGGTTGAGGCCGCCACAGTGGGGGCAGGGGATCAGCAGGGGTTGGTTCATGGTGCTCTCCTCGATACCCCCTAGATGGAGGCATTGAGGAGGGAAAGCAAGGGCACGAGCCGGGACGAAACCGATCAGGCCAGGGCGATGTAGATGTTGTAGGCGCTGATCAGGGTGATCAGGCAGCCGACGATGGTCAGCAGGGTGCGCGCCGACAGCTTGCGGCACAGCAGGGCGGCGAAGGGGGCCGCGAACAGGCCGCCGAACACCAGGCCGGCAACCATCATCCAGGTGCTCGGCTCGCCGGCCAGGAGGATGAACGAGGTGGCGCTGGAGATGGTCAGGAAGAACTCGGCGAAGTTCACCGAGCCGATGGTGGTGCGCGGGTCGCTACCGGAGCCGAGCAGGCTGCTGGTCACCACCGGGCCCCAGCCACCCCCACCAGCAGCGTCGACGAAGCCGCCGAACAGCGCCAGCTTGGCCACGTGCTTGGGCTCCCGGCGCTGTTTCACATGGCGATAGGCCTTGCTCAGGATGTACAGGCCCATCAGCAGCAGGTACGCGGAGATGAAGGGCTTGAGCACCTTGCCGTCGAACTGGGTGATCAGCACCGCGCCGAGGATGGCGCCGATGATGCCCGGCAGCAGTAGGCGCAGGAACAGCGACTTGTTGACGTTGCCCAGCTTGACGTGGGAGATGCCCGACAGGCCGGTGGTGAAGACTTCGGCGATGTGCACGCTGGCACTGGCGGCGGCGGGCGAGGCGCCGGCGCTGAGGAGGAAGGTGGTGGCGGTGATGCCGTAGGCCATGCCCAGGGCGCCATCGATCATCTGGGCGAAGAAACCGACGGCCACGGCGCTCCAGAAGGCTGGGCTGTTGAGGGTGGTCTCGATGATTTCCAGGCCGCTATGGCCGCCGTTGTCGCCGTAGAACAGGCGCCAGGCCAGGGTGCCGAGCAGGCCCAGCAGGATCAATACCGCGGCCCACATGGCGGCACGCAGGACCGGGTGGTTGTCCGGGTGGCTGACGTAGTCTTCTACGGGCGGCAGGCCAAGCGCTTCGTGCTCTGCGTTGAGCGGGCTGGAGCTGAGGTCGAGATCGCGAATTTTCATGCAGTGAGGCGCCTGACAGCGGGTGGTAGAACAGGCTGGAATAAAGCAGCGGGCAAAGATAAGCGGCTTTCCTTAGAGAGTCTAAGAATGTTTGAGAAGGTTTATATTCATTTTTGTTTTGTTGATAAGCCCTGATTCGCGGGTTGCACCGGCTCGCGTGGCCGCCCTACGCTGGGCGTCCTTCTTCCCGAGCGCCCGTGCATGACCGCCAGTGATCGCCCCGGCAATGCCACTCTGATTCTTCTCGCCTCGTTGTACTGCGCCCAAGGGCTGCCGTCCGGCCTGGTGGCACATTCGCTGCCGGTGTTGCTGCGCCAGCATGGCGTGGACCTGGGGTTGATCGGCCTGCTCAAGTTGCTGGCACTGCCCTGGCTGCTCAAGGTGCTCTGGGCGCCGTGGATCGACCGGATCGGCTCGCGCCGCCTCGGCCATCACCGTGGCTGGATCCTGCCGTTGCAGGCGGTGGTGATTCTCTGCCTCGGCGGCCTGGCACTGCTGGCGCCGCAGCTGCTGTTTGGCAGCGGCATCTGGCTGCTGCTGGGGATTCTGCTGCTGATCAACCTGGCTGCTTCCAGCCAGGACGTGGCCACCGATGGACTGACCGTGCGCCTGTTGCCGGCGCGCTGGCGCGGCCTGGGCAACAGCCTGCAGGTGGGCGGCTACAAGGTCGGCATGCTGGCTAGCGGCAGCGGCCTGTTGTTGCTGATCGGGCCGCTGGGCTGGAACTTGTCCATCGCCCTGTTGGCCGTGGGGCTGCTGGTGCTCAGCGTGCCGATCGGGCGCTTTCGTGAGCGCGAGCTGCTGCCGCGCCAGGAGGCCCTGGCCGAGTCTGCCGGCCCCGGCCTGTTGCTGCGCCACTACCGCGGCCTGCTGGCGCAACCGGGCATGCTCGCCTGGTTGCTGGTGGTGCTGACCTTCAAGCTCGGCGATGCGCTGGGCTCACCGATGATCAAGCCGATGCTGGTGGACCAGGGCTGGGATACCGCTGCACTGGGCCAGCTGACCCTGATCAGCAGCCTCGCCGGCATCGGCGGCGCCCTGCTTGGTGGTTTGCTGTATGCACGGCTGGGCGCGCTGCGCTCGTTGCTGGGGTTCGGTGCACTGCAGGCGCTGGGCATCGCCGGCATGGCACTGCTGGTGGGCGCCGGCGGCAAGCCGTTGCTGGTCTATGCGCTGTGCCTGTTCGAGCAGGTGGCCGATGGCATGTCCACCGTCGCCCTGTTCGCCGTGATGATGAGCCTGTGCCGCCCCGAGCACGAAGGCGCGGACTTCACCCTGCAGGCCAGTACACAGCTGTTGCTGGCAGGGTTGGTGGGCGCCTGCAGCGGCGTGCTGGCCAAGCTGCTCGGCTATCAGGGGCTGTTTGTCAGCGCCGGGCTGCTGGCGGCGGCGATGCTCGGGCTGGTGCTGTGGTACTTCCTGCGAGGCAGACAAGTGGCTGCGGCCTGACGGGTAGCAACGTAGGGAGGGTCAAGCTTCACCGAGCGGTGCCAGTGGTGGATGAGCAGAGCATCATCCACCCTACACCTGCTGCAGGAGGCCGCGAGCTGGCTCCTGCAGAAGAGCAGTCAGGAGGAACAGCTGATTTCCAGGTGCTTGCCCCACTCCGGCGGGCGCTCGGCGTAGCGCTCCTTGCCTGGCTGCTCGACGAAGGGCTGGCTGAGCACCGCATGCAGCTCGCGCACCGGGCCGTAGTCGCCGCGCTCGGCGGCTTCGATGGCTTGTTGCGCCAGGTAGTTGCGCAGCACGTAGAGCGGGTTGACCGCCTGCATGCGTGACCGGCGCTCGGCCTGACTGCCGCCTTCGCGTTCGACGCGCGCCTGGTAGTCGCCTCCCCACTCGTCGAACCCTGCCAGGTCGATGAAGTCATCACGGACCACGCGCAAGGCATCGGCCGGTGCCTGTTCGCCCAGGCGGCGAAAGAACAGCTGATAGTCCACCGCGCCGCCCTGCATCAGTTGCAGCAGGCGTTCGACCAGTGCCTGGTCGCCATCCTCCGCCGTGGTCAGGCCCAGGCGCTTGCGCATCAGGCTGAGGTAGTGGGCCTGGTACAGCGGCAGGAACAACTCAAGGCTGGCGCGCAGTTGCTCGACTTCGACGAAGGGTGTCAGCGCCTGGCCGAGGGCCGCCAGGTTCCACTGGGCGATCGGCACCTGGTTGCTGAAGCTGTAGCGACCAGTGTCGTCGGAGTGGTTGCAGATGTGGTTGGCATCGAAGTCGTCGAGGAAGGCGTAGGGGCCGTAGTCGAAGGTGATGCCGAGGATCGACATGTTGTCGCTGTTCATCACCCCGTGGCAGAAGCCATAGGCCTGCCATTGGGCGATCAGCGCGGCATTGCGCTCGAGCACTTCCTGGAACAACGCGGCGTAGGGCTCGGGCTGGGCCAGGCAGTCGGCGAAGTGACAGGCCAGCACATGCTCGCCAAGCTCACGCAGGCGCTCGTGCTGGTTGGTGTAATAGAAGTACTCGAAGTGGCCA
>JBBNAI010000306.1:0-10714 GCA_037994305.1 Pseudomonas sp. | reverse complement strand
ACCGGGCGAACCTGCTGCATGAGGCCGAGCGCTCCTACGATCGGGCGTTCAATCCCGAGGGCGTGCAGCGGCAGATCCTGGCGATCCTCGCCGAGCCGAGCCGGGTCGAATTGCTCAATCGCCTGCGGGTGCCGGCGCTGGTGGTGCACGGTACGGCCGATCCGCTGTTGCCGGTGATGCACGGCGTGCACGTGGCGGCGCATCTGCAGGGCAGCCAGTTGAAGCTGATTCCGGGGCTGGCTCATCGCTTCCAGGCGGCATTCAAGGAGCCGTTGCTGGCAGCGGTGTTGCCGTACCTGCGTGCTCATCGCCTGGATGGCGAGCGGGTGGCGCAGGCCAGTGCCGCGGTTACGGGGCGCGCGTTGTAATCGTCAGCGGAGGCTTTCAGCTGACAGCGGGCAGGAGTTGCGACTGATCCTGCAAATAGCCTTTCAAGCGAGCCTGCTGGCCCGGGGTCATGAACAGGCCGAGCTTGGTGCGGCGCCATAGGATGTCTTCGGCGCTGCGGGCCCATTCTTCGCGACGCAGGTAATCCACTTCGCGTGCGTACAGGCCGGCGCCGAGGTGTTCGCCCAGCTCGCTCTGTTGCTTGATGCCATCGAGCAGGCGCCAGGTACGACTGCCGTAGGTGCTGACCCAGCGCTGGGCCAGTTCGCCATCGAGCCAGCCGAAACGGGCGATCAGTTTCTCCACCAGCTCCGCACGGCTGTCCATGTTCTCGCCGCCGGGCAGCGGTGCCTTGTCGGTCCAGGCCGGGCACAGGCGCGGGAAGGTTGGCGCCAGGTGCAGCAGGGCGGCCTCGGCCAGCTTGCGGTAAGTGGTCAGCTTGCCGCCGAACACCGACAGCAGTGGCGCTTCGCCCGAAGCGCCGGACAGTGACAGGGTGTAGTCGCGGGTGACGGCGGAAGGCTCGTCGGACTCGTCATCGCACAGCGGGCGCACGCCCGAGTAGGTGTGCAGGATGTCGTCGCGGCTGAGCTGGCGCTTGAAGTGGGCGTTGACCACGTTGAGCAGGTAGTCGGTTTCCTCGGCGCTGATGGCGACGTGCGCCGGGTCGCCCTGGTATTCGCGGTCGGTGGTGCCGATCAGGCTGAAACGCTCCAGCCAGGGAATGACGAAGACGATGCGTTGGTCCTCGTTCTGCAGAATGTAGGCCTGCTCACCATCGTGCAGACGCGGTACGACGATATGGCTGCCCTGGATCAGGCGAATGCCGTAGGGCGCCTTCTGTTTCAGGTCGTCTTCGATAAAGCGCGCCACCCAGGGGCCAGCGGCGTTGACCAGGGCACGGGCGCGGATGGAGAACAGGCTGCCGTCGTTGCGCTCCAGATGCAGGTGCCACAGGCCCTTGCTGCGCCGCGCGCTGACGCAGCGGGTGCGGGTGTGGATATGCGCATGGCGTTCGCGCGCGGCCATGGCATTGAGCACCACCAGGCGGGCGTCGTCGACCCAGCAGTCGGAGTATTCGAAGCCGCGGCTGATCTCGGCCTTGAGCGGGCTGCCGGCACCGAAACGCAGGCCGTTGGAACCCGGCAGCTTCTCGCGCTTGCCGAGGTTGTCGTAGAGGAACAGGCCAGCACGGATCATCCACGCCGGGCGCAGGTGCGGGCGATGCGGGAGGATGAAACGCATGGGTTTGACGATATGCGGCGCCTTGGCCAGCAGCACTTCGCGTTCGGCCAGGGCTTCGCGGACCAAGCGGAACTCGTAGTGTTCGAGGTAGCGCAGGCCGCCGTGGATCAGTTTGCTGCTGGCTGAGGACGTGTGCTGGGCCAGGTCGTCGCGTTCGCAAAGAAACACCGAGAGGCCGCGTCCGGCGGCGTCAGCGGCGATGCCCGTACCATTGATGCCACCCCCGACCACGGCCAGGTCATAGATTTCGGCAAGCGGTGGCGTCTGGCTGCTGGGCATGGCGGAAATACCGGAAAGTTACAAAGTGAACAATCTAATGTTCGTTTCCGAAAATATGCTAGTCGAAGCCGATCATTCACGCCACCCCGGAAACGGGCCGCGCGTCAGATCACGTCGATGGATTCACCCCTGCGCGCAAAGGTGCAGCTGAATCTTCTGCTCGTGCAACAGTCGGGCGATGGCGGTGGGTGGTGGGGCGTCGGTGAACACCTGGTCGATCAGGCTCAGCGAGCCCAGGCGCACGACCGCGTTGCGACCGAACTTGCTGGAGTCGGCGGCGAGGAATACCTGGCGGGCGTTGTCGATGATCGCCTGGGACACGCGCACTTCCTGGTAGTCGAAGTCGAGCAGGCTGCCGTCTTCGTCGATGCCGCTGATGCCGACCAGGGCGAAGTCGACCTTGAACTGCTGGATGAAATCCACCGCCGCCTGGCCGACCACGCCACCGTCGGCGCGCACGGTGCCGCCGGCCAGCAGCACTTCGAAGTCGGCCTTGCCGCTGAGCAGGGCGGCCACATGCAGGTTGTTGGTGATCACCTTCAGGCCCTGGTGGCCGAGCAGGGAACGGGCCAACGCTTCGGTGGTGGTGCCGATGTTGATGAACAGCGAGGCGTGATTGGGAATCTGCGCGGCGATGGCTTCGGCGATGCGCTGTTTCTCGTCGCGCATCTGCCCGGCGCGCATGGCGTAGGCGGTGTTCTGGGTGCTCGATGCTTCACTGGCTGCGCCGCCGTGGGTGCGCCGCAGCAGGCCTTGTTCGGCCAGCTGGTTGATGTCGCGGCGAATGGTTTGCGGCGTCACGGCAAAGGCCTGGGCCAGCTCGTCGATACTGACGTAGCCGCGCTCGCGGGTGCGTTCGAGGATGCTGTGCTGGCGCGGCGGGAGGCTCATGGGCATTCCTTTTCTAGCGGTCGCGGGATTATAACGGGGCGCTGTTGGCGGTCGGATTTTTCTGGCCTGTTATCCATGGTGGCCACCTTGCGGGCCGTCGCTGTGCGACGTTAAAAGCTGCTCCCGGCAGTTTTTTTCCGTTAATGTACGCGCATTCTGTCAGGAAATTTTCACATTCGAACATGACCCCTGCCATCGATCTGTTGAAAAAGGCCAAGGCTGCGCACCAGGTGCACAGCTACAGCCACGATCCCAAGGCGGCCTCCTATGGTCTGGAAGCCGCGGAAAAACTCGGCCTGGACCCGGCGCGGGTGTTCAAGACGCTACTCGCTGCCACGGAAAAGGGTGAGCTGCTGGTGGCGGTGGTGCCGGTGGCCGGCAGCCTCGACCTCAAGGCGCTGGCTCATGCGGCCGGGGCGAAGAAGGCCGACATGGCCGACCCGCAGCTGGCCCAGCGCAGCACGGGTTATCTGGTGGGTGGGATCAGTCCGCTGGGGCAGAAGAAACGCTTGCGCACCTTTATCGACGAGTCGGCCCGCCTGCAGCCGACCATCCATGTCAGCGCCGGCCGGCGCGGGCTGGAAGTGGAACTGAGTGCCGCAGTCCTGGCCGAACATACCCAGGGCCAGTTCGCCGCCATCGGCCGCGAGTAAGACCGCTCCCGTGCGAGCGGCACGGTTTGAATGCAACACATAACAACAAGGAAACCCTGCATGTCCCTCTACCTGCTTGCCATCGACCAGGGCACCACCAGTTCCCGTGCCATTGTCTTCAGTGCCCAGGGCTTGCCGCTGGCGGTGGCGCAGCAGGAGTTCAAGCAGTACTTCCCCAAGGATGGCTGGGTCGAGCACGACGCCGAGGAAATCTGGCTGACCACGCTCAAGGTCTGCCGCGAGGCCTTGCAGCAGGAGGGGCTGAAGGCCGAGGACATTCGCGCCATCGGCATCACCAACCAGCGCGAGACCACCATCGTCTGGGATGCCGTCACCGGTGTGCCGATCCACCCGGCCATCGTCTGGCAGGACCGGCGTACCGCCGACTACTGCGCCGGCCTCAAGGATGCCGGGCACGAGGCGCTGGTGGCGGAAAAGACCGGCCTGCTGATCGACCCTTATTTCTCCGCGACCAAGCTGCGCTGGACCCTCGACAACGTACCCGGTGCCCGCGAACGTGCCGAGCGGGGCGAGCTGCGTTTCGGTACGGTCGATTGCTTTCTGTTGTGGCGCCTGACCGGCGGTAAATCGCACAAGACCGACGCCAGCAATGCCTCGCGTACCCTGCTGTTCAACATCCACAGCCAGCAGTGGGACGATGCCTTGCTGGAGTTGTTCGACATTCCACGCAGCCTGCTGCCGGAGGTGCTCGATTGTGCGGCTGACTTCGGCATCTGCGAGCCCGAACTGCTCGGTGCGGCGATCCCGGTGCTGGGCATGGCCGGCGACCAGCAGGCGGCGCTGATCGGCCAGACCTGTTTCCAGCCGGGCATGGTCAAGAGTACCTATGGCACCGGTTGCTTCATGATCCAGAACACCGGCAGCACGCCGGTGACGTCTAAGCATCGCCTGCTGACCACCGTTGGCTATCGCCTGAATGGCCAGGTCACTTATGCGGTGGAGGGCAGTATCTTCGTCGCCGGTGCAGCGGTGCAGTGGCTGCGCGATGGCATCAAGCTGATCAGTGATGCGCGCGACAGCGAGCTGCTTGCTGAGCAGACCGGTGATTCCTGCGGCGTTTACCTGGTGCCGGCGTTCACCGGCCTCGGCGCACCCTACTGGGACCCGAAAGCGCGTGGGGCGATCTTCGGCCTGACCCGTGATACCGGGATCAAGGAAATCGTCACTGCTGGCCTGCAGTCGGTGTGCTACCAGACCTGCGACCTGCTCCAGGCCATGCGCCAGGACGGTACCGCCGAGCCCAGTGCGCTGCGGGTGGACGGCGGGATGGTGGTGAACAACTGGGTCATGCAGTTCCTGGCCGATATCCTCGGGGTGCCGGTGGAGCGTCCGGAAGTCACTGAAACCACCGCCTTGGGCGTGGCTTACCTGGCCGGGCTGCAGGCCGGGCTGTACCGCGATCTGGAGGAAATCGCCAGCCACTGGCACCGCCAGCGCCGCTTCGAACCGCGCATGGCCGAAGGCCATCGCCACACCCTGTACAGCGGCTGGCTGGATGCGGTGAAAAGAGTGCGTAGCGAAGGTTGAGAATGGTACAAATGTACTAATTCCCTGCTAGAGGTCGCTGCATGCGGTTTCGTCCATCGTTGCTGATTCGCTCTGCCGCTTTTCTGCTGGTCTGCCTGGCCAGCACAGCACGAGGGGAAACCCTGACAATCGCCGGTGATATCTGGTGCCCGATCAACTGCGAGCCCGGCTCGGCCAAGCCGGGCATCTTCGTCGAGCTGGCCCGCGATATTTTCGCGGAATCCGGTATTGAGGTGCGCTACGAAGCGCGCAACTGGGCCCGGGTGCTGCAGGAAGTGCGTCGAGGTGAAATTGATGCCGCCGTGGGCGCAGGCCGCGAGGATGCACCGGACTTTCTGTTCACCGAGAACCCGGTGGCGCTGTCGCGCAACTGTTTCTACACCCGGCAGGATTCGACCTGGTACTACCGTGGTGTCGAGTCGCTGCCAGCGGTACGCCTGGGCGTGATCAACGACTACAGCTACGGCGAGCAGATCAACGCGTATATCGAGGTGCACCACGGCCATGGTGATCGGGTGCAGAGGTCTGCCGGCGACCAAGCCCTGGATCTCAATCTGAGCAAATTGATGCATGGCCGTCTGGATGCGCTGATTGAGAACACCTGGGTTATTCAGAACCGGCTCGCCGCTCTTGGTCAGCGCCGCAGTGATCTGCGTGAGGCGGGTTGTCGTGAGACGAACGCACCGATCTACCTGGCCTTTTCTCCAGCGCTGAAGGATAGCGCCCGCTACGTCGAGCTGTTCGAGCAGGGCCTGCGTCGCTACCGCGCCGATGGTCGCTTGCAGGCCCTGCTCACAGCTTATGGCGTCGATGAGCACTGAGGTGTCGGGTGATGAATACAGTGCAGCTGTAGCGCCGTAATTCTGGGTGACTGTACCGGGCGTTGCTGTTGTCGAGGCGGCATGCTGACGTTACCTACGGACAAGGAACTCCGCCATGCAGCTCGACTATCACCAGATCGACGCCTTCGCCCAGCGCCCCTTTACCGGCAATCCTGCTGTGGTCTACCGCCTGGATGCCTGGCTGGCCGAATCGTTGATGCAGCAGATTGCCGCCGAGCACAACCAGGCAGAGACTGCCTTCGTCGTGCGTGAGGGCGCGCAGTGGCACATCCGCTGGTTCACCCCGACGGCCGAAGTACCGCTCTGTGGTCACGCGACCCTGGCTACCGCCCATGTGCTGTTCGAGTGCTATGGCGAGTCGGGTGAGCGCCTGGACTTTACCTGCAAATCCGGCGCGCTCAGCGTGACCCGCGAGGAGGGCCGGCTGGTGCTGGATTTCCCGGTGGTAGATGCCGCCGATGTGGCGGTCAGCATCGAGCTGGAACGTGCGCTGGGCGTGCCGGTACTGGCGGCGCGGCAGAGCAACGAGCTGATGGCGGTGCTGGAGTCCGAGCAGGCGGTGCGCGACTGTACGCCCGACCTGGTGGCGCTGGCCAAGCTGCCGGGGCTGGGTGTGCTGATCACCGCGCCGGGGCTGCAGCATGACTTCGTCTCGCGTTACTTCGCGCCGTCCATTGGCATCAACGAAGACCCGGTCACCGGTTCCACCCATTGCCTGCTGATCCCCTACTGGGCCGAACGCCTGGGCAAGACCGAGATGAGTGCATTTCAGTGCTCGGCGCGTGGTGGCGAGCTGCATTGTCGCCTGCAAGGCGAGCGCGTGAAGATCTCCGGCCAGGCGGTGCTGGTCAGCAAAGGCACGTTGTTTCTCTAGATCGGGCTCTGTATGGGTTGGCGCGGCAAGCGCGCCGACTCAGTTGCTGCTGACGCGGCGCACGCCGGATTCCGGCAGTTTGACCTGTGCGGCCACGCTGCCCTGGGCGGCGAACAGCACCAGATGGTCGGCGGCGACGCGGATGCCGACCGACTGGCCGGGCTGGTGGTCGGCATGGCTGGGGAAGATCGCTTCCAGCTGGGTGCCGGTCGGCAGTTGCAGGCGGTACAGGGTGGCTGCGCCGAGGAAGGTCTTGCCGACGATCTGTACCTGCAGCGGGCTTTCCGGGGCGTAGACGATGTCGTCCGGGCGCAGCAGCACGTCCACCGCGCTGCCGGCGGCCCAGGTGTAGGCACGGTTGCCGCGGATCACACCCAGTTCGGTGTGCACCGTCTCCGGCGTTTGCAGCTGGCCACGGATGAAGTAACCCTGGCCGACGAAGCTGGCGACGAAAGGCGTCAGCGGTTCGTGGTAGAGGTTGTAGGGCGTGTCCCACTGCTGCAACCGGCCTTCATGAAAAACCCCGACATGGTCGCTGACGGCGAAGGCTTCTTCCTGGTCATGGGTCACCAGGATGGCGCTGGTGCCGCGGGCCTTGAGAATGTCGCGCACCTCATGGCTGAGGCGCCGGCGCAGCTCGCCATCGAGGTTGGAGAAGGGTTCGTCGAGCAGCAGCAGTTGCGGCTCCGGTGCGAGTGCGCGGGCCAGGGACACGCGTTGCTGCTGGCCGCCAGACAGCTCGTGCGGATAGCGCTTGCCGAGGTGGCCCAGCTTGACCAGTTCCAGTAGCTCGGCGGTGACCTGCTCGCGCTGGGGATGCTTGCGGATGCCGAACGCGACGTTCTCCGCCACGCTCAGGTGGGGGAACAGGGCGTAGTCCTGGAACACCATGCCAATGCGGCGCTTCTCCGGAGCCAGGGTGAAACCGGCGCGAGAAATGACCTCGCCAGCCAGTTCGATTTCACCTTCCAGCACCGGCTCGAACCCGGCAATGGCGCGCAGGGTGGTGGTCTTGCCACAGCCGGAAGGACCGAGCAGGCAGCCGATGTCACCGGCGTTCAGGTGCAGGTTGAGCTGCTGCACCACCTGATGGTCTGGATAGCCACAGGCCAGACCACGCAGGCTGAGCAGCAGGTGCGGGCTCATGGTTGCGGCGCGACCGGCGCGACGAGCATTTCCAGCAGGGCCTTCTGCGCATGCAGGCGGTTTTCCGCCTGGTCCCAGGCGAAGGCGCGTGGGTCGTCGAGCAGGTCTTCGCTGATTTCCTCGCCACGGTGGGCAGGCAGGCAGTGCAGGAAGATTACCGACGGATCGGCGGCGTCCAGCAGCGCGCGGTTGACCTGATAGGGCGCGAACAGCTTGAGGCGCTTGGCGGTTTCCTCTTCCTGGCCCATCGACGTCCACACGTCGGTGCTCACCAGGTGGGCGCCGCGCACCGCTTCACGCGGGTCGCGGACGATCTGCACGCGGTCGCCGGCGGCAGCGAGGAACTTGGCCTTGGGCTCGTAGCCCTCGGGGCAGGCCACGCGCAGCTGGAAGTCGAACTGCTGGGCGGCTTCGATATAGGTGTTGCACATGTTGTTGCCGTCGCCGACCCAGGCCACGGTCTTGCCCTGGATGCTGCCGCGCTGCTCGACGAAGGTCTGCATGTCGGCCAGTAACTGGCAGGGGTGCAGGTCATCGGACAGGCCGTTGATCAGCGGCACCTGCGAGTGGGCGGCGAATTCGGTCAGGGTGCTGTGGGCGAAGGTGCGGATCATCACCGCATCGAGCATGCGCGACATGACCCGTGCACTGTCTGCGATCGGCTCGCCGCGGCCCAGCTGGGTGTCACGCGGGGAGAGGAAGATGGCCTGGCCGCCGAGTTGGATCATGCCGGCCTCGAACGACAGGCGAGTACGGGTGGAGGCCTTCTCGAAGATCATCCCCAGTACACGGCTTTTCAGTGGTTCGAACAGCACGCCGCGGTTGCGCAGATCCTTCAGCTCGATGGCTCGACGGATCAGCCCACTCAGTTCCTGAGGGGTGCAATCCATCAACGAGAGAAAGTGTCTGGCGCTCATCATTCATTACCTTAATTTCAACAACTGTCGCGCTGCGGTTTTTCGGGGAAAAGCAGTCCGTACGGCGGCTGGAGCCGCATGGGGGCGACAAACGGGGAAGGCGGATCTTATAAGCAAACGTCGCATGGGAGCAAATTGATGGCCCGTAAGGGTTTGAATCAGAGCCGTTTTCCGCTTGGGAGGCGCTGTATCGCTGCGCATGATGGCGCCCGATTCATGCAGCTGACTACTCTGGCGAAGCACGTCGTGTGCATTCATAGTCTGATTTCCACGACCTGACCGGTCGTCTCGAACACTATAAGAGGCTAGGCCATGACCAAGACCCTCCATCACCGTGCCTGCCATCTCTGCGAAGCCATCTGCGGCCTGAGCATCGAGACCGAAACCCTGGCCGACGGCAGCCAGCAGATCCTTTCCATCAAGGGTGACGCCCAGGACACCTTCAGTCGCGGCCATATCTGCCCCAAGGCCGTGGCCCTGCAGGACATCCAGAACGACCCCGATCGCGTGCGCCAACCCATGCGCCGCACCGGCGACAGCTGGCAGGCAATCGGCTGGGACGAGGCGTTCGCGCTGGTGGCCGAGCGCCTGAGCGCAATCCAGGCGGCCCACGGCAAGAATGCCGTGGCGATCTACCAGGGCAACCCCAGCGTGCATAACTATGGGCTGATGACCCACAGCAACTACTTCCTGGGCCAGCTGAAGACGCGCAATCGCTTCTCCGCCACCTCGGTGGACCAGTTGCCGCATCACCTGACCAGTTACCTGATGTACGGCCACGGCCTGCTGCTGCCGATCCCGGATATCGATCACACCCAGTTCATGCTGATTCTCGGCGGCAACCCGCTGGCATCCAACGGCAGCATCATGACCGTGCCTGATGTGGAGAAACGCCTGAAGGCGCTCAAGGCCCGTGGCGGCAAGCTGGTGGTGGTCGACCCGCGGCGCAGCGAAACGGCGGGCATCGCCGATCAGCATGTGTTCGTCCGCCCGGGTAATGACGCGGCCTTGCTGCTCGGTCTGCTCAATACCTTGTTCGAGGAGGGCCTGACCCGCGTCAGCCACCTGCCGATCAATGGCCTGGATCAGGTGCGCACGGCGATTGCGGCCTTCAGTGCCGAAGCCATGAGCGAGCGTTGCGGTGTGCCGGCGGCGACCATTCGCCAGTTGGCGCGGGACTTTGCCGCCGCCGAGTCGGCGGTCTGCTACGGGCGCATGGGGGTTTCGACCCAGGCGTTCGGCAGCCTGTGCCACTGGCTGATTCAGCTGATCAACATGGTTACCGGCAACCTCGACCAGCCTGGCGGTGCGTTGTGCACCACGCCGGCGGTGGATCTGGTGGCGACCACTTCGGGTGGGCATTTCAACGTATGGCAGAGCCGTGTGTCCGGCCTGCCGGAGTACGGTGGCGAGTTGCCGGTGGCGGCGATGGCCGAGGAGATGCTGACGCCGGGCGAGGGGCAGATTCGCGCCCTGATCACCGTGGCGGGCAACCCGGTGTTGTCCACGCCCAACGGCCGCCAGCTGGAGCACGCGCTGGATGGTCTGGAGTTCATGCTCAGCGTCGACTTCTATATCAATGAGACCACGCGCTACGCCGACCTGATCCTGCCGCCGACCGCGCCGCTGGAGCATGACCACTACGACACTACCTTCAACGTGTTCGCAGTGCGCAATGTCACCCGCTTCAACGAGCCGGTACTGGCCAAGCCTGTGGGTGCGCTGGATGACTGGGAAATCTTCGTCGGCCTGGCCCAGGCCTTTGCCGCCAAGCAGGGCACGGAACTGAAACCGACCAAGGCGCCGCAGCAGATGATCGACATGGGCCTGCGTTTCGGCCCCTATGGCGACCAGTCCGAGCACAAGCTCAGCCTCGCCGCGCTGCGTGAGCAACCCCACGGCATCGACCTGGGGCCGTTGCGGCCGAACCTG
>JBBNAI010000305.1:0-10707 GCA_037994305.1 Pseudomonas sp. | reverse complement strand
GTTCTTCCTGGTCCAGCCAGCCATTCGGGTTGCCGGTGTCGACCGCACAGAAGCGGCAGGCCCGGGTGCAGACCGAGCCCATCAGCATGATGGTGGCGGTGCCATTGGACCAGCACTCGCCCATGTTCGGACAGTGGGATTCCTGGCAGACCGTGCTCAGACGATGCTCGCCGACATTGCGTTTGACCGCTTCGAAGCGGCTGCCGCTCGGCGCCTTGACCCGCAGCCAGCTCGGCTTGGGTTCAACGGTTTGGGGCTCGGTCGAAGCACGGCGCTTCTGGCCATCCTTGATCGCGGTAATGCCTTGGGCAGTGCGGAATTTTTCGCCGCTGGATACGGGCTTGGGCGGGGCTGTGTCGGACATCGAAATCTCGGCTCCGGTAGGAGGCTTCGGTAGCGGGGCTTTTGGCCGGTGGGCAGTCTACCATAGACGACCTCCGGCGGCGGCCAGCGCCTGTCGGCGTAGGGCAGGGCGGTGCTGGGAAAATTACCGGGCCCGCGCCCACTGTGGTTGCGTCCCGCGCTCAGCTACCAGCGCTTGTCGGCTGCTGCGTCAGGTCTTGAGCTGGCTGGCGAACTGCTCCACCGCCTGCACCACCTGCTTGGCGCCTTGCTGGATCTCGACGATTACCGCGCCAGCCTCGTTGGCCAGGCTCAGACCTTGTTCGGCATTCTGCCGGCTGCTGGCCATGCTCGAGACCGCTGCCTGGGCCAGGGTCTGGTTCTTCTGCACCACGTCGACGATTTCCTCAGTCGCCTGGCTGGTGCGTCCGGCCAATTGGCGCACCTCGTCGGCGACCACGGCGAAACCACGGCCCTGTTCGCCGGCTCGTGCCGCCTCGATGGCCGCATTGAGCGCGAGCAGGTTGGTCTGGTCGGCGATGCCGCGGATGGTCTGCATGATGGTGCTGATCAGTTGCGACTGCTTGCCCAGGGCTTCGATGCCGTCGCTGGCCTCCTGTACCTGGTTGGCAATGCGCTGCATCACTTCCACGGTCTGGCGCACCACGGCGGCGCCCTTGTCGGCGCTGTCATCGGTGTGCTGGGAGATGCTGTAGGCGATGTTCGCCGCTTCGGCTACGGCTTGCTCCTGATTGATCTGGTCGGTGATCACCGTGGCGAACTTGACCACTTTGTACAGCTTGCCGTGGGGGTCATGGATCGGGTTGTAGGAGGCTTCCAGCCAGACCAACCGGCCATGGCTGTCGACCCGCTTGAAGCGCCCGGCGACGAACTCGCCGCGATTCAGCCGGCCCCAGAAGTCGCGGTAGGCTTGCGAGTTGTATTCCTCTGGCTCGCAGAAGGTGCGGTGATGCTTGCCGCGGATCTGCTCCAGGCGATAGCCCATGCCGTCGAGGAAGCGTTCGTTGGCGGTCAGCACCTCGCCCGCCAGGTTGAATTCGATCACCGCGGTGGAGCGCAGCAGGGCATCAATCAGGCCCTCATGCTCGCGTGAGGCGCTGATGGTGCGGGTCAGGTCGTTGGCGCAAAGCGTGAAATAGGCCAGCTTGCCCTGGCTGTTCAGCACCGGCTGCCATATCGCGCGCAGCCAGGCTTCCTCGCCGTTGCCGCGCAGCAGTCGATAGGCGCCACTGATATGTTCGTTGTTGCGCAGGGCCTGCAGCAGCTTCTGGTAGTTGGCTTCCTGGTGGAAGGAGGGGGGGATCAGCGATTCCAGGGTGCGGCCGAGCAGGGCATCGCGCTGGTAGAGCATCTCGCCGAGGAAGTTGTCGTTGGCGTAGCGCACGCGCCCGTCGGGCTCCAGTTCCAGTACCAGCATCTCGCTGTAGATGGAGTCCCTGATCTGACGCATGCTGGCCAGCTCTTCGCGCAGCTGGGCAGCTTCTTCTTTCAGCTTGTTGTTGAACATCGGCATGGCACCTTTGGGCGAAAGCCAGCGATCCACGATCGCATTCAGTCATTGCTTCTATTGATCGACCGCAAGCGGGAAAACCATAGTCCCCACAGTGTAATCTCGGACTCAATATTTGCTCCGCCACCCCTGCGAGTGCTCAATGCCGCGAACCGTCCTCGAGTTGCTGCTGCCCGCCGACTATCGTCCGCTCGATGTACTGACCTTCCACCGGCGCGATGTGCAGGGCGTGGCTGAGCGGGTCACGGACGAGGGGCTGGGCAAGGGCATTCTCTGGCAGGGGCAACCGGCCCGGCTGGACGTTCGCTTCCTGCCGGGGCGCGCTCAGGTGACGCTGGATGTCGACGGGGCCGGAAGTGCTGATCCCGAGCCGCTTCAGCTATTGGCCGAGCACATGCTGGGGCTGACCCAGCCGGTCGAGCAGTTCGAGCGCACCTACCGTGACCACCCGCAGCTGGGCATTTTGATCGCCACGACGCCTGGGCTGCGGGTGCCGCAGTCGAGCACGCCCTTCGAGGCCTTGAGCTGGGCTATCAGCGGCCAGCAGATCAGTTTGGCGGTGGCGATATCCCTGCGTCGCAAGCTGATCCAGCTGGCCGGTAGGCGGCATTCCAGTGGCCTGCTGTGTTATCCGGATGCGCCGGCGGTTGCCGCGCTGGATGAGCAGCAGCTACGCCAGGCTGGTTTCTCTCAGGCCAAGACGCAGGCCTTGCTGCTGCTCAGTCGCGAGGTCGTCGCTGGCAACCTGCCGCTAGATGAGTGGTTGGACGGGGCGCCGGCCGAACTGATCGGCGAGCGCCTGCTGGCTCTGCGCGGCATCGGTCCGTGGACGGTCGATTACGCCTTGCTGCGGGGCTTTGCCCGGCTGGATGGCTCGTTGCACGGTGATGTCGCCGTGCGCCGCCAGCTGCAACGTCTGCTAGGGAAGGAGGAGCGGTTGGAGCAGGTTTTCGTGCGGCGCTGGCTGGAGCCATTCGCGCCGTGGCGGGCCCTGGTCGCGGCGCACCTCTGGGCGCTGCCCAGGGACGCCACGGCGACCCCGGGCTGAGGCCTCAGCGCAGCTGCTTCAGCAGTTCCTGAGTCGGGTAGCCGTCGGCCGGCCAATCCAGGCTCTGCTGGAAGGCACGAATAGCGCGGCGGGTGTTGGCGCCGATGATGCTGTCGGCCGCGCCGGGGTTGTAGCCGCGCGCTGCCAGGCCCTCTTGCAAGGCGATGCGATCGCTGCGGCTGAGCGGGCGCTCGTCGCGCGGCCACTGGCCGCTGACCTGGCCGCCGCCATCGAAACGCTGACTGAGCAGGCCGACGGCGAGGGCGTAGGACGACGAGTTGTTGTATTTGAGGATTGCGCGGAAGTTGGCGAACACCAGGAACGCCGGGCCGCGATGGCCGGCCGGCAGCAGCAGGTAGGCGCTGTCGCCAGGTGCCACGCCGGCTGGCGTGCCCTTCACCCCGAAGGTGGCCCATTCGGCGTAGGTCTTGCGTACTTCGGTATCGGCCAGGGCGTAGTCGAAGCCGCTCGGCAGGGCGACTTCGAAGCCCCAGGGGCGGCCCTTCTGCCAGCCCGAGGCTTGCAGGTAGTGGGCGGCCGAGGCCAGCGCGTCGGCGCTGGAGGTCCAGATATCGCGGCGGCCGTCGCCGTCGAAGTCCACCGCGTGGGTCATGTAGGTGGTCGGGATGAACTGGGTCTGGCCCATGGCGCCGGACCAGGAACCGAGCATGCCGCTGGGGTTGGTGTCGCCATGCTGGAGAATCTGCAGGGCAGCCAGCAGCTGGTCTTCGGCAAACTGCGAGCGGCGGCCTTCATAGGCCAGGGTGGCGAGCGAGCGGATCACCGACTTGTCGCCCGTGAACTGGCCGAAGCTGCTTTCCATGCCCCAGATCGCCACCAGCACTTCACGGTCGACGCCATAGCGCTGTTCGATGGCCGCCAGGGTGGTGCTGTGTTCGACCAACAGGGCCTGGCCCTTGCGCACGCGGATCGGCGAAGTGGCGCCTTCCAGGTATTCCCATACCGGGCGGGTGAATTCGGGTTGGCTGCGGTCGGCATCGACCACGGTCTGGTCTGGCGTGACACCGGCGAAGGCGCGGTCGAACAGGTCGGCAGGAATGCCGGCGCTCAGGGCTTTGTGGCGGAAACTGCCACGCCACTCGGCGAAGCTGGCGAAGGCCGGCTGCGGGGCCGGGGTAGCGGCTCTGGCGGGCGGGCGCGGGGTGCTCGGCAGCGCGGGCGTGCTACGGGCGGCAGGTGCGCTGGTGGCGGTGGGCGTCGGGGTTTCGGCGCAGGCACCGAGGAGCAGGGCGCTGGCGGCGAGCAGGCTGCACAGGCGGCTATGGGCGGCTAGGTGGAGCATTGCGGGTATCTCGGTCTTGCCAAACAGACCGCGACCTTAGCATGTCGAGGTGTTTTCAGGCGGCCATAAAGCAGGAAGCCTCCCAGTTTTGCTGGGAGGCTTCGCGGCGGTAGCTGCCTTTGCCTTTCTTCGCCTGTTCCTGTCGGCAACGGAACAGTGGCTGGGCAATCAGGGATTTGGCCTTGTTCGGCCGGTGCTTGGCATTCTTGGCCATGGCATGTCCTCGCGTGAGGCCCGCGACATGCGGGCGCGCGGAGAATGCGCCGCTGCTCAGAAAATGTCCAGTGAGGGGCTATTCGCTCAGTGGCAGGCGCTGGCCGGCCATCAGCAGGGCCAGGCGTGCCAGGCTGCTCCAGGCGTCGCCAGGGGCCTGGCCTTTGACTTGCGCGTCGATGCGCTGGGCGTCGAGCAGCAACTGGTTCCAGCGCGCCGCGCTGTGGCGTTGCAGGGCCTTGCTGACCAGCGGCTTGCGTTTGTCCCAGACCGGCGGGCGGGCGGCGGCGAAGGCCTTGTCCAGCGGGACACCCTGGCTGTACTGCTGGGCGATGCCGGCCAACTGGCGCAGCTCGCGGGCGAGCATGACCAGGATGAACAGCACTTCCACGCCTTCGCCGCGCAGGCCTTCGAGCATGCGTAAGGCATGGGCGCCGTCGCCGCCCAGCACGGCGTCAATCAGGCCGAACACGTCATAGCGCGCACTGTCGGCCACGGCGGCCTGCACGGTGCTGGCGTCGATCTGGTTGCCGTCGGCGAGCAGCTTGAGCTTCTCGATTTCCTGGGCGGCGGCCAGCAGGTTGCCTTCCACGCGCGCGGCGATCAGTTCCAGGGCTTCCTGGCTGGCGCTCATTCCGGCTTGCGACAGGCGCTGGCGAATCCACTGTGGCAGCTGGGCTGCGTCCACCGGCCAGATCTGCAGGAACTGGCTGTGCGGTCCGTCGATCAGGGCCTTGGCCCACTTGGTCTTCTGCGTACTGCCGTCGAGCTTGGGCAGGCTGATCAGCAGCAGGGTGTCCTCTGGCGGTCGTTCCAGGTATTCGAGAATCGCCGCGGTGCCCTTGTCGCCCGGCTTGCCGTTGGCGATGCGCAGCTCGATCACGCGCTTCTCGGCGAACAGCGACAGGCTGGCCCCGGCTTCATAGAGCAGGCCCCAGTCGAAGTTGGCTTCGGCGTGGAACACCTCGCGCTCGCTGAAACCCTGGTCGCGGGTGGCGACACGGATGGCGTCGGCGGCTTCCTGGCACAGCAGGGCTTCATCGCCGCTGATCACGTAGACCGGGGCGAGCGTGCCTTGCAGGTGTTTGCCGAGTTGGGCGGGATTCAGTTTCATAGAGAACCGAGTTTCATCGCGGATCGACTGTCATCGCTTGCGAAAAGGGCCGGTTACCCGGCCCTTTGTCTGCTTACTGGCTGATCGGCAGCTGGATCGGCGACTGCAGCGGCGCCGATTCCTGTTCGGCGCGGCGCGCGGCGGCTTCGGCTTCGGCTTCGGCCTGGGCCTTGGCGGTGGCTTCCTGCTGCAGCTGCTCGAGCTGGGCCGGGGTCAATTGCTGCAGGCGCATGGACAGCTGCTGCACCAGTTCGCGGCGCATTTCTGCGCGCAGCTGGGCGGACTCCTGGTCGGAGCCGATCAGGTTGTTGTCGTCCTGCACGTAGGTGCTTTGCACGTCGAGGCTGTCATTGAACAGCAGGATGTTCTTCTCGCCACGGATCTCGTAATCGACCTTGCTGTGCAGCTCGTATTCGGCACTGCGGGCGTTGCCGGTGTAGCTGGCGGTACGCTTGGTTTCTTCTTCCTTGGCCAGGACCAGCTTGTACGGTGCGCCGGCATGGACGTTGACGCCGCTGTTCTCCAGCAGTTTTTCCAGCTGCTTGGCGGTTTCGCCGTAGGCGTTGCGCGCCTGCAGGTCGATTTCCGTGAGGGCGAAGTCGGCAGTGCCGGTGCCGCGCAGCTGGAAGCCGCAGGCGCTGAGCAGGGCAGCCAGGCCGATTACCATCAGATTCCGTTTCATCATTCTCTTGTATCCCCTTGGAGAGTCACGGCGCCATGCAGGCATGGCGCCGAGCTTAATCAGTTGGCGACGATGTTGACCAGCTTGCCCGGTACCACGATGACCTTGCGGATAGTCACGCCTTCGGTGAAGCGCACCACGTTTTCGTTGGCACGGGCGGCGGCTTCGACTTCCTCGCGGCTGGCACTGGCCGGCACTTCGATCTGGCCGCGCAGCTTGCCGTTGACCTGGATGACCAGGGTCAGGCTGTCCTGCACCAAAGCCGATTCGTCGACCTGCGGCCACTGCGCGTCGATGATTGCACCGCTATTGCCCAGCTGTTGCCACAGTTCATGGCAGATGTGCGGGGTGATCGGTGCCAGCAGCAGGGCCACGGCTTGCAGGCCTTCCTGCAGCAGGGCGCGGTCCTGCTCGCTGGCGGTCGCAGCTTTTTCCAGCACGTTCATCAGGGTCATCACCTGGGCGATGGCGGTGTTGAACTTGTGGTGTTGGCCCACGTCATTGCTGGCCTGCTTGATGGCCAGGTGGATGGCGCGGCGTACGACCTTCTGCTCGTCATTCAGGCTGGCTACGTCCAGCGCGACCGGCAGGCCGGCACTGACATGGCTGTGGGCCAGGCGCCAGACGCGGCGCAGGAAGCGGTTGGCGCCTTCGATGCCGGAGTCGGACCATTCGCAGCTCATGTCGGGCGGCGAGGCGAACATCATGAACAGGCGGCAGGTGTCGGCGCCGTAGGCATCGATCATCGACTGCGGGTCGACGCCGTTGTTCTTCGACTTGGACATCTTCTCGGTGCCGCCGATTTCCACCGGCAGGCCGTCGCTCTTCAGCTTGGCGCCGGTGACCTTGGCCTTGGCATCGCGCTCGACTTCGACATCGGCCGGGTTGAACCAGTCCTTGCCGCCGTTATCCAGCGTGCGGTAGTAGGTCTCGGCGACCACCATGCCCTGGGTCAGCAGGTTCTTGAACGGCTCGTTCGAGCTTACAAGCCCCTCGTCGCGCATCAGCTTGTGGAAGAACCGCGCGTAGAGCAGGTGCAGGATGGCGTGTTCGATACCACCGATGTACTGGTCGACCGGCAGCCAGTGGTTGGCGGCAACCGGGTCGACCATGCCGCCGGTGTATTGCGGCGAGGCGTAGCGAGCGTAGTACCAGGACGACTCGACGAAGGTGTCCATGGTGTCGGTTTCGCGCTTGGCCGCGCCGCCGCATTTCGGGCAGGTGCAGCTGTAGAACTCGGGCATGCGCGCCAGCGGCGAGCCGGCGCCATCCGGTACCACGTCCTCGGGCAGGACGACCGGCAGTTGGTCTTCCGGCACCGGTACGTCGCCACAGGCGTCGCAGTGGATGATCGGGATCGGGCAGCCCCAGTAGCGCTGGCGGCTGATGCCCCAGTCGCGCAGGCGGAACTGGGTCTTGCGTGCGCCGTGGGCGCAGGCTTCTAGGTCGGCGACGATGGCGTCGAAGGCCGCGGTGAATTCCAGGTTGTCGTATTTGCCGGAGTTGACGGTGGTCAGCGCGGTTTTTTCGCCGTACCAGTCCTGCCACTCGGTGGTGCTGTAGGTTTTGCCTTCGGCGGCGTACACCTGAACGATCGGCAGGTCGTATTTGTTGGCAAACGCGAAGTCGCGCTCGTCATGGGACGGCACGCCCATCACCGCGCCTTCGCCGTAGCCCCACAACACGTAGTTGGCGACGAATACCGGCAGCTTGTCGCCAGTCAGCGGGTGGATGACGAACTGGCCGGTGGCCAGGCCTTTCTTCTCCATGGTGGCCATGTCGGCCTCGGCCACGGAGCCGGCCTTGCATTCGGCGATGAACGCAGCGATGGCCGGATTGCTCTCGGCGGCGCGCTGCGACAGCGGGTGCTCGGCGGCAACGGCGACGTAGGTGGCGCCCATCAGGGTGTCGGGGCGGGTCGTGTAGACCTTGAGCTGGCCGTCGATACCGACGCTACCCAGGTCATAGTCGAACACCACGTCGGCACCGAAGCTCTTGCCGATCCAGTTGCGCTGCATGGTCTTGACCTGTTCCGGCCAGCCATCCAGTTCGTCCAGGCTACTCAGCAGTTCTTCCGCGTAGGCGGTGATCTTGAAGTAGTACATGGGGATTTCGCGCTTTTCGATCAGCGCGCCGGAACGCCAGCCGCGGCCGTCGATAACCTGCTCGTTGGCCAGTACGGTCTGGTCCACCGGGTCCCAGTTGACGGTACCGTTCTTGCGGTAGATCACGCCCTTCTCGAACAGCTTGGTGAACAGCCACTGCTCCCAGCGGTAGTAGTCCGGCTTGCAGGTGGTGACTTCACGAGTCCAGTCCACCGCCAGGCCCAGCGATTGCAGCTGGTTCTTCATGTAGGCGATGTTTTCGTAGGTCCACTTGGCCGGCGCGACCTTGTTCTTCATCGCGGCGTTTTCCGCCGGCATGCCGAAGGCGTCCCAGCCCATCGGCTGCAGCACGTTCTTGCCCTGCATGCGCTGGTAGCGGGCGATCACGTCACCGATGGTGTAGTTGCGCACGTGACCCATGTGCAGCTTGCCGCTCGGGTAGGGGAACATCGACAGGCAGTAGAAGGTCTCCTTGCCTGGCTGCTCACTCACTACAAAGGATTTCTGCGAGTCCCAGTGGGACTGCGCGGCGGCTTCGATTTCGCGGGGCTGATACTGTTCGTGCATGGGCTTCGGCGCTGGGAATGAGGGCTTGCGAGAAACGCCGTAGCATACATGACCCCCCCGGATTCAGGGAAACCCTGATTGCGCCACGCGGCGCGGCCGGCCGCCGTTTGTCGCGGCGCGCAGTCGCTGCCGTGGTGGGCGCTAAGCTTGCCTTTAAGGATCTCGGTCCGGCCCGTTGCGCGTCGCGCGCGGAGCTGGCGACCGGCCTGCCAGTCGCCGACGGCTGGTGCGCTTTGGCGCGACCTGGAGATGAATGCGGCGCGGGTCATGCACGTTCATCACTCATAAACGGCGTTTCCTCGGCTGATCCTGCCTGCCAGGTTCAGCTTGCGAGACCGTGAGAAGGCTCTAAGAGCGGGTTCGATGCGCTCGACAGAGGTGATGGATGGCAGAGTTGCGGCGGACGGAGGAGAAAGGCGGGCTCTATGAGCGCCTATTGCAGCGACTCGCGCTGGCACTCGAGGAAGCAGATACCGCCAGCCGCCTGCGTGAGGCGCCCCCTACCGAGTTGGAGCTGCGCGGCCTGACCCCGGCCGAGCTGGAGTTGGTTCGCGCCTATCTGGATCGGGATCTGCACTGGTTGCGCGGCTGGCATGCGGCGGCCGAGGAGCTGGCGCTGATCGAGCAGTTGCCGGTAGGGGCCAGCAAGCCTGCACGGCAGGCGTTCAAGGTGTCACCGCGCTCCGTGGGTAAGCGCACACCGCTCAAGCGCCGCCAGCAGTTGTGCTGCGCCCTGTGTGGCAGCGTAGCGCAGTGGCAGCCAGGGGAGGGCGTGCTGCCTTGTCTGGCCTGCGGTTCCAAGCTGTTCCGCGCTGGCCCGCCACACTGATCGCGCGGTAGTCTGCCGGGCACTCGGAGGTGCCCATGGAACTGCGTTTCTTGCTCAAACAACTGATCCTGCCGCCTGGCGGTTTTTTCCTGCTGATTCTATTGGCCTGGCTGTGCTGGTCGCGGCGCCCGAGCCTGGCGGCGCTGTGCTTGCTGCTGGGGCTGGGTGGGCTGTGGCTGATGAGCCTGCCAGTGGTGGTCGAGCAGGCGGCGCGTTGGCTGGAGCGCGAGCCGGCGCTGGTCGAGGCGCAGTGGTCACAGTTGGCGCAGCGCGCCGAGGTGATCGTGGTGATCGGTTCCGGGCGCGAGGAAGCCGATCCGGCCTGGGGTAGCGATCAGCCGAGTGCTACCGCTCTGGAGCGCCTGCGCTATGCGGCGCGCCTGCATCGCGCCTCGGGGCTGCCGCTGATGATGAGTGGCGGCCTGCACTACGACCAGCCGCCCAGCGAGGCGGCGATGATGGCTGAGGTGCTGCAGCGTGATTTCTCGGTGCCGACGCGCTGGCAGGAAGAGCGCAGCCGCACCACCTGGGAGAACGCCGAATACAGTGCGGTGCTGATGCGCGAGCAGGGCATTCGCCGCGTGGTGCTGGTGACCCAGGCGGCACACATGCCGCGGGCGCTCTGGTGTTTCGAGCGCCAAGGGCTGGAAGTGGTCGCGGCACCGCTGGGTTTTCTCGGCGTGGCCAACGCCCGTCCGCTGGGCGGTTGGCTGCCGGAGGGCAAAGCGCTGTGGCAGAGCACGCGCCTGCTCAACGAGGCGCTGGGGCAGGCGATCTACCCGCTGCTCTACCGCTGAGCCTCACTCGTGTCGTCAGGCTGCCTGCAGGCTGGTGGTGGTACGTGCCGCCCGGCGGCGCGCGACAAAGGCCCAACCCAGCAGCAGGCTGCACAGCACCACCAGTGGCCAGGCGCGCCATTGCAGATAAGGCGTCAGGCCCTGCATCGGTTGCACCTCGCCATACAGGATGCCCT
>JBBNAI010000304.1:0-7936 GCA_037994305.1 Pseudomonas sp. | reverse complement strand
CAGAAGTAACTTTCCGACGAGGAGCGAACGCTCTGCTGCTGCATCAAGGCGCCTCGGTGATCAGCCCGACGTTACCCACGCCGGCTTCTTGCAGACCACCCATCACGGCCATCACAGAGCCGTAGTCAACCGCCTTGTCGCCACGCACGAAGACCTGAACCTTCTTACCCTGGCTGGCGTTCTGACTCATGATCGCAGTCACCGTCTGCACCAGTTGCGGCAGCGTCGTAGCGGTCTCGCTTTGCTTACTCTGATCCTGGTCGACTTCCTCGCCCATATTCCAGTAGTAGGTCTTGTTGGCCTTGATGGAGATGGTCAACACACGGGAGTTGTTGTCCTGCGGCAGGGCCTCGCTGGACACCTTGGGCAGGTCGACCTTGACGCCCTGGTTGAGCATCGGCGCGGTCACCATGAAGATCACCAGCAGCACCAGCATCACGTCGATATACGGCACGACGTTCATCTCGGCGACGGGCTTGCGTCTGTTGCGAATTCTGGCCATGGGGAGCCTCAGTCCTCGCTGGTGTGCACTTTGCGGTGCAGGATCGCCTGGAACTCGTCAGCGAAGGTGTAGTAGCGGCCGATCAGACGCTCGCCTTGCGCGGCGAAGCGGTTGTAGGCGATGACCGCTGGAATCGCGGCGAACAGGCCGATAGCGGTAGCGATCAGTGCCTCGGCAATGCCCGGCGCTACGGTGGCCAGAGTGGCCTGCTGCACCTGCGCCAGGCCGCGGAAGGAGTTCATGATGCCCCACACGGTACCGAACAAGCCGACGTAGGGGCTGGTGGAACCGACGGTGGCGAGGAATGACAGGCCGGTTTCCAGCTTCTCTTCCTCACGCGAAATGGCCACGCGCATGGCACGCGCCACACCATCCATCACTGCATCAGGATCGACGCCTGGCTGCTGGCGCAGGCGCGAGAACTCCTTGAAGCCGGCACGAAAGATCTGCTCGACGCCGCAATCCGGGTCCGGATTGCTACCGGCCTGGCGGTATAGCTTGGACAGGTCGATACCCGACCAGAAACGCTCCTCGAAGACTTCCAGGGACTTCTTGGCGGCACGCAGCATGGTGCTGCGCTGGAAGATCATGATCCACGATGTGACCGAGGCGGCCACCAGGGCGAGCATTACCAGCTGCACCACCAGACTGGCGTTGCTGATCAGACTCCACATCGACATGTGGTCAACGGCGTTGGCTTCCACGCTTACTCTCCTGCTGGGGATAAACCCGCGTCATGGGCGAAGGCTGCACGCAGCGCCTCGGGCATGGCACGGGGTTTCAAACTGTCGGCGCGCACACAGGCCACCACGAACTGCCCCTCACAGAGCAGCGCCTCATCCGTAGCCCGCCTCACCTGTTGACGAAAGCGCAGGCTGGCACGGTTTAACTCGATCACTTCGGCAGTGATAAAAATTTCATCATCCAACCGGGCGGGCGCATGGTACCGCGCCTCGGCCGAATGCACGACGAACAACAGGTTTTCCCCAGCCAGTTGCGACTGGGCAAAACCCAGCATGCGCAGGCGCTCGGTACGCGCCCGCTCCATGAATTTGAGGTAATTGACGTAGTAGACGATGCCCCCGGCGTCGGTATCTTCGTAATACACCCGACTTTTCAGGGCAAAAGGCTGAGCCTCGTTTTGCGCGCGCATACTCTAGTGTTTACTCCCGGCCTTGCCAATCGGCCAAGCCCTTGTTTTTCAACTATTCGTCGCTTCCTGCGAAGAGATCGGCAACCGGCGCCTCACCCAGACGCTTCGGCACATTGAGGCCGAAGTGCAGGTAGGCATGCCGCGTTACCACCCGCCCCCGCGGGGTGCGCATGATGTAGCCCTGCTGGATCAGATAAGGCTCCAGCACATCCTCGATGGTGTGCCGCTCTTCGCTGATGGCCGCGGCCAGGCTGTCGATACCGACCGGCCCGCCGTCGAACTTGTCGATCAGGGTCAGCAGTAGACGTCGGTCCTGGTGGTCGAAGCCACGCTCGTCGACATCCAGCAGGTTAAGCGCCTGATCGGCAATCAAGCGAGTGATCTCGCCCGTGCCGCGTACTTCGGCGAAATCACGCACCCGGCGCAGCAGGCGATTGGCGATACGCGGCGTGCCACGGGCACGACGGGCAATTTCAAACGCGCCCTCTGCCTCGATCGGCAAACCGAGAATGCCAGCCGAGCGAGTGACAATAGTGGCCAGGTCGGCGGTGTTGTAGAACTCCAGGCGCTGGACGATGCCGAAGCGGTCACGCAGCGGGTTGGTCAACATGCCAGCCCGCGTGGTGGCACCCACCAGGGTGAAAGGCGGCAGGTCAAGCTTGATCGAACGCGCAGCCGGGCCTTCGCCGATCATGATGTCGAGTTGGAAATCCTCCATCGCCGGGTACAGCACTTCCTCGACGATGGGCGACAGACGATGAATCTCGTCGACGAACAGCACGTCGCCCGGTTCCAGATTGGTCAGCAGCGCCGCCAGGTCACCCGGCCGCTCCAGCACGGGGCCGGAGGTGCTCTTGATGGCCACGCCCATCTCCTGGGCGAGGATATTGGCGAGGGTGGTCTTGCCCAGGCCGGGCGGTCCGAAGATCAGGGTGTGATCGAGTGCTTCCTGACGCCCACGCGCAGCCTGGATGAACAGCTCCATTTGCTCGCGCACACTCGGCTGACCAATGTAGTCGGCCAGCTTGAGCGGGCGGATGGCACGGTCCACCTGCTCTTCGCGCTCACGGCCACTGGCGGTTATCAGACGGTCGGCTTCGATCACGGGTTAAACCATTCCTTTAAGGGCACGGCGAATCAAATCTTCGCTGGACAGACCATCTTCCTGCACCGCTGCTACGGCCTTGCTGGCCTCTTGCGGCTTGAAGCCGAGGGAAATCAGCGCGCTCACGGCGTCGCTCTCCGCGCTTGAGACTGCCATGCCGGCACGGGGTTCCACCACCAGGGTGGCGATGGACGGCATGCTTTCCCAAGCCTTGAAACGATCTTTCAACTCCACCAACAGGCGCTCGGCGGTTTTCTTGCCGACACCGGGGATCTTCACCAGAGTCGAGGTATCGCCTGCCTGCACGCAACGCACCAACTCATCCACTTCCAGCCCAGACATCAGTGCCAGCGCCAGCTTGGGGCCGACGCCATTGAGGCGGATCAGCTCGCGGAACAGTTCGCGCTCGCGCTTTTCGGCGAAGCCGTAGAGCAGGTGAGCATCCTCGCGCACCACCAGGTGCGTGTGCAAAGTCACTGGCTCGCCCAGCGACGGCAGGCGATAAAGGGTGGTCATCGGTACTTCCAGCTCGTAGCCGACACCATTTACATCCACGATCAAATGCGGCGGCTGCTTTTCCGCCAGGGTGCCTTTCAGGCGTCCGATCACGACTTGGGTTCCTTAGTCACAAAGAGGGCTACAAACGCAGACGGCCGCCGCGCCGCTTGGCGGCGAGCAGACCGTGGGGAATCAGGCTCTGCCGATGGTGCGCATGGCACAGGGCAATGGCCAGGGCATCGGAGGCATCGATCTGCGGCTTCTGCACCAGCTTGAGCAGGTGCATGACCATCATCTGTACCTGCTGCTTGTCCGCACCACCGGTACCGGCAATCGCCTGCTTGACCTGGGTGGCGGTGTATTCGGCGATATCCAGGCCCGCCTCCACCCCAGCCACTATCGCCGCACCACGGGCCTGACCGAGCTTGAGCGCCGAGTCGGCGTTCTTCGCCATGAACACCTGCTCGATGCCCATGGTCACCGGCCCGTAGGTCTCGATCACCTCGCGCACGCCACGAAAGACGATCTGCAGGCGCTCAGGCAAGGCACCGCTACCGGTGCGGATGCAGCCAGAGGCCACGTACTCGCAGCCGCGGCCGGTATCACGCACCACGCCGTAACCGGTGATGCGCGAGCCCGGGTCGATTCCCAAAATCAGCGTCATGCTTGGTCATCCACAGCGCCGGACAAGCCCGCGCCATACTGTCTATTTATCCAGCCGCGAGTATACGGGCCGGCCACGGCTGCCGTCACCCGACGTCACGCATAAAAAAGCCGGAAGCGCCTTGGGCGGCTTCCGGCCTGTACTCACGAGCCGGGGTCAGTCCAGCTGCTCCATGATCTCGTCAGGAATTTCGGCGTTGTGGTAGACGTTCTGCACGTCGTCCAGGTCTTCCAGCATGTCGATCAGCTTCATGACCTTCTTGGCGATTTCCAGATCGGTGACCGGCGCACTGATCGACGGGATCATGGCGATTTCCGCCTCCTCGCCCTTGAAACCAGCAGCCGTCAGCGCCTCGTTGACCGAGAGGAATTCGGCAAAACTGGTGGAAACCAGCGCGGAACCGTCCTCGCCCATCTCCACGTCATCGGCACCCGCGTCCAGCGCCGCTTCCATCAGGGCATCTTCACTGACGCCCGGGGCGAAACTGATCTGCCCCTTGCGGTCGAACATGTAGGCCACCGAACCGTCGGTGCCGAGATTGCCGCCACACTTGGTAAAGGCATGGCGCACGTCGGCGGCGGTGCGGTTGCGGTTATCGGTCATGGCCTCGACGATGATGGCCACACCACTCGGCGCATAGCCCTCGTAACTCATCTCGATGACGTTGTCGGCGGCGTCGTTGCCGGCACCGCGGGCAATCGCCCGATCGATCACGTCACGGGTCATGTTGGCCGTCAGGGCCTTGTCCACCGCCAGGCGCAGGCGTGGGTTGTCCGCCGGAACAGCGCTACCCTTGGCCGCCACGGTCAATTCGCGAATCAGCTTGGTGAAGATCTTGCCGCGCTTGGCGTCTTGGCGCCCTTTGCGGTGCTTGATGTTGGCCCACTTGGAATGACCAGCCATAACTCACTCCGTCTGTTGCAAATCAGGTTTGTGTCGCACCCATAACGAAGAAGCCTGGCAAACCCAGGCTTCTGTCGGTACAGCGTTACGTTACTCGGCCTTGGGCTTTTCGCGCAGGCGAATGTGCAGCTCCTGCAGCGCCTTGGCATCCACTTCGCCCGGTGCCTGGGTCATTACATCCGCAGCACTCTGGGTTTTCGGGAAGGCGATCACTTCACGGATCGAGCTGGCACCGGTCATCAGCATCACCAGGCGATCCAGGCCGAAGGCCAGGCCACCATGGGGCGGCGCACCGAATTTCAGTGCATCGAGGAGGAAGCCGAACTTCTCCTGCTGCTCGTCTTCGCTGATGCCCAGTACGCGGAACACGGTCTGTTGCATGGCCTTGTCGTGGATACGAATCGAACCGCCGCCCAGTTCGGTGCCGTTGAGCACCATGTCGTAGGCACGCGACAGCGCGGCAGCCGGATTGGCTTCCAGCTCGGCCGGGGAGCACTTCGGCGCAGTGAACGGGTGGTGCATGGCGGTCAGGCTGCCGTCGTCGTTCTCTTCGAACATCGGGAAGTCGACAACCCACATCGGTGCCCACTGGCAGGTCAGCAGGTTGAGGTCGTGACCGACCTTGATCCGCAGTGCGCCGAGGGCGTCACAGACGATCTTGGTTTTGTCGGCACCGAAGAACACGATGTCGCCATCGACAGCGCCAACGCGGTCGAGGATGACATTGAGGTTGGCTTCCGGGATGTTCTTGACGATCGGCGACTGCAGACCCTCGACACCCTTGGCGCGCTCGTTGACCTTGATGTAGGCCAGGCCCTTGGCGCCGTAGTTGCCGACGAACTTGGTGTAGTCGTCGATCTGCTTGCGCGGCATGCTGCCGGCACCCGGCACGCGCAGGGCCGCGATACGGCACTTCGGATCATTGGCCGGGCCACTGAAGACCTTGAAGTCGACGTCTTTCAGCTGATCGGCAACGTCCACCAGCTCCAGCGGGATGCGCAGGTCAGGCTTATCCGAACCGAAACGACGCATGGCTTCGGCCAGGGTCATGTGCGGGAATTCGCCGAACTCCAGATCCAGCACTTCCTTGAACAGCTTGCGAATCATCTTCTCGGTAATGCCGATGATGTCGTCTTCGTCGAGGAAGCTGGTCTCGATGTCGATCTGGGTGAATTCCGGCTGGCGGTCGGCACGCAGGTCTTCGTCGCGGAAGCACTTGGCGATCTGGTAGTAGCGGTCGAAGCCAGCCACCATCAGCAGCTGCTTGAATAGCTGCGGCGATTGCGGCAGGGCGAAGAAGCTACCGGGGTGGGTACGACTGGGCACCAGGTAGTCACGGGCGCCTTCCGGAGTCGCACGAGTGAGGATCGGCGTTTCCACGTCGAGGAAGCCGTTTTCGTCCAGGTAGCGACGGATGCTCGAGGTGATGCGCGAGCGCAACTTGAGCTTCTCGGCCATTTCGGGGCGACGCAGGTCGATGAAGCGATAGCGCAGGCGGGTTTCTTCACCCACGTCGCTGTATTCGTTGAGCGGGAACGGCGGGGTTTCCGCTTCGTTGAGCACTTCCAGCTCATAACCCAGCACCTCAATGGCGCCGGAAGCCATGTTGGCGTTGCGCGCACCTTCAGGGCGTACACGCACCTTGCCGACGATCTTGACCACGTACTCGCTGCGCACACGGTCGGCCTTGGCGAAGGTCTCGGCACGATCAGGGTCGAACACCACCTGGGCCAGACCCTCACGGTCACGGATGTCGAGGAAGATCACCCCACCGTGGTCACGGCGACGGTGAACCCAACCGCAAAGAGTGACTTCCTGGCCGTCCAGGGACTCGTTCAACTGGCCGCAATAGTGGCTGCGCATCATGATCGTGGTTCGCTTCTCTAATCAGTCTTGAATTCGTCGGGACCATTCGGCATGTAGCTGGCGAAGGTCGCTGCCGCTGCAACAGTGCCCTGAAGTCGGCTTGACCGGCCTGGCGTGCAGAACCGGGCGACGGCGAGCATTCTCTTCAATTCGGCACGGGACTGGTCGCTCAATCGACCAGCGGCGCCGCCGGTTTAGCGCAGGCGCAAGCCCGCATCCGGGGCAAGGGGCGGGATTATATAGGGTTAATCGACCCGACGCAGCCACCGACAAACCCCGTTTTGCCAGAGCTTTCTATACTGAGACTCCCGCCCGCCATCGCGGAGAGTGCCATGGCTACACCACGCCCCGTCGACCTGACCAGCGAGCTGCTGGAAGACTTTCGCATCGAGACAGCTGAACTGCTGCCGCGCTGCGAAGCCCTGCTGATCGAGCTTGAGCGCCACCCACAGGACAGCGGGCGCTTGCGCGAGCTGTTTCGCCTGGTACATACGATCAAGGGCAACCTTGGCATCGTCGAGCTCAACGCCCTGCTGCCCCTGCCGCAAGCCCTCGAGGACGTGCTCGACGCCCTGCGCGAGGACCGCCTGGCCTTCGACAGCCTGCTCGGCGACATACTCCTGCTCACCCTCGATCATTTGCGCGAGTTGATCGGCGAGGCACTGGATGGGCGCCCCGCCCGCCTCGACCAGCGCGAACGCAAGAACCTCTGCCAGGCACTGCAGGCCTTGGCCGCCGCACCTGCTGCGCGGCAAACCGAGATCCGCCGCACCCTGCTGCAACACCTAGACCCCAGCACCCGCCTGCAACCGGTCGAGCTACCCGACCAGAATCAACTGCAGCAATTGCTCGCCATGCACGCGATCACCAGCGATGCCGACCTGCAGTTTTTCAGCGAGCTGATGCTTGCCAGCGAGCATCGCTCGCCCTTCTGGCACGGCCGCGGCCTGCGCCTGCTGGCACTGGCACTGGCGATCAACGAAAGCGCCGACACCCCAGTCGATCCCGCACAGCTGGCCGCAGCCGTCTGCCTGCATGATCTGGGCATGGCCTTTCTGCCGCTCGACTTGCTGCACAAGGAAGACCAGCTGAACCGCGAAGAACGCCGCCAGGTGCACGCCCACCCGCGCCAGGCCGCAGAACTGCTGCGACGCATGCCCGCCTGGACCATGGCCAGCGAGATCATTCTGCAACACCAGGAACACGTCGATGGCAGCGGCTACCCGAAAGGCTTGCGGGAAGTAG
>JBBNAI010000303.1:0-8272 GCA_037994305.1 Pseudomonas sp. | reverse complement strand
TAACCCGCGACGGTTTTGGTCATATTCTTGTGCAAGGCCTCTGCAGAGTCGCCTTGCTCGGTAAGATTAATCGAGTAAATGCCGTCAGAAATGCTCTGTAGCACGCTCAAAAGCATCGCAATGGTCTTATTACCCGAAGCCTTCGCCAGTAGCTCATGGAAACGGTTAGTACCGGTTACGACATCCACATACTGTTTATCTTGCAGCGCTTCCTCTAGCTCGGTGACGCAAGTGCGCAATTGCTCAATGGCACTTTTCAGCTCGACGCCCCGCCCCTTCAAAGACCGAATGACGCCCGGCTCAAAAAACATCCGCGCCTGGTGCAGGTCGCGCATTGTCACGCCGTCCGCCGCCAGCATAAAGTTGGCGTATTGAGCCACTTTTTGAATGCTTGGTCCGAGAATGGTGGCGCCCGAACGCATGCCTCGGCCGATACTGATCAGCCCTTCCGCCTCAAGAATCCGCAGCGCCTCACGCAACGTTGGGCGTGACACACTGAAAATTTCCAACAATTTGCTTTCGGGCTGCAGCATTGAACCCGCTTTCAGATTGCCCGATGCGATCTGATCGCGCAGCCGCCCTGCCACCATGTGAGAAAGCTTGGGTAGACGCAGATCATCGCCAATCGAATTCATCAATCCGCTCTGCCCAGTGCTCTCGCTCGCTTTTCTTGCCATTGTAAACTCCCGAAACATTCTGGCCGGAATATGCCATGTCATAGTTAACTTAGCCACTTGTTTATCTATCTCCCCCCCGCTATTAGCTTGGAGTTACGGGGGTTTACGTGGCTTCTTCCTACAACTCCCTCCCTCTAAACACCCACCTTCGTTCCTGTTGCATCTCTCATTATTTAGCTCTACATTGCCAACATAGCTAACGAGGTTATCCAAATAAGCGAGGAAGTGGCGTGAGTGCATTGGAACTGACAGGCCAGGTAGCCCTGGTAACTGGCGCAAGCTATGGCCTAGGACGCGCGATTACGGAGGAGCTGCTCAAGCGCGGCGCCAAGGTAATGCTGACGGACATCACTGACCGAGTGGAAGGCACGGCTGCAGAGCTGGCGTCGCAGGATCTGCCAGTGGCCCACACCCGCCTTGATGTAACGGATCGGGCCTCGGTGGATGCAGCGGTAGCACAAACCGTCGCACAGTTCGGCAAGCTGGATATCTTCGTGAACAACGCCGGTTGGTCGAAGGTGATGAAGCCCATCCTGGAGCTTACGGGCGAGGACTGGGACGCTTATATGGATATCAATATCCGCGGCAACCTGTTCTGTATCCAAGCGGCTGCTCAGGCGATGATTGCCCAGGGCCATGGCGGCAGAATCGTCGCCATTGCCTCCACTGCAGCCTGCAAACCCTATAAGCGCGCCTCGGCGTACTGCACCAGTAAATCCGCCATCCCGATGCTTACCAAGTCTGCTGCGTTGGAACTGGGAGAGTTTGGCATCACCGTCAACTGCGTTGCTCCTGGTCCAACGACGACGGAAACCAATCTGGCCCATAGTTCTGGCGCTATCGACCCAAAAATCGGCGAAGAGAAACGCCGCCGCGAAGCCTTGATCCCGCTGGGTAAAAACGACCCTGTGGATATTGCCACTGCAGTCGCGTACTTCGCCTCCCCCGCTGCGCGCCGGGTTACCGGCCAGATGATCGTGGTGGAAGGCGGAGGATTGCTGCTGTCATGAGCCAAGCGCCTTTCGATCTGTTCACCCTCCACGGCCAAGTGGCCGTGGTCACTGGCGCTGCCTCGGGAATCGGCAAAGCGACGGCCCGCCTTCTAGCAGACGCAGGAGCCCGCGTGGTGGTCGCGGACAAAGATCTGCAGGGCGCGCAGCAAGTCGCTGACGAGCTGGGCAATGGCAGCTTCGCCGTTGCCTTTGATCTGGCCGAAGACGCCTCGATTGGCGCAATGTTCCTGCGCATCAAAGAGACGTGCGGTCGCCTGGATATCCTCATCAACAATGCCGGCATCTATCCCCGTTATGCCCTGCAGGATGTCACCCAGGCGCAGTGGCACGACATGCAGACGGTCAATGTCTGGGGCTGCTTTATGGTGCTGCGTGAGGCGGCGCTGTTGATGCGTGCCGGCGGCAACGGCGGGCGCATCGTCAATGTCTCGTCCATTGGCGGCGCGCGCACTGCCGTACATGATCAAGTGGCGTACAACGCATCGAAAGCGGCTCTGGACTCCATCACCCAGTCATCTGCGCTTGAGTTTGCTGCTGACCGCATTCTGGTCAACTCCATCCTGCCCGGCGCGGTGGCACCGCTGAACCCCAAACCCAAAGCTGCCGGCCATGCCGCCCCCACCGGTCCATTGCTATGCACCGGTCGCATCTTGCTGGGACGCGCCGCACACGCCAACGAAGTTGCTGGGCCGATTCTGATGCTGGTCAGCGCCGCAGGCGCCTATATCACTGGCCAGACGCTCATCGTCGACGGCGGTTTTTCTATTTCCTGAGGAGCAAACATGCCGGTCCAAACCCTACGCCACGGCGATGTGGTCGAGATTACCCTCGATTGGCCCGAAGTCCGTAACGCCCTTGGGCCAAGCGAAGGCCGCGAGCTGCGCCTGGCCTTGGAAGCAGCTAATGCCGACGACACCATCGCCGCTGTGGTGCTGTCGGCTAACGGCAAGGCCTTTTGCGCGGGCGGCAATCTGCCGGAAATCGTGCGCCTGGCCGAACAGGGCGCGGGTGCCGTGGAGGACACCATTTACGGCGAATTCCAAGGCGTATTTCGGGCGATCCGAGAGTGTCCGGTGCCGCTCATTACCGCCGTCGATGGTGCCGCAGTCGGCTTCGGCTGCGACCTGGCTTTGGCCGGCAGCGCCACCTTTATCGGCGACCGGGGCTGGATTGCCCAAGGCTGGATCAAGGCCGGCCTGATTCCTGCTACCGGCGGGACGCACTATGTCGTGCGCCGCGGCGGGCAACAAGCGCTCTGGCGCCTGCTGCAAGCAGACAAAGTCGATGGCCCTACCGCAGAAGCCTGGGGCCTGGCCATCGCTTGCGCCCAAGCACGCGAGGCGGCGCTGGCGATGGCGACCAAATATGCGACCTATCCCCGAGCACCGTTAAAAGCATTGACCCATCTGGCCAAGCTTGCCGAGCCGGAAGAACACCTGGCAGCCGCATTGCGTTATCAGATTGGTTTCCTGACTGACCCAGGTTTTGCCCAAAAGGCACAACGACTGTTGAACCCGTAACGTTGTTCACGCCAGCCAATGTGAACAGATCCCTTAACCCAACGATAAAAAACTGAGGATCAACGATGGACAAGCACAACACCGGATGCCCGATAACCATGACCGATCCTAAAGTCATGGTCTGCCCGTTTTCTGCCTATGACACGTTGCGGGAAGAAAAGGACATCTACATTGATCCGGTCACCGGCTTTTACGTCATCACCCGCTATGACGACTTGAAAGCCATTGCTGATGACCCTCATACCTTCGCCAACAACACCGGCCAACTGGGTTCGCGCTCGCAGTCGGCAAGCCAGAAAGTGGGCGAACTGTACAGCAGGGAAGGCTTTTTAAATGTCGACACTCTGGTGACCAACGACCCGCCCTCGCACACCCGCTATCGCTCGCTGGTCGACAAAGCCTTCAACGCCCTGCGCATCCGCTCTGCCGAAGGCACTATCCTGGCGGTTACCAATGCCCTGATCGACAAATTTCCCAGTGGACCGTTCGATTTCGCCCAAGCCTTTTCGGTGCCACTGCCAGTACGCATGATTGCCGAACAACTGGGCATCCCGCCAGAGCGGGGGGCGGACTTCAAACGCTGGTCAGACGCGTTGCTGCAGCAAGCTAGCCCCAACCTCAGCGAAGATGAAATGTTAGCTGTGGCTAAAATTGTCGTTCAGATGCAGCAGTTCTTCGCCAAGATGATTCGCGACACACGCGAAAAACCGAGTGGCACGCTCCTTAGCGACCTAGCCAATCTGGACATGGATGGCCAACGGCTGAGCGAAGGCGAGTTAGTGTCAATCCTGATGCAACTGTTGGTAGCCGGAAACGAAACGACCACCAACACGCTCTCGGCCGCTGTGTTGCGCCTGGCGGAAGATCCTGCCATGCAAGATCATCTGCGCAAGAATCCCGATCAGATTCGCAACTTCTATGAAGAAGTACTGCGCCTGGACGCTGCCCTGCAGGGTCTGTTCAGACGTGCAACCAAGGACGCTCAGGTTGGAACAACGGCAATCCCCGCCGGAGCGATCCTCCATCTGCGCTTTGGTGCTGCTAATCGTGACCCGCAACGCTACGACAACCGCAATGAGGTTGACCTTCAGCGCAAAGCCATCACTCAGCATCTGACTTTCGGTCATGGCATCCACTTTTGCCTCGGCAACCAGTTGGCTCGTGCCGAACTGCGCATCGGCTTGAGCCGTCTGCTCGAAGAAACCACTTCATTCCGCCTGGCCGACGTTCCTGACAATGTGGTTCGACCGCCACATTTCATAGCCTATGGCATCAGCAATCTGATGATCGAGATAACCCGGGCCTAACTCGCTAGCGCCCTGCCCAACAAGAACAATCACGCGTTATTGCGAAGGTGCATGTCATGCTGAATAACTACACCGACTTCTTCACCCTGGCCCATCCCGAAGAGTTTTACATTGGCGGCGAATGGGTAAAACCGCTTGGCGACAAGCGCCTGGAAGTCATCTACCCGGCCACCGAGCAGGTTATTGCCCGTCCTCCGGAAGCCTCTGTCGCCGATATCGAAAAAGCTGTGCAAGCTGCCCGTCACGCATTCGACTTCGGCCCCTGGGCGCGTATGAGCTATGCCGAGCGCGGCGCCAAGCTGCTGCAAGTAGCATCCATCATGCAGCGCCGCGCGGGCGACTTCAGCAAAAGCTGGACCGCTGAGATGGGCTGCTCCGTGAACCTTGCAGGCCCGGGCGGCTTCTCGCCATTCGCCCTGTTCTCGTACTACGGCAACCTGATCGCCAACGGCACCTTCGAAGAAGCCCGCCCACAAAGCCGCGGCAATGGTGTCGGCCTTGTGGTCAAGGAGCCGGTGGGCGTGGTGGCAGCCATCACGCCATGGAACGCACCCGCCTCGCTGTCGAGCAAGATCATCGCATCGGCGCTGGCCGCGGGCTGTTCCGTCATTCTCAAGCCAGCACCAGAGACCCCGCTGTTCGCTTGGCAAATTGCCGAATGCCTGGAAGAAGCCGGTGTACCGCCGGGCGTATTTAACTTTGTTCCAGCAGGCCGTGAAGTAGGTGACCACCTGGTGCGCCACCCTGGCGTCGACAAGGTAAGTCTGATCGGCTCCACTGCAGCCGGGCGTCATATTGCTTCTGTATGTGGCGACCGCCTGGCCCGAGTCAGCCTGGAGCTGGGTGGCAAGTCGCCTGCCGTTATCCTCGATGACATCGACCCGGAACAGGTCGTGCCCAATCTGATACCGCACTTCACCATGAATGCTGGCCAGATGTGCGCAGGCCTCACCCGCATCATCGTGCCTGAACATCGCCACGACGAGTTTGCCGAGGCGATCAGTGCCGGCCTGCGCAGCCTCAAGGTCGGCGACCCGCTCGATAAGCAGACCGCCTTTGGCCCGATTGCCATGAAGCGTCAGTACGACAAAATCATGGGCTACCTGGAACAAGGCCGCCACGAAGGTGCCCAGGTGATCACCGGTGGTGGCCGAGCCGCCGATCTGGATCGTGGTTATTACATTGCCCCTACGCTGTTCTCCGGCGACAACAGCATGGTCATCGCCCAGGAAGAAATCTTCGGCCCGGTGGCGGTGTTGATCAAACACAAAGGGGACGAAGATGCGGTGCGCATTGCCAACGACACCTGCTTTGGCCTCAATGGTGCTGTGTATACCAGCGATGCCGACCGCGCCTACCGCACTGCCCGGCAAATCCGTGCCGGTAACCTGACGCATAACGGCTGGACCTACGATCCGGTATTCCCCTTCGGTGGTTTCAAACAGTCCGGTATCGGTCGTGACGGTGGCCCGGAAGGTCTGGCCTCCTACCAAGAGACCAAGGTGGTCTACATGGCGGCAGTACCCAAGTCTTTCGGGGCCTGAACCACAGGGAGTACCACGTGGAAAAGTACGACTACATTATCGTCGGCGGCGGATCGGCAGGTTGCGTGCTGGCCAACCGCCTGAGTCAGGACCCAAGCTGCCGGGTCCTGCTGCTGGAGGCCGGAGGAGACGCCGCCAGTCTTAAGGTGCGCTTGGCATTCGGCTTCGCCCTGATGCTCAACAAGCCCCGTTACGACTGGTGCTATGAGACCGGGAAGGAGCCCCATCTGAATGATCGGCAGATGCCCTACCCACGCGGCAAACTGCTCGGTGGCTCCAGCTCCATCAATGCCATGTTGTATGTTCGCGGCCTCAAGGAAGACTACGATGCCTGGGCCGCCGAAGGCTTGAGCAACTGGGGCTGGTCCGGCGTCGAGCCCTATCTGAACAAGCTGGAGCACTACCAGGGCAAGTCGCCTTGGCAACGTGGCGACACCGGGCCCGTTAAGGTCAATCCGGTTCCTAACTTTCACCCGCTCAGTGCCCGCATCGTCGAAGCAGCGGGCCAGTCGAGCGTTGGTAGTACCAAGGACTACAACGGCCCCCTGGCATCGGGCATCGGTCAGGCTCAGGTGTTCTACCACGATGGTCGGCGCTGTGGCTCGGCTGCCGCTTATCTCGAACCGGTGCTGGAGCGCGCAAACCTGCGTGTGGAAACCAACGCGACGGTTGAGCGGGTGTTGTTCGAAGGCCAACAGGCCACTGGCGTGCAGTATCGCCAGAATAACGAAATCTGGCTGGCCGAAGGCCGGGAGGTCATTCTCAGCGCCGGTGCAATCGGTTCGCCGCAACTGCTGGAGCTGTCCGGTGTAGGCCAGACAGCGCGTCTGCGGGACCTGGGCATCGAAATGGTGAAGGATCTGCCTGCCGTGGGGGAGTACTTGCAGGACCACTTCCTGGTCTTTGTGGTTCAGGCCCTGCAGAACATTCGCGGCATGGGTGCCGAATTCAGTGGCTGGCGCGCAGCGCTCAATACCGCGAACTACCTGCTGTTCAAACGCGGCCATATGAACGGTACGCCGACCCAGATCTGTGGACATGGCAGCGTCAAGGTAGAAGGCGAAGAAGTTGGCCTGCAATTCATGGGCATGCCGCTGAGTTTTGCTCGCGACCCAGTGCGCAAGACCGTGGTGCAAAACCCTGACGCCGCCATGATGCTGGGTATGAATGTGTGCCACCCGCACAGCCGCGGCCACGTTCATATCCGAAGTAACAAGGTGGATGAAGCGCCGCATATCGTCACCAATTTCCTGGCCGATGAACGTGACCTGAAAGCTACGATTGCGGGTCTGCGCCTGTGCCGAGAAATCATCGCGCAGCCGGCCCTGGATGGGATTCGTGCCGACGAAACCGCACCAGGCGCCCAAGTGGATAGCGATGAAGCGCTGACAGCCTATATCCGCGCTGCGGGTGCTTCGGCCTATCACCCAGTCGGCAGCTGTCGCATGGGGGTCGATCCGGCCACCAGCGTAGTCGATGCCCACTTACGGGTACATGGGCTCAAGGGCCTGCGGATTGTAGATGCGTCTGTCATGCCGCGCCTGGTTTCAGCCAATACCCACGCACCAACTGTGATGATTGCCGAAAAAGCAGCGGACCTGATCCGAGGTGAGCGCAGCCGCGCCCCCGTATGACCTCTCTCGCGGGCAGTTTCTGCCCGCGAACGCTCTTACAAGTGAATGAAACGCTGCTTCCACAGCGCGTATTCATTCGCTTGCACGTTGCCCCAGGGTGCCCCTATGTGCGATACGAAAGCCCAAAACGAGCGATCTGAAACAGATACCGATAAGCCTTGGTATGTGCTGTTCCTCCTGATCTGCGGTTACATGGTCTATACCCTCGACAAGCAAGTGATTTCGGTATTGATCGAACCGATCAAAGCGGAGTTTGGCATCAGCGATACGACGGTGAGCCTGCTCGCTGGTCTAGCCAGTACTGCGCCTTTCGCCTTGGCGTGTATTCCCGTCGGCATGCTGGCCGACCGTATCAACCGCAAAAACCTACTTGTAACACTGATCATTGCCTGGAGCTTGATGACTGGCATGGCAGGCTTGGCCACCAGTATCTTGCTGCTATTTCTCTCGCGCATCGGCGTCGGCGCATTTGAGTCCGGTTTTTCGCCGCTCAGCCTATCTATCATCAGCGATACTTTCCAGCGTCGCACACGGGCGACCGCCATGGGACTGTTTGCCCTGGGCGCACCGGCAGGCG
>JBBNAI010000302.1:0-3197 GCA_037994305.1 Pseudomonas sp. | reverse complement strand
CAGCCCGACCCGACCCGTACCGCCGCCGATGCCGGCAAGCCGCAGACCTACCGTAACCACAACACCCACTGGTGGGACGGCTCGCAGCTGTATGGCAGCAACAAGGAAACCAACGACAAGGTGCGTTCCTTCGTCGACGGCAAGCTGAAGATCAATGCCGACGGCAGCCTGCCGCACGAATTGCTCAGCGGTAAGCCGATCACCGGTTTCAACGAGAACTGGTGGGTGGGGCTGAGCATGCTGCACCAGCTGTTCACCAAGGAACACAACGCCATCGCCACCATGCTCAAGCAGAAGTACCCGGGGCAGACCGACCAGTGGCTGTACGACCACGCACGCCTGGTCAACGCCGCACTGATGGCCAAGATTCACACCGTGGAATGGACCCCGGCGGTCATCGCCAACCCGGTCACCGAACGCGCCATGTACGCCAACTGGTGGGGCTTGCTCGGTTCCGGTGGGCCGCGTGACACCTACCAGCAGGAAGTCCGGGCCCTCCAGGAGGACCTGGCCAAGTCGGATTCCTTCGTCAAGCGCATCCTCGGTTTCGACCCCAACGCCTCCGATGGCGTCGGCAGCTCGTCCATCGACCATGCCCTGAGCGGTATCGTCGGTTCGGCCAACCCGAACAACCACGGCGTGCCATACAGCCTCACCGAGGAGTTCGTCTCGGTGTACCGCATGCACCCGCTGATGCGCGACAAGGTGGATATCTACGACATCGGCTCGAACCTGGTTTCGCGCTCGGTGCCGCTGCCGGACGTGCGTGATCGTGACGCCGAGAACCTGCTGGCCGACGAACACCCGGACCGCCTGTGGTACTCCTTCGGCATCACCAACCCGGGTTCGCTGACGCTGCATAACTACCCGAACTTCCTGCGCAACCTGTCCGTGCCGCTGGTGGGCAACATCGATCTGGCGACCATCGACGTCCTGCGTGACCGGGAGCGTGGCGTGCCGCGCTACAACGAGTTCCGCCGCGAGATCGGCCTCAATCCGATCACCAAGTTCGAGGACCTGACCAGCGATCCGGCCACCCTGGCCCAGCTCAAGCGCCTGTACAAGAACGATATCGAGCAGATCGATACTCTGGTCGGCCAACTGGCTGAAACCGTGCGTCCGGATGGCTTCGCCTTCGGTGAAACGGCGTTCCAGATCTTCATCATGAACGCCTCGCGCCGCCTGATGACCGACCGTTTCTATACCAAGGACTATCGCCCGGAGGTGTACACCGCCGAGGGCCTGGCCTGGGTCGAGAACAGCACCATGGTCGACGTGTTGCGCCGCCACTTCCCCGACCTGGGCAGTAGCCTGGTGGGCGTGGAGAACGCCTTCAAGCCTTGGGGCCTGAATATCCCCGCCGACTACGAGAGCTGGCCTGCGCAGGGCAAGATGGACAACCTGTGGGTCAACGGCGCGCTGCGTACTCAGTATGCGGCGGACCAACTGCCAGCGATTCCGCCAGTGGATGTCGGCGGGCTGATCGGTGCAGTGCTGTGGAAAAAGGTGCAGGAGCGCGGTGACGTCACTCCGGCCGGTTATGTGAAGGCCATGCACCCCAACGGCGTGATGGCCAAGGTGAAGTTCGTGGCCGTCGCCGGTAACCCCTACACCGGCCTATTCCAAGGGGCCAACAGCGGCCTGCTGCGCCTGTCGGTTGCGGGTGATCCGGTTGCCAACGGCTTCCAGCCGGGGCTGGCGTGGAAGGCCTTCGTCGATGGCAAGCCGTCGCAGAATGTTTCCGCGCTGTACAGCCTCAGCGGCCAGGGCAACAACTACAACTTCTTCGCCAACGAGCTCTCGCAGTACGTGGTGCCGGAAGTCAACGACACCCTGGGGACCACGCTGCTGTTCTCGGCCGTCAGCCTGAAGCCAACCCTGCTGCGCCTGGACGACTTCGCCGAAGTGGCACAGAACGGCCAGGCGGTGGCTACACCGAAAGCGCCAACGCAGATCTACTTCGTGCCCAAGGCCGAGTTGCGCACGCGTTTCTCCAGCGCCGCGCATGACTTCCGTACCGACCTGGCGACCCTGCCTGCTGGCACCAAGTTGTATGAGGTGTACGCCACCGCTGCAGAGATCAAGACCTCGATCATCCCGTCCATCAGTCGTACCTATGCCCAGCAACGGCGTAGTGGGGCGGTGAAGGTCGGTGAAATCGAACTGACTTCGCCGCTGATCGCCTCGGCCTTTGGCGACAGCGGGGTGTTCTTCAAGCACCAGCGCAACGAAGACAAGTAAGCCTCACGCAGCAAAGAAGGCCCCGGCACCTGCCGGGGCTTTTCTATTCAGGCCCCCGGATTCACCGGGCTGCCGGCTGCCCTATTCATACAATTGCGCGCGCTGTCGCGCTTAACGCAACAACCAGCCTTTATTTTTCTACCGAATCCGTTAACTTGGGCCGCTCTGTCGCGCCCATAACAACAAGAACAGAACAAACCCTGACCCAGGAACAGGCCCGCGCATGTCCACCGATCCGTATCCCGCAGCAGCGGCCCCGGCAGGCTTGCCTGTCCGCTCCCTGCCATTCGCTTTCGCCAAGCGCCACGGCGTGCTGTTTCTCAATGCCGTCGAAGGCCCGTGCCTGGCCTGTCGCCAGGGTGTGGCCCTGCATGCCGTGGCCGAGGCGCAGCGCTTCGCCGGCCAATTGCTGCCGCTGCAATGGCTGGAACCGGCGGCCTTCGAGCAGGCCCTGAGCAATGCCTACCAGCGTGACTCCTCGGAAGTGCGCCTGATGGCCGAAGGTCTCGGTGCCGAAATGGACCTGGCCAGCCTGGCCGAGCTCACCCCCGAGTCTGGCGACCTGCTGGAGCAGGAAGACGACGCACCGATCATCCGCCTGATCAACGCCATCCTCAGCGAAGCGATCAAGGCCGGCGCCTCCGATATCCACCTGGAAACCTTCGAAAAACGCCTGGTGGTACGTTTCCGGGTCGACGGCATCCTGCGTGAAGTGATCGAGCCCCGGCGTGAGCTGGCGGCCTTGCTGGTATCGCGGGTCAAGGTCATGGCACGGCTGGACATCGCTGAGAAGCGCGTGCCGCAGGACGGGCGTATCTCGCTCAAAGTCGGTGGCCGCGAAGTGGATATCCGCGTGTCTACCTTGCCCTCGGCCAACGGCGAGCGCGTGGTACTGCGTCTGCTGGACAAGCAGGCCGGGCGCCTGTCGCTGCAGCACCTGGGCATGAGCGAGCGTG
>JBBNAI010000301.1:0-5948 GCA_037994305.1 Pseudomonas sp. | reverse complement strand
GAAGACGCCGTGCGCGACATGCTCGCCGGCAATGCCTTTGGCGAAGCCGGTTCGCGCGTGGTGATCGAGGAATTCCTCGATGGCGAAGAAGCCAGCTTCATCGTCATGGTCGATGGCGAGAACGTGCTGCCGATGGCCACCAGCCAGGACCACAAGCGCGTCGGCGATGCAGATACCGGCCCGAACACCGGCGGCATGGGCGCCTACTCGCCCGCCCCGGTGGTCACCGCCGAAGTGCACAAGCGGGTGATGGACGAAGTCATCTACCCGACCGTGCGCGGCATGGCCAACGAAGGCAACGTCTACACCGGCTTCCTCTATGCCGGGCTGATGATCGACAAAGCCGGGAACCCGAAAGTCATCGAGTTCAACTGCCGCTTCGGCGACCCGGAAACCCAGCCGATCATGTGCCGCCTGGAGTCCTCCCTGGTGCTGCTGGTCGAGGCTGCGCTGGCCAAGGCCCTGAACAAGGTCGAAGCGACCTGGGACCCGCGTCCGACCGTGGGCGTGGTGATCGCCGCTGGCGGCTACCCGGCCGACTACGCCAAGGGTGATGTGATCGAAGGCCTGGACGACGCCGCGCAACTCGACGGCAAGGTGTTCCATGCCGGCACCGCGCTGAACGAAGCCGGCGACGTCGTCACTGCCGGCGGCCGCGTACTCTGCGCCACCGCCATCGGCCGTACGGTTGAAGAAGCCCAGCAACAGGCCTACCGCCTGGCTGAGAAGATCAGCTGGAACGGCAGCTTCTACCGCAACGACATCGGCTACCGTGCCATCGCCCGTGAACGCGGCGAAGGCTGAGTCCAACGCGGTGCAGTGATCTGCGCCATTTGGGTAAAGAAGCGGTAAATCCCCTACAAAGGCAGCCCTATGGCTGCCTTTTGTACAGCTGCCATGGCTATAATCCTGAGATTCACCATCGAAGGGACTTCGCTCGTGCGACGGCTCAGGATCGCCACAGGACTGGTCGCCAGTCTGCTGCTCTGCGTTTTCTGTCTGGCAACGGCGCCAGCACAGGCCAGTACGGCCCCCGCTACTGACGCCGCGGAGAGCTGGTCGATCCTGCTGGACAAGAGCGCGCGCATGACCTTTGCCGAGGTCCAATCGCAAACCTCGCGCTTCCAGCCCCTCGATCGTCGCGCCATTACCTTCCCCGCCTCACCCCAGGCCATCTGGCTGCGTATCAACCTGCCCGCCTATGAACAGCCGCACTGGCTGTGGCTGTTCGCCCCACGGGTGCAGTACCTCGACTACTACCTGCTGCGCGGTGACCATCTGGAGCAACAGCTGCAGACCGGAGAAGCCCTGCCGCTGAACACCCGCCCGCTGCCATCGCGGGCCTACCTGTTCCCCACGCCGAATGACGGCCAGCCGCGCGTCGCTTACATGCGCCTGACGTCCAACCACGCACAGATGCTGTGGTTCAAGGCCATCGACCAAGCCGAACTGGTGACCCAGGAGAAGCCCGCCTACCTGTTCGGCGCCCTGCTCGGCGGCCTGCTGTTGCTGGCGCTGTTCAACCTGCTGCGCATGGCCTACTCGCCCACCAGCAGCAACCTCTGGCTGGCCGGCATGCACGCCACCCTGGCGCTGTCCGCCACCTGCAACCTCGGCTTGCTAGCCGTGTGGCTACCGGCGCAGAGCTATAACCAGTCACTGATCGCCGATATCTCGGCACTGGTCACGGCGTTCTGCCTGACCAGCTTCACCCTCAGTTTCTTCCGCGGCACCACCAGCGCACGTCACCCGCTGCGCCATCTGCTGCATGCCGAGCTGCTGGTGCTGGCCTGCGTCGCACTGATGATTCTTTTCACCAACCTGTTCTGGCACAGCTGGCTGGTCTACAGCCTGGTGATCATGACCTCCGTCAGCGTGCCGCTGGTGGCTTTCGTCCACTGGCGCGCGGGCTACCAGCCGGCACGCCTGGTCCTCGCCGGCATGCTGATCTTCTGCGCTGGCTTCGCCGCGTTGATTCCGGTGCTGTTCGGTTTCGACCAGCTCAATCCGGGCTGGCTGGTGCTCTGCGTGTTCAGCCTGGCCATGCTCTGCGGCCTGCTTCTCAGCCTGGCCCTGGCCGAGCGCCAGCAGCAACAACAGGACGACACCCTGCAACAACGTACCAGCGAGGCCGCGACCAGCGCCGAACTCCGGGCCAAGGCCGAGTTCCTGGCCAAGATGAGCCACGAAATCCGCACGCCGATGAATGGCGTACTGGGCATGACCGAGCTGCTGCTCGGCACGCCACTGTCGGCCAAGCAGCGCGACTACGTGCAGACCATCCACAGCTCCGGCAATGAGCTGCTGACGCTGATCAACGAGATCCTCGACATCTCCAAGCTGGAATCCGGGCAGATTGAACTGGACGACGTGCAGTTCGACCTCAATGCACTGATCGACGACTGCCTGGATATCTTCCGCGCCAAGGCCGAGCAGCAGCGCGTCGAGCTGATCAGCTTCATGCAGCCGCAGGTGCCACGGGTGATCAGCGGTGACCCGACCCGCCTGCGCCAGGCACTGATGAGCCTGCTGGACAACGCCTTCCGCCAGACCGACGAAGGCGAAATCCTCCTCGTCGTTGCCCTCGACAACGAAGGCAAGACGCCGCGCCTGCGCATCGCCGTGCAGGACAGCGGCCGCCCGCTGGACGCCCACGAGCGCGACGCCCTGCTCAACACCGAGCTGCACAGTGCCGACTTCCTCAGCGCCAGCAAGCTGGGCGGGCGCCTGGGCCTGATCATCGCGCGCCAATTGATCCGCCTGATGGACGGCGAATTCGGCATCCAGAGCGGCGGCAGCCAGGGCAGCACCCTGTGGCTCAACCTGCCACTCGACGCCGAACGCCTGGAACACCCCACCGCCGACCTCGACGGCCCACTGCAAGGCGCCCGCCTGCTGGTGGTGGACGACAACGAAACCTGCCGCAAACTGCTTGTGCAGCAATGCAGCGCCTGGGGCCTGCAGGCCAGCGCGGTGGCGTCCGGCAAGGAAGCCCTGGCCCTGCTGCGAACCAAGGCGCACCTCAAGGAGTTCTTCGACGTGGTCCTGCTCGACCAGGACATGCCCGGCATGACCGGCATGCAGCTGGCCGCCAAGATCAAGGAAGACCCAAGCCTCAACCACGACATCCTGCTGGTGATGCTCACCGGGATCAGTAACGCGCCGAGCAAGATCATCGCGCGCAATGCCGGGATCAAACGCATCCTGGCCAAGCCGGTGGCCGGCTATACGCTGAAAACCACCCTGGCCGACGAACTGGCCCAACGCAGCAGTGGCAGCCCCGCCGTAGCGCCCAACCCGGCCAGCGACAACGTGACGGTGCCGGGAGACTTCCGCATCCTGGTGGCCGAAGACAACAGCATCTCGACCAAGGTCATCCGCGGCATGCTGAGCAAGCTAAACCTGCAACCGGATACCGCCAGCAACGGCGAGGAAGCCCTGCGCGCGATGCAGGCGCAGCAGTACGACCTGGTGCTGATGGACTGCGAAATGCCAGTGCTCGATGGCTTCAGCGCCACCGAGCAATTGCGTGCCTGGGAACTGCGCGAGCAGCGCAGCCGCACGCCGGTGGTCGCCTTGACCGCGCACATCCTCAGCGAACACAAGGAGCGCGCGCGCCAGGTCGGCATGGACGGGCACATGGCCAAACCGGTGGAAATGTCCCAACTGCGCGAACTGGTCGCCCACTGGGTCGGCGAAAAACAACGCCGCGGACAGCACAACGCCTTCACCTCCTGAGCAACTACCGGCAGTGGCGCCCGCTATGCTTGCGTCACGCCTTTCTGACGAGTTCTGCCCATGCTGCCTGCGCTGTTCAGCCTGTACCTGAAGATGCTGGTGCTCTATAGCCCCTTCTTCGTACTGTCCTGCTTTATCGGCCTGACCCCCGGCCACACCATCAAGGAACGCAAGAAGCTGGCCTGGAAAGTCGCCCTCGGCACGCTGATCGCCAGCGTGCTGCTGTACCTGTTCGGCCAGTCGATCTTCGACATCTTCGGCATCACCGCCGACGCCTTCCGCATCGGCGCCGGCTCCGTGCTGTTCATCTCCGCCCTGGGCATGGCGCAGGGCAAATCGGTGGTACAGGCCGACAACCTGCAGCAGGACGTGACCATCGTGCCGCTGACCATTCCGGTCACTGTCGGTCCCGGCACCATCGGGGCCCTGCTGGTGATGGGTATCAGCCACCCGCACTGGGACGACAAGCTCTCCGCAATCCTCGGCATCGCCCTGGCCAGCTTTACCGTCGGCGTGGTGCTGTACCTGTCCGACAAGGTTGAACGACTGATCGGCCCGCAGGGCCTGCAGATCGTCAGCCGGCTGATGGGCCTGTTCGTCTGTGCCCTGGCCGCGCAGATCATCTTCACCGGGGTGCGCGGCTACCTCGTGCAATAGGGCGTTTCAGCGCATGCGCCCAGCAACTCATCCCCCGGCACGAACGGCGCCACAAAAAAGTGCAGCTCGTCGGCAAAGCTGCCCCAGCCGCCTTTCCATGCACCACTTGCGTGCACGGGTGTTCTCGGTGTCATTTGACGAGAAACGAGGAACCCTTCAAGGACAAGGCTTTACGACGCTTGGCACGGATGCTGCCAAAGGACTGACGACCCCTGCGCTTGTTCGCGGTTCCTGCAGTTCGCGACCAGGCCCCCGGTTTCCCTCAGTTGCGCATGGAGCCCTAACAAGATGAAACGCCGTCCTCTGTTGAAATCGACCCTCGCCGCCAGTGCCCTGCTGCTCAGCGGCCTGTTCCCCTACAGCCTGCAAGCTGCCGAGACCATCAAGGTCGGCATCCTGCACTCGCTGTCCGGCACCATGGCTATTTCCGAAACTTCGCTGAAAGACATGGCGTTGATGACCATTGATGAAATCAACGCCAAGGGCGGCGTCAATGGCAAGAAACTGGAACCGGTGGTGGTCGACCCCGCCTCCAACTGGCCGCTGTTCGCCGAGAAGGCCCGTCAGTTGCTGACCCAGGACAAAGTCGACGTGGTCTTCGGCTGCTGGACTTCGGTGTCGCGCAAATCCGTGCTGCCGGTATTCGAGGAACTCAACGGCCTGCTGTTCTACCCGGTGCAGTACGAAGGCGAAGAGATGTCGCCGAACGTGTTCTACACCGGCGCCGCGCCGAACCAGCAAGCCATCCCGGCCGTCGAGTACCTGATGAGCGAAGACGGCGGCGCCGCCAAGCGCTACTTCCTGCTCGGCACCGACTACGTCTACCCGCGCACCACCAACAAGATCCTGCGCAGCTTCCTGCACAGCAAGGGCGTAGCCGACAAGGACATCGAAGAGGTCTACACCCCCTTCGGTCATAGCGACTACCAAACCATCGTCGCCAACATCAAGAAGTTCTCCGCAGGCGGCAAGACCGCGGTGATCTCCACCGTCAACGGCGACTCCAACGTGCCGTTCTACAAGGAACTGGCCAACCAGGGCATCGAAGCCACCGACATCCCGGTAGTGGCCTTCTCGGTCGGCGAAGAAGAACTGCGCGGCATCGACACCAAGCCGCTGGTTGGCCAGCTGGCCGCCTGGAACTACTTCGAGTCGGTGGATAACCCGGTCAACACCCAGTTCGTCACCGCCTGGAAGGCCTACGCCAAGGCCAAGAGCCTGCCCAACTACCAGACCGCCGTGACCAACGACCCCATGGAAGCCACCTATGTCGGCATCCACATGTGGGCCCAGGCCGTCGAGAAAGCCGGCAGCACCGACGTCGACAAGGTGCGCGAGGCCATGGCCGGGCAGACCTTCGCCGCGCCGAGCGGCTACACCCTGACCATGGACAAGACCAACCACCACCTGCACAAGCCGGTGATGATCGGCGAAGTCCAGGATGACGGTCAGTTCTCCATCGTCTGGCAGACCGAAGGCCCGCTGCGCGCCCAGCCGTGGAGCCCGTACATCCCCGGCAACGACAAGAAACCGGACTACGCGGTTAAGTCGAA
>JBBNAI010000300.1:0-16944 GCA_037994305.1 Pseudomonas sp. | reverse complement strand
CGATCTACATGGGCGAGGCGCAGGCGCCAGGGCGACTCAACCTGCGTGATCTGGCTCCGGAGTGGGAACCCTATCACCCGGTGCTGGGGGCGACCGCCGGCGCGTTCGCGCTGAAGAACCTGCTGCTTCAGCGTCCCGAGGTGCGCCGCGTCGGCATCTGCCAGTACCGCAAGTTCATGACCCGCGAGCGCATCGGCACCCAGGCGGACAACTATCAGGTGATGGACGTGCTCTCGGCCGAGCAGATCGACCCGGTGCAACTGGCCGCGCAGATGCTGCCGCAGGCCTCGGATTTCCTGATCGGCAAGCCGGGGCAGTTCAGCCTCAACGGGGTCAACCACGGCTACCTGTACCAGTACAAGGACGTTCACCACGTCGAGGACTTCCTGCGTTTCGCGGCTGCGGCGGTGGAACTCGGACTGCTGGACAAACAGGAGGTCTGCCCGTTCTTCGACGAGAAGATCTTCTTTCCCGGTGGGATCGAGTTGGGCGTGTTGCCGGCGGAGTTCTGGATTCGCCATATCAGCGCAATCGAGGCGGTGGTGCGGCGGTGCATCGAACTGCACCCGACCCAGCGCGCAGACGCGCAGGCCAGGGTCTGGGCTTTCTGCGCCGAGCGCCTTGGCAGCTACTACCTGTTGCGCCAATTGCGCGGCCTGACGCCCGCGGGGGGCGACTGGCTGAGCCCGCACACCGGCCAGCTCAACCTGCTGGTCAAGTCGGGCGAAAGCAGTTACGTGCCAGGTATCTGAGGGCTGCGGGAGATAGGGCGGGTGAAACCCGCGTGATCGCCTCGCTCTACGTAACACGCCAGCTGCCTAGAACAGCTCTTGCACCTGCTGCAGGATGCCGCGGTGCATCAGGCCGCTGCGTGCATGCAGGCTGACCAGGCTTTGCAGCATCAGCAACTTGCTGTTGAGCAGGTCGCGGCGGGCCATGAACAGGGTCTGCTGGGCGTTGAGGATATCCACGGTGGAGCGTTCGCCGGCCTGATAGCCCTTCTCGGCGGAGCGCAGGGCGCGCTCGTTGGAGTGCACGGCCGTCAGCAGCGCCTTGCTGCGGGCAAAGCCGCTGACCACGCCGAGATAACCGCGCTCGATATCCTCGGAAATCTGCCGCGCCTCGTCGTCAAACTGCGCCTGGGCGCTGGACAGCGCGTATTGCGACTTGCGCACCGAGGCGTTGACCCCGCCGCCGGAGTACAGCGGGACATCCAGCGACAGGCCGACGTAGTAGGACGACTGGTGGCGGTAATCAGTGGCCAGGTTGTCCTGGTCGCTGTTGTTCAGCTCGCCGACCAGCGCCAGTTGCGGGTAGTGCCCGGCCCGTTGGCTTTTCAGCTCGGCTTCTGCCACGGTCACCGAGCCACGACGTGCGTCCAGACGTGGCGCGGCTTCACGTGCCTGTTGCTGCCAGAAGGGCAGGTCCTGCTCGGCTAGCAGCGGCGGGCTTTGCGGCAGGGTCTCGTGCATGGCCATGATCGCCTCCACCGGCACGCCGGTGCGTCCGGCTAGCGCATGCTTGGCGGCCTGCAGACGAGCACGGGCCTCGATTTCCTGGGCGGTGACCAGGTCCAGGCGGGCCTGCGCTTCTTCAGTGTCGGTAATGGTGCCATCGCCCACTTCGAACAGGCGGCGGGTCTGCTTGACCAGGCCTTCGATGGCGATTTTCTGCTGCAGGCTCAGGCTCAGCTCGTTTTCCTGGCGGGCGACTTCGAAATAGGCCTCGACCACCCGCGGGAATAGTTCCTGGAAGGCATCGTCGTAGAGCGACTCGCCGACCTTGCTGCGCGCCTTGGACTGCGCGTAGTAGGCGGCCTTGGCCTTGTTGTAGAGGACCTGGCGGGCGCTCAGCGTGAGGCCGCTGGTGGTGTAGCGCTGGTTCTGGGTGCCGCTGTCGAGGTCCTGGCCGTTCAGCTGTTGGGTGCTGCCATAGCGGCCCCCGGCGCTGACCTGGGGCAGCAGGCCGGCCAAGCCGATGTCCTTCTCCTGCTGGGTAGCCTGGTAGTCGAACGTCGCGGTCTGGAAACTCGGGTCGCTGTACAGCGCATTGTCGTAGGCGTCGAGCAACGACAGCGCGCTCGGTTCTGCCGCCAGGGCTGGCTGCAGGGCCAGGGTGGCCAGCAGGGCAATCCAGGTGCGCATGCTCATTCTTCCTTGAGCGCGCCGCGGATACGCTGCTCCAGCGGGCGCATCAGGTAGTTGAGGAAGGTGCGCTGGCCGGTCTGCACCATCACCTCGGCCTGCATCCCTGGCTTCACTTCCAGTCCATGCGCCTGCAGGCGGGCGACTGCTTCGGGGCTGACCTCCACCTCGACGGCGAAGTAGGGTAGGCGAGTCTGTTCGTCGAGCAGCTGGTCGCCGGACACGGTCAGTACCTTGCCCTCGACGACAGGCAGGGTGGCGCTGTTCAGCGCGGAGAAGCGCAGGTTGACTGGCAGGCCGTTCTTCAGCCGGTCGGCCACCACCGGCTCGAACTTGGCCTTGATGATCCACGCCGAGCCGAATGGGACGATGTCCATCAGGCGCTGTGCGGCGGGGATCACACCGCCTACGGTGTGCACCGTCAGGCCGATCACCTGACCCTCCACCGGTGAGCGGATGGCCGCGTTGCTGACTTCGAACTCGAGGGCCTTGATCCGTTCGGAAAGGCTCGAGGCTTCCGCGGCGGTGGTTGCCAGCTGCGATTCGGCCTCGATGCGGAAATTCTGCTGCAGCTGCAGGTATTGCAGCTTGCTCTCGGTGATCGCCTGGCGGGTCTTGCCGATATCGGAGACGCCGGAAGCCAGTTGTGCACTGAGCTGCGCCGAGTTGCGCTCGGCCTCGAACAAACGGTTGCGCGGCACATAGCCTTCGGCGGCGAGTTCGCGCAGACCGGTGAGTTCTTTGCGCTGGTAGTCCAGCTGGGTTTCCAGGTGGCTCTTGATCTGGATATAGGCCTGCAGCTGCTCCTGCAGCGACGCCGCCTGGTTCTGCATGATCTGCTGGCGGCTGGTCAGCTCGGCCCGGCGGGTCTCGAACAGGTTGCCCTGCAGTTCCATATTGCGCTTGGCTCGCGGGTCTTCGCTGCGCTCCAGCAAGTCTTCGGGCCAGAGAATGCTTTCCAGGCCGTGGCGCTCGGCGCTTAGCCGCGCCTCGACGCTGCGTGAGCTGAACCACTGGCCGAGGGCCACTTCCAGCTGCGCCTGGGCCTGCACGGTGTTGAGCTGGATGAGCAGTTCCCCAGCCTTCACATGGTCGCCTTCGCGCACCAGGATTTCATTCACCGCGCCGCCGGCCAGGGCCTGCACGGTCTTGCGTTCGCCAGCGACCACCACCGTGCCCTGGCCAGCCACGCCTTGGGCCAGTGGTGCGAAGGCGGCCCAGAGAATGAAGCCACCGAGGCCGATGGCGATCACCCACAGGCCGAGGCGGGCGGTTTTCGCGGCATCGCGCAGTTCGGCCGGCGAGGGTTGCGCGGGGCTTTTCAGCTGGGCAAGGGACATGGGTCAGCTCGTCTGGGCGTTGGGCGCGGCGGCATTCGCGGGTGGCGCGGCGGGCAACAGGGCCTGCAGCACCTGGTCACGCGGGCCGAACAGTTTCTGCGTGCCATCCTGCAGCACCAGCAGTTTGTCGACCACGGCCAGCACGTTCGGCCGGTGGGTCACCAGCACCACGGTGGAACCGCTGTCGCGCAGGGCGCCGATGGCGGTGACCAGCGCGCTTTCGCCGGCATCGTCGAGGTTCGAGTTGGGCTCGTCGAGGACGATCAGTGCCGGCTTGCCATACAGCGCCCGAGCCAGGGCGATACGCTGTTTCTGCCCGCCGGACAGGCCGAGGCCGCCAGGGCCCAGCGGGGTGTCGTAGCCTTGCGGAAAGCGCAGCACCATCTGGTGGATGCCGGCCAGGGTCGCGGCCTCGATCACCTGAGTGGAGTCGGTTTCGCCGAAGCGCGAGATGTTCTCGGCCACGGTGCCGTCGAACAGTTCGATGTCCTGCGGCAGGTAGCCGATGTGTTGGCCCAGGTCCTGGCTGGACCACTGGCCGATCTCGGCGCCATCCAGGCGTACCGAGCCGTAGCTGGGCACCCACACCCCGACCATGGCGCGGGCCAGCGAGGATTTACCGGACGCACTGGGGCCGATCACCGCCAGTACGTCACCTTTATTCAGGGCGAAGTCGATGCCGTTCACCGACGGCCGCTTGCTGCCCGGCGGGTTGACCACCAGGCGCTCGATGCGAATCGCCCCGGTCGGCGCCGGCAGGCTCATGCGCTGGACCTGTTTGGGGAACTCGTCGAGCAGTTGGCACAGGCGCTTGTAACTGGCCTTGGCGCTGTCGAGCTGCTTCCACGAGCTGATCGCCTGTTCGGCCGGCAGCATGGCTTTGCTGATCAGGAAGCCCGCCGCCATCATCACCCCGCCGGAAATCTTGCCATCGAGGATCAGCAGCATCGCCAGCCCCATCGCCAGCGATTGCCAGGCGGTGCGCACCAGGCGGGTAATGGTGGAAATCCGTGCGGCCTTGTCGCTGGCGGAGGTCTGCGCGCCGATCAGCCGCTGCTGCATGGCGGCCCAGCGCCGTTGCAGGTTGCCGAGCATGCCCATGGCCTGGATCACTTCGGCGTTCTGCAGGGTGCTGTTGACGTACTTGGCCGACATCACGGAAATCTGGTTGGCCTCGTCCAGGCCCTTGCGGGTGGCGTGCTCGTTCCACATCGCCAGGCCGAACAGGATCAGCGCGCCGAGCAGGGTGAACAGGCCCAGCCAGGGGTGCAGCATGCCGGTGACGATGAGGAAGATCGGCATCCACGGCAGATCGAGCAGGGAAATCAGCGAGGAGCCGGTGAGGAACTGGCGCAGCACGTTGAGATCGCCAAGCACCTGCGCCGGGTTGGCGTTGTGCTCCTTGAGGCTCTTCTGGAAGGCCACGCCGAACAGGCGCTCGCCCAGGTCGAGGTCGATGCCGACGCTCATCTTGATCATTACCTGGCCGCGGATCCACTCCACCAGCGAGCTGAGCAGGAACAGGCCGAGGGCTAGCAGGGTCAGCAACAGCAGGGTGGTTTCGTTGCGGCTGGCCATGACCCGGTCGAACACCTGCATCATGTAGATCGCGGGCACGATGGTCAGCAGGTTGATCACGCCGCTAAACAGGGCGATCACCCAGAACAGGCTGCGATAGCGAAGCAGGGCTGCGTCGATATCGCGTGTGGGGTCAAGGCGTAGGCGCATGGGGAAAAGACTGGTCTCTCTGCGAGTCGCGGCATGATGCCACTATCGGCTCGGCTTGGCATGATTGTCGCAGTTTACTGCGTGCCTACGGACCGGTGGTCGGCCCGCGGGCAGCGCAGTTCCGGGGGCTGCTTTGCTCCTGTTATCGGCCACGCTGTGGCAACCTATAGCAGGCGCGAGAAGCCTCTGCCCAGAGTGATTCACGTCGCAATCCCGGGCGCTGGCGCCTGGCTGGGAGCAGACCCGGTTACGCTATACTTTCGACCTTCTGGCGAGCAAGGAAATGGATATGTTGTCGAAGCGTGTGATGTTGCTGTTGTTGAGTATCGGGCTGCTGTGCAGCGGCCTGGCTCGGGCGCAGGTGTCCGAGGATTACACGGTCGTGCTGATGACCGAGAACTTCCCGCCTTACAACATGGCAACCAACGGCAAGAACTACGCTCGCGAGGAAAACCTCAACGGGATCGCCGTCGAAGTCGTGGGTGAAATGTTCAAGCGTGCCGGCATCAAGTACAACATGACCCTGCGTTTTCCCTGGGAGCGCATCTACAAGCTGGCGCTGGATAACCCGAACTACGGCGTGTTCGTCACCGCTCGCCTGCCGGAGCGCGAGAAGCTGTTCAAGTGGGTCGGCCCGATCGGCCCCGATGACTGGGTGATGCTGGCCAAGGCCGATAGCCCGATCACCCTGAGCAGCCTGGAGCAGGCCAAGCAATACCGCGTAGGCGCCTACAAGGGCGATGCGATTGCCGAACACCTGGCCAAGCAGGGCCTGGCGCCGGACGAAGTGTTCCGCGATCAGGAGAACGCCTCGAAACTGCAGAATGGCCAGATCGACCTGTGGGCCACTGGCGACCCGGCTGGCCGCTACCTGGCCAAGCAGGAAGGCATCACCGGCCTGAAGACCGTGCTGCGTTTCGACACGGCCCAGCTGTTCCTCGCCCTCAACCCGGAGACGCCGGATGAAGTGGTAACCCGCCTGCAGGACGCATTGGATAAGATGCGCGCCGAGGGGTACATCGACAAAGTGCTGAACGCCTACGTGCAGTAAGAGCCTGTTCAAAGGCTGCTGCGCGTCGGCCGCGCAGCGTTGAAATCGGACTTAGAATGCTCGCTTACAGCTCGTAAACTGCGCTTCTTCACCCGATTTCGCCTTGCGTGGCTCTAGCTCGCGAGCCTTTAAACAGGCTCTATGCTCCGCAGCAATGAAAAACCCGGGCTAGCCCGGGTTTTTTGTGCGCTGGATAAAGCGCTTAGTCGCCGCGGGTAACGCTCAGGCCCTTCAGCAGGCTCAGCGCCTGGCTCAGCTGGAAGTCGTCGTCCTGTGGGCGTGGCTCGCTCTTGGCTTTCTGGCCCTTGCTCGGGCGGTCGGCGCCGCCGTTACCATTGCCCAGGTGGCCGGCCAGGTCGGCTTCTTTGAGTAGCACGTCGCCGTCCTGTTCGCGAGTGACCTTGGCGCGGGTTACTTCGATGTCCGGGACGATGCCCTGGGCCTGGATCGAGCGGCCCTTGGGGGTGAAGTACAGGGCCGTGGTGAGCTTCAGCGCGCGGTCGTTGTTCAGCGGCAGCACGGTCTGCACCGAGCCTTTGCCGAAGCTGTCGGTGCCCATCAGCACGCCACGCTTGTGGTCCTGCAGGGCGCCGGCGACGATTTCCGAGGCCGAGGCGCTGCCGCCGTTGATCAGTACTACCAGCGGTACGCCTTCGCTGGCATCAGCCGGGTCGGCGTTGAAGCGCAGTTCGGAGTTGGCGATGCGCCCTTCGGTGTAGACGATCAGGCCTTTGGTGAGGAAATGGTCAGTCACTTCCACCGCCGCCTGCAGCACGCCGCCGGGGTTGTTGCGCAGGTCGAGCACCAGGCCGCGCAGCTTCTTGCCGCCGTTGTCCTTCTTCAGCTTGGCCAGGGCCTTGCCGACTTCCTCGCCAGTGTTGACCTGGAACTGGGTGATGCGCACCAGGCCGTAGCCATCTTCGAGCACCTGCGCCTTGACGCTCTTGACCTTGATCACCGCGCGGGTCAGTTCCACGTCGAATGGCTTGCCGCCTTCGCGGATCAGGGTCAGCTGCAGTTTGCTGCCGGTCTTGCCGCGCATCTTGTCTACGGCTTCCATCAGTGACAGGCCTTTGGTTGGCTGGCCGTCGAGCTTGATGATCAGGTCGCCGGGCTGGATGCCGGCGCGCGAAGCGGGGGTGTCGTCGATCGGCGAGACCACCTTGAGGAAGCCATCTTCCATGCCCACTTCGATGCCCAGGCCGCCGAACTCGCCGCTGGTGCTTTCCTGCAGCTCGGCAAAGGCTTCCGGCTCCAGGTAGGCCGAGTGCGGATCGAGGTTGCTGAGCATGCCCTTGATGGCATTTTCCAGCAGGGTCTTGTCATCCACCGGCTCGACGTAGGCCGCCTTGATGCGGTCCATCACCTCGGCGAAGGTGCGCAGCTCGTCCAGCGGCAGCGGCGCCTTGCCGGTTTCCGCCGGCGCCGCTGCGGGCGTGGCCGCCTGCTCGGCAGCCAGCAGGGCAGGGCTGCCCGTCAGCAGGCCAAGGGCCAGGGCGAGGGGGGTGAGGCGGCGGAAATACGGCATGTACAGGCTCCCGGAATTGAGAAATTCGCGCTTATCCTTGCGCGCGGCACCACTGGGCAGGGTCGCTCGCGCGGCCCTGCTGGCGGATGGCGAAATACAGCGCCGGGGTGTTTTGCCCGCCGCTGGTGCCGACTGTAGCGATAGCTTCGCCGGCTTTGACGATGTCACCCGCGTCTTTCAGCAGGCTCTGGTTGTGGCCGTAGAGGCTCAGGTAACCGTTGCCGTGGTCGAGAATGACCAGAAGCCCGGCCCCGCGCAACCAGTCGGCAAACACCACACGGCCGCCATGCACGGCGTGCACCTGGCTGCCGGCGCTGGCGCCGATCAGTACGCCGTCCCACTTGGCGCGTTCATCGCCGCTGCGCGGGGAGCCGTAGCGGGCCACCAAGCGGCCGTTTACCGGCCACGGCAGTTTGCCCTTGGCCTGGGCGAAAGGTCCGCCGTAGGTAGCGCCATCGCTGGAGACTGAAGGGCCGAGCGGCAATGGCTTGCTGCCATTCGGGTTGCGTACCGGCTGCTGTTGTTGCAGGGCGGCCAAGCGCCGGGCTTCTGCGGCTTCGCGGGCCTGACGGGCGAGGGTTTCCTCGATGGTCTTGAGCACCCGGGTCAGCTCGGCCTGTTCCTGCTGGCGGGCCTTGAGCTTCTGGTCGCGCGCGGCGAACTCTTTGTTCAGCTTGGCCAGGGCCAGCTGGCGCTCCTTGCGCGCGCTGGCGAGCTGCTCGCGGCGGCCATCAAGGGCGCTTTTCTGTTCCTGCAGCTGGCTCTGCTGGGTGGTGATGTCGTTTTCGACGTTGGCCAGCTGGCGCAGGGTCTCGTTGAAGGTTGCCAGTTGCTCCAGGCGCGCCTTGCCCAGGTAGTCGTAGTAGGTGAGGGTGCGCGAGAATTTTTCTGGCTGCTGCTGGTTGAGCAACAGGCGCAGCGGCTCCTGCTGGCCGCCCTGATAGGCCGCGCGGGCCTGGATGCCGATCAGTCGTTGCTGTTCAAGGCGCGATTGCTGGAGTTTTTTTTTCTCCTGATCGAGCCGCTGCAGCTCCTGCTCGCTCTGCTTCATTTCCTGCTGCAGGCCTTTGACCTGCTTTTCCAGGGTGCCCATTTCGGTTTCGGTGCGCTTGAGATCCTTCTGCACGCCGGACTTTTCTTTCTGCAACTGGTCGAGCAGCTTCTTCAGCTCGCCGATGTCGGCGCGCGCGGCGTCCAGTTGCTGCTGGGCATCAGCCTTTTCGTCGGCGTAGGCAGGAGCGAACAGGGCGGTCAGAAGAATGAGGGCGAGGGCACGAAGCATGGGCTGTACAGCACCTGTACGGAGGGTGGCCTTAGTATGCCCGTGGCGCCGCGCAAAAAAAACGCCCGCCGACGAGAGCCGGCAGGCGTTTCGTGCTGCAGCGCCGCTTATTGCAGGCTGATGATGCTGGTGCCGGTCATTTCTTGCGGCTGCGGCAGGCCCATCAGGGTCAGCAGGGTTGGCGCCACGTCGGCCAGTACGCCGCCGTCACGCAGGCTGACGTTGCGCTTGCCGACATAGATGAACGGCACCGGCTCGCAGGTGTGCGCGGTGTGTGCCTGGCCGGTGCATTCGTCTTCCATCTGCTCGACGTTGCCGTGGTCGGCGGTGATCAGGGCTTCGCCACCGACCTTGTCCAGCGCCGCGACGATGCGCCCGACGCAGGCGTCCAGGCATTCCACAGCGGCCACGGCGGCGGAGAACACGCCGGTGTGGCCGACCATGTCGCCGTTGGCGTAGTTGACGATGATCACGTCATAACGCTGGTTCTCGATGGCATCGACGATCTTGTCGGTGACTTCCGGCGCACTCATCTGCGGCTGCAGGTCGTAGGTGGCGACGTTGGGCGACGGGATGAGGATGCGCTCTTCGCCGGCGAACGGCTCTTCGCGGCCGCCGGAGAAGAAGAAGGTGACGTGGGCGTATTTCTCGGTTTCGGCGATGCGCAGCTGGGTCTTGCCGTTGTTCGCCAGGTATTCGCCGAGCACGTTGGTCAGCGGTGCCGGCTTGAACGCGCTGGGCGCCGGGATGCTCGCCGCGTACTGGGTCAGCATGACGAAGCCGGCCAGTTGCGGGGCGCGGCTGCGGGCGAAGTCCTTGAACTCGGCCTCGACGAAGGCGCGGGTCAGCTCGCGGGCGCGGTCGGCGCGGAAGTTCATGAACACCACGGCGTCGCCGTCTTCGACGCGGACCGGTTCGCCGATGGTGGTGGCCTTGACGAACTCGTCGCTCTCGCCGCGCTCGTAGGCGGCCTGCAGGCCTTCGGCGGCGCTGGCGGCGTTGAACGCGCCGTTACCGTCGACGATCAGGTTGTAGGCCTGTTCGACACGGTCCCAGCGGTTGTCACGGTCCATGGCGAAGTAGCGGCCGACCAGGCTGGCGATGCGGCCCTTGCCGAGCTTGGCGAAGGTGGCATCGAGCAGCTCGATCGAGGACTGTGCGCTCTTCGGTGGGGTGTCACGGCCATCGAGGAAGGCGTGCAGGTAGATCTTCTCGGCGCCGCGCTGGGCGGCCAGCTCGGCCATGGCGGCCAGGTGATCCTGGTGGCTGTGCACACCACCATCGGAGAGTAGGCCGAGGATGTGCACGGCCTTGCCGGCGCCGACGGCCTGGTCCACGGCCTGGTTGATGGTCGCGTTGTCGAAGAACTCGCCATCGCGGATCGCCTTGGTCACCCGGGTGAAGTCCTGGTACACCACGCGGCCGGCGCCGAGGTTCATGTGGCCGACTTCGGAGTTGCCCATCTGCCCATCCGGCAGGCCTACGTCCATGCCGCTGCCGGAGATCAAACTGTGCGGCTGGGTGGCGCGCAGGTGATCGTAAACCGGAGTGTTGGCGGCATAGATGGCGTTGTACTCGGGGCTGTCGCTGTGACCGAAGCCGTCGAGGATTATCAGGACCAGGGGTTTGGGCGTGGCGCTCATAAAGGCTGGCTCGCTGTACAGGAGGGTCGAAAAAGGTCGCATATGGTAAGGCCAACAGCCTGCGGCGTCACCGCCGGGCGGGGCTTGGCCGACCTGTGGGGCTGTGTATACTGGCCGGCATTTTACCGCTCTGGAACCCCGCGATGTTGGCCCACCTGATTGAATTTGCCACTAACCACTATGTATTGACCGGATGCTTCGCCCTGCTTCTGGCGTTGCTGCTGGTGACCGAGCTGCGCAAGGGTGGCAAGAGCCTGTCCACTCGCGAGCTGACTGCGCTGGTCAACAGCGACCAGGGTATCGTCCTGGATGTGCGCAACAACAAGGACTTCGCCACCGGCCATATCGTCGATGCGCTGAACATTCCTTACGAGAAACTGGCCGGCCGCATGGCTGAGCTGGAGAAGCACAAAGCCAAGACCATCATCGTGGTCGACGCCATCGGCCAGCACGCCGGCAGCGCTGCCAGCGAACTGAAAAAGGCCGGCTTCACCGCTGCCAAACTGGGCGGCGGCATCGCCACCTGGCGCGGTGACAACCTGCCCGTGGTCAAGTGACATGCCTGAGGTCGTCGTTTATTCCAGCGCCTGGTGCCCGTACTGCGTGCGCGCCAAGCAACTGCTGAGCGGCAAGGGCGTGGCCTTTACCGAGATCAGCGTGGACGGCCAGCCGGCCGCGCGCGCCGAGATGACCCGCAAGGCCGGGCGCACCTCGGTGCCGCAGATCTGGATCGGCAGCACCCATGTCGGTGGCTGCGATGACCTGTATGCCCTGGAACGCGCCGGCAAGCTCGATGCCTTGCTGCGCACCTGAACCCTTTCGTAACCCGTCAATAAGAAGACTCTGTCATGACTGAACAAGCCAACACCGCCGGCCAGAACGATCAGGGCCCGCAGTTCTCCCTGCAACGCATCTACGTCAAGGACCTGTCCTTCGAGGCGCCGAAAAGCCCGGAAATCTTCCGCCAGGAGTGGACGCCGAGCGTTGCCCTGGACCTCAACACCCGCCAGCGCGCGCTGGAAGGTGACTTCAGCGAAGTGGTGCTGACCCTCTCGGTGACCGTGAAGAATGGCGAAGAAATCGCCTTCATCGCCGAAGTGCAGCAGGCCGGTATCTTCCTGATCAAGGGCCTGGACGCCGCGTCCATGAGCCACACCCTGGGCGCCTTCTGCCCGAACATCCTGTTCCCGTACGCCCGTGAGGCGCTGGACAACCTGGTCACCCGTGGCTCGTTCCCGGCGCTGATGCTGGCTCCGGTGAACTTCGACGCGCTGTATGCCCAGGAGCTGCAACGTCAGCAGGCGCCCGCCGAAGCCTGATGCATGCCGCCATGAAAAAAGCGCCCCACGGGGCGCTTTTTTTTGCCTGGTTTTTCCCGTTGCAGCAGGGGTTTCTGGCCAAGTTGGCCTATTCCATGGCAAAGCCATTCTGTCGCCAGGCCTCGTAGACCACCACCGCGACGGCGTTGGACAGGTTCAGGCTGCGGCACTCCGGGCGCATGGGCATGCGCAGTCGTTGCGGGTCGGGAATCTGCGCCAGAATGTCGGCAGGCAGGCCGCGGCTTTCGGGGCCGAACAACAGTAAGTCGCCGCGCTTGAATTCCATCTGCGCGTAGCTGTGGCTAGCTTTTGTGGTAAATGCCAATATCCTGTCGCAAGCGGTTTCCGTGATACAGTCCGCCAGTGAATGGTGGCGTTTTAATGTCGCGTATTCGTGGTAATCCAGCCCCGCACGGCGTAGTCGTTTGTCGTCCAGATCGAAGCCCAGTGGCTCGATCAGATGCAGCTGACAACCGGTGTTGGCACACAGGCGAATGATGTTGCCGGTGTTCGGGGGAATCTCGGGCTGGAACAGAACGACATGGAACATTGATCAGGCTCGGAGCAGGGCTGGTGCTAGCATTCTACAGGGTGCTGCCACTCAGCGTTTGTTAAGGGAAGCTGAACACCAGAGGGGACGTGCAGTTGGTGTGGTTCGCAAAAAAAACAACTAGAGCGGACGGCCTGCTGGGTATCGAGACAGGTCCTGAAGGCATCGCCCTGGCGCGCGTGCAGCGCAAGCCCGGGGAGGCGCCACGCCTGCTCGACTGTCTGTTTCGCCAGGCTGCACCGGCCGAACAACCTGCACTGCTCATGCGCCTGGTCGGCGAACTGGGGCTGGCCGGCGTACCGGTCAACCTGGTATTGCACCCCGCCACCTATCAGATGCTCCTGCTCGACAGTCCCGACGTCCCCGCCGAGGAGTTGCGCGACGCCCTGCGCTGGCGGGTCAAGGACCTGATTGCCGAGCCGATCGACCAGGTCGTGGTCGATGCCTTCACCCTCCCCGAAGATGCCTACCGTGGCCGCTCGCGCATGGCCTACTGCGCGGTGCTCGGCAAGGCGCGCATGCAGGGCTGGCTGGACATGCTTACCCATGCGGGACTGAAGCCGCAGAGTATCGATGTCACCGAAATGGCCTTCCGCAACCTCGGCCTGCAAACCGGTGCCGAGGGCATGAACATCGCTGTGTTGCGCTTGCGCTCCAGCGAGGGCCTGATCTGTGTACAAAACGGTGCGGACTTGTACATGGCGCGCCGTATCGAACAGGGCCTGGAGCAGGCTGGCGACGACTTTGCCACCGTGACCCTGGAAATCCAGCGCTCGCTCGATTACTTCGAAAGTCAGTTGGGCAAGGGCTACATCAATCGTCTGTTGCTGCTGCCGGCCAAGCGCAATGGCGCTGCCACCATGCAGGCGTTGTCTGCCGGCCTGGCGGTGAAGCTGCAGGCGCTCGACCTGCGTGAGCTGTTCCCGGGGCAGGCGGCGGCCGAACTGGATGAGCAGGAGCAGGCCTACTGCATGGCGGCAGTCGGCGCGGCCCTGCGCCAGGAGGTTCGCTGATGCAGAACCTCAACCTCTATCAGATCGTCCGGCCCAGCCGCAGCGGCCCACAGCGCAAGCAGATGCTCGGTCTGCTCGCTGTGCTGGTATTGGCCTGCCTACTGCACGGCGCCTGGCAGGGCTGGCAGCTGCATAACGCCAGCCAGCAGCTGCAGCAGACCGAGCTCAAAGCCCAGGAGCAGGAAACCCGCCTCGCGGCCGTGAAGGCCAGCTACGTCGAGCCGACACTGGATCCCAGGCTGCCTACCGAACTGGCCGGACGTGAAGCACAGAACCGCGAGCTGCAACGGCTGATCAACTACCTCGGGGTTCTGGCCGGCCAGCAGCGCAGTGGTTTCGTGGCGCCGCTGCAGGCCTTGTCCGCGCAGCACCCGCAGAGCGGCTTGTGGCTGAGCGGCATCGAGTTGGGCGAAGGCGGCAGTCAGATGCGCTTGCAGGGGATCAGCCAGCAGCAGGAAGACCTGCCCAGATATCTCGAGCGCCTGGGCCAGAGTCCGGTGTTCAAGGGGCGTGAATTCGCTCGATTCGACGTGCAGCGCGGCGACGATCAGCTGTTGCACTTCGACCTGTCCTCGCGTGCCGACGACAAGGAGAAAACCCCATGAACAAGTGGCTGCAACGCTGGAAGGGCATGGCCCCTCGCGAACAGTGGCTGACCTTGTGTGTCGGCTTGGCGGTGCTAGGCGCCCTGTATCTGCTGCTGGTGGGCGACCCACTGAGCACCCGTCTGGCCAGCCAGAACGCCGCGATTAAGCTGGCGGAAGGTCGGGAGCTGGAGGCCAAGGCGGGGTTGGCCGACCTGCAGAACAAGCTGGATGCCGACCCCAATCGCTCCTATCGCAGCGCCCTGCTGGCCGCTTCGGCCAGTCGCGACGAGCTGGTGCAGCAGATCGAGCGGGAAACTGCCGAGATGGTCACCCCGGAGAAAATGAAAGATGTGCTGCAGACGCTGCTGCAGAGCCAGCCGAACCTGCACCTGGTCGGCCTGGAGAGCTTCAGCGAACCGGTGAACCTGGGGCCTGTCAGTGCTGACAAGGCTTCCGCCGATAAACCTTCCGCCGTACCGGTCAGCCTTTATCGGCATGGGCTGGTGCTCAAGCTGGAAGGGGGCTTCTTCGATCTGCTGGGCTACCTGCAAACCGTGCAGCAGGTTCAGCAGGGACCGGTCGGGCCGGAAGGTGGCGGCTGGAAACTGAACTGGGAAAGCCTCGAGTACCAGGTTGGCCAGGCTGGGCCGGCACGCGCGCAGATCAGCCTGAAGCTGTATACCTTGAGCAGCAAGGCGGGGTGGGTGGGTGTTTAGAGTTACTGCTTTTCTCGGCCTGCTGCTGGGCAGTGCCTGTGCTCTGGCGGAGCCGATCGACCCGACCCTGCCGCCTGCCAACCTGCGCCCGGCGACCACGGCCGATGCACCGGCCTCGCTGCAGCTGCAGGCGATCTTCCATGGTGCCTACGGCAGCCGTGCGGTGATCAGCGGCCAGCGTCTGCGTACCGGCCAGGAAATTGCCGGTGCGCGCCTGGTGGCGATCTACCCGAGCTCCGTCCTGATTGAGCGCCAGGGCCAGCGTGAGCTGTTGCGCCTGGCCGAACCCGTAATGAAACCGAGTCGATGATGCCCATGACCAAACGCCTACCGAGCCTCGGCCTGCTGAGCCTGGCCTGCCTGCTGAGCGCCTGCCAGACCTTCATCGACGGCGACAAGCAGCTGTATGAGCAGAGCGGCAAGTTGCTCGATGAAAGCATCCAGCAGGCGCAGGCCAAGGTCGTGCCGCCGCCTTCGGTGCAGGCCGCGCTGATCCCGCCGCTGTCGACGTCAACCAGCTTCAGTGGTGGTCCGCGCTTCGACGTGTCGGCCAGCGACATGCCGGCTCGCGACTTCTTCCTCAGCCTGATGGATGGCGCCGGGCAGAATCTGGTGGTGCACCCGGAAGTCACTGGCAACATCACCTTCAGCCTGCGCCGGGTCACCCTGGAAGAAGTGCTGGCCGCGGTGCGTGACAGCTATGGCTATGACTACCGGCGCACCAGCTACGGCTACCAGATCCTGCCGAACAAGGTGATTACTCGCAGCTATGACCTCAACTACCTCAACCTGCAGCGCGTCGGCGAGTCCGATACGCGGGTCAGCTCGGGCCAGGTGGAAAGCACCAGCAGCAATAGCGACAGCAGTAGCAACAACGGCAGCAGCAGTAACAGCAACGACAGCACGGTGACCACGCTCAATGCGAGCAAGGTGGTGACCACCAGCAATGTCGACTTCTGGCATGAGGTCGAAGGCGTGGTGAAAATCATCGTCGGCGGTGAGCAGGGCAACAGCGTGGTGGTCAACCCGCAGGCCAGCCTGCTGGTGGTACGCGCCAACAGTGCCGACCAGGAGAACGTTGCACGTTTCCTCGAGCAGGCGCAGCGCAACCTGCAACGCCAGGTGATCCTGGAAACCAAGATTCTCGAAGTGCAACTCAATGACGAATTCCAGGCGGGCATCACCTGGACCCAGATGGGTGACGATGTGACGGCGGGCGTCAATGGCGACACCCTGAGCGGGCCGACCGATATCGGCGGGGTATTCAGCGCCGCGCTGACCCTGGGCGATTTCACCGGGCTGATCCAGCTGCTGCAGACCCAAGGTGAGGTTCGCGTGCTGTCCAGCCCGCGGATTTCCACGCTGAACAACCAGAAGGCGGTGATCAAGGTCGGCACCGATGAGTTCTTCGTTACCGAAGTCTCATCCAACAGCAGCACCACAACGGTGGCCGGCGTCACCCAGCCGACCCAGGACCTGACCCTGACGCCGTTCTTCTCCGGCATCTCGCTCGACGTCACCCCGCAGATCGACCAGAACGACGTGGTCACCCTGCACGTGCGGCCGACCGTCAGCCGTGTCGTCGATCAGAACAAGACCATCGTGCTGGGCGAGGACAACGTGTTCAACCTGCCCCTGGCGCTGTCCACCTCGCGCCAGTCCGACTCCATCGTGCGTGCCCGCAGTGGCCAGGTGGTGGTGATCGGCGGCCTGCTGCAGAACGATAGCGATAACACTGACGCCGAAGTGCCGTGGGCCAGCAGCCTGCCGTTTGTGGGGTCACTGTTCAAACAGCAGCGCAAGAGCTTGAAAAAGAGCGAGCTGGTCATCCTCATGCGCCCGCAGGTGGTCAACGACGACGTCTGGCTGGATGAACTGCGCAAGAGCGCGGACACCTTCAAGGAACTGAGATAAGGCGATGTACGAAGCCTTCTTCGGTCTGCGCGAGAAGCCATTCGCACTGACCCCAAACACCGGTTTCCTGGTGCAGCTGGCGCCCTATCAGGCCTGCCTCAATCTGCTGCGCGTGGCGCTGGGCGAGGG
>JBBNAI010000299.1:0-6090 GCA_037994305.1 Pseudomonas sp. | reverse complement strand
CGGCCTGGCTGCTGGTGCAGATCTTCCGCCATATCGGCCTGGCGGCGCGCTTCGTCTCCGGTTACCTGATCCAGCTCACTGCCGATGTGAAGGCGCTGGACGGGCCGTCTGGTACTGACGTCGACTTTACCGACCTGCACGCCTGGTGCGAGGTCTATCTGCCGGGCGCCGGCTGGATCGGCCTTGATCCGACCTCCGGACTGTTCGCCGGCGAAGGCCATATCCCGCTGGCCTGCAGCCCGGAGCCGTCGTCGGCGGCGCCGATCAGCGGGGCGGTGGACGAGGCGGAAGTCGAGTTCGGCCACGAGATGCGCGTCGAGCGGGTCTGGGAGGCGCCGCGCGTTACCCAGCCGTACAGCGAGGAGCAGTGGCAGGAAATCCTCGCCCTCGGCGAGCAGATCGACACCGAACTGCAGGACCAGGACGTGCGCCTGACCATGGGCGGCGAGCCGACCTTCGTCGCCGTCGACTACCCCGACGCCGCGGAGTGGAACACCGCAGCCCTCGGCCCGAACAAGCGGCGCCTGGCCGCCGAGCTGTTCCACCGCATGCGCAGCCACTACGCACCGAATGCCCTGGTGCACTTCGGTCAGGGCAAGTGGTACCCCGGCGAGCAACTGCCGCGCTGGTCGCTGAACTGTTTCTGGCGCAAGGATGGCGAGCCGATCTGGCAGGACCCGGCGCTGTATGCCGACGAAACCCGCTACTACGGCGCCGATGCGCGCCTGGCCGCGCGCTTCCTGGCGACCCTGGCCGGGCACCTCGGGGTTTCCGCCGAGCATGCCTTTCCGGCCTACGAGGACTGGCTCTATTACCTGTGGCGCGAGCGCAAGCTGCCGGGCAACGTCACCCCGGACGATCCGCGCCTGGCCGACCCGCTGGAGCGCGACCGCCTGCGCAAGGTGTTCAGCCGCGGCCTGGGCGAAGTGGTCGGGCATGTCATCCCCCTGGCCCGCAGCCTGGACGGCGAGCAGTGGCTGAGCGGTTCCTGGTACCTGCGCGAAGAACACTGCCGGCTGCTGCCGGGCGACTCGGCGATGGGCTACCGGCTGCCGCTGGATTCGCAGCCCTGGGTCGCCGAGTCCGATTACCCCTACGTGCACGCGGCCGACCCCAACCAGGCATTCCCCGTGCTGCCGGCGCAGTCGCAGATCCAGGCGCAGCTGCGCATGCCGTTGTTCCCGCAGAAACACGCCGAAGATGATGACTGGCAGGACCCGGCGCCGGAGAAATTCGAGTCGGCCACCGACATCGTACGCACCGCCCTGTGCGCCGAGCCGCGCGACGGCCGCCTGTACCTGTTCATGCCACCGCTGGAGCGCCTGGAGGATTACCTCGAGCTGGTCGCCGCCATCGAGTCCACCGCCCGCGAGCTGCGTTGCCCGGTGTTGATGGAAGGCTACGAGCCGCCCAGCGATCCGCGCCTGAGCAACTTCCGCGTCACCCCGGACCCGGGCGTGATCGAGGTCAACATCCACCCCTCGGCCAACTGGGGCGAGCTGGTCGAGCGCACCGAGTTTCTCTACGAGGCGGCGCGGCAGACGCGCCTGACCAGCGAGAAATTCATGATCGACGGGCGCCACACCGGCACCGGCGGCGGCAACCACTTCGTTCTCGGCGGGGCCACCCCGGCGGACTCGCCCTTCCTGCGCCGACCGGACCTGCTGCGCAGCCTGATCAGCTACTGGCACAACCACCCGTCGCTGTCCTACCTGTTCAGTGGCCTGTTCATCGGCCCGACTTCGCAGGCGCCGCGGGTCGACGAGGCGCGCAACGACGCCCTCTACGAACTGGAAGTGGCCTTCGCGCAGATGCCTGAGCCGGGCCACGAGTGCCCGCCCTGGCTGGTCGACCGCTTGCTGCGCAACCTGCTGGTGGATGTCACCGGCAATACTCACCGCGCCGAGTTCTGCATCGACAAGCTGTACTCGCCGGACTCCACCAGTGGTCGTCTCGGCCTGCTGGAGTTGCGTGCCTTCGAGATGCCGCCCCATGCGCGCATGAGCCTGGCCCAGCAGGTGCTGCTGCGCGGCCTGGTCGCGCGCTTCTGGGACGAGCCCTACCAGCCGCCGAAGCTGGCGCGCTGGGGCACCGAGCTGCACGACCGCTTCCTGCTGCCGCACTTCATCGAGCAGGACTTCAACGATGTGGTGCACGAGCTCAACGCCTGTGGCTACCCGGTGCGCGCCGAATGGTTCGCGCCGCACCTGGAGTTCCGCTTCCCCAAGGTCGGCGACTATCAGGTCAAGGGCATCGGCCTGGAACTGCGCCAGGCCCTCGAACCCTGGCACGTGCTGGGCGAGGAGGGCGCGCCCGGTGGCACGGTGCGCTATGTCGATTCGTCGCTGGAGCGCATGCAGGTACGCCTCGACGGCCTGGCGCCGGATCGCTACGTGCTGACCTGCAACGGCGTGCCGGTGCCGCTGCGGCCCACCGGCAAGGTCGGCGAGTTCATCGGCGGCGTGCGCTACCGCGCCTGGCAGCCGCCGAACTGCCTGCAACCGACCATCGGCGTGCACGCGCCGCTGGTGTTCGACCTGGTGGATACCTGGATGAGCCGCTCCCTGGGCGGCTGCCAGTACCATGTCGCCCACCCCGGAGGGCGCAACTACGACACCCTGCCAGTCAACGCCTACGAGGCCGAAAGCCGGCGCCTGGCGCGCTTCTTCCGCCACGGCCATAGTCCGGGTGTGCTGACGGCAGTGCCGCCAATCAACAATAATGAACTGCCGATGACCCTGGATCTGCGGCGGGTGTGATCCCGCCTGGGGCGCGCGCCCTGTAGGCGCCAGCTGGCTGACGATCCCGGTCACGACACCGCAGATCGCCAGCTAGCTGGCGCCTACACAAACAGAGCCCAGTGCCTATTACCGAGCCTGCCATGTCTGACCTGCTTGCCAACTACCCGCACCCCGATGCGGCCTACCACGAACTGCTCGATGCCAAGGGCGGCGTGCGCCCGCATTGGCGTCGCCTGTTCGACCAGTTGCAGCGCAGCAGCCCGGCGCAACTGCAGCAGCGCCAGGACCTGCTGACCCGGCAGATCCAGGAAAACGGCGTGACCTACAACGTCTACGCCAACCCGGACGGCGCCGATCGGCCGTGGGAGCTGGACCTGCTGCCCAACCTGATTCCGGTCGAGGAATGGCAGCAGATCGCCGCCGGCGTGGCCCAGCGTGCCAGCCTGCTGAACAGCGTGCTGGCCGACCTCTATGGCCCGCAGCAGCTGATCGCCGATGGTCTGCTGCCGCCCGAACTGATCTTCGGCCACGACAACTTCCTCTGGCCATGCCAGGGCGTGCAGCCACCGGGCGGTACCTTCCTGCACCTGTATGCGGTCGACCTGGCGCGTGCACCGGACGGGCGCTGGTGGGTCACCGCCGACCGCACCCAGGCGCCCTCGGGCGCCGGTTATGCGCTGGAGAACCGGCAGATCATCTCGCGCGCTTTCCCCGAGCTGTACCGCGACCTGCGCGTGCAGTACCTCGGCGGTTTCTTCCGCACCCTGCAGGACACCCTGGCACGCCAGGCTCCGGCCGAAGGCGAGACGCCGCTGGTGGTGCTGCTGACCCCGGGGCGCTTCAACGAAAGCTATTTCGAGCACCTGTACCTGGCGCGCCAGCTCGGCTATCCGCTGGTGGAAGGCAGCGACCTGACCGTGCGCGACGCCACCGTTTACCTCAAGACCCTGGCCGGCCTGCGCCGCGTGCATGCGGTGCTGCGCCGCCTGGATGATGACTTCTGCGACCCGCTGGAGCTGCGTACCGACTCCGCCCTCGGCGTGCCCGGCCTGCTCGAAGCGGTGCGCCAGGGTCGCGTGCTGGTGGCCAACGCCCTCGGCAGTGGCGTGCTGGAGTCGCCGGGGTTGCCGGGTTTCCTGCCGGCGATCAGCGAGAAACTGCTCGGCGAGGAACTGCTGCTGCCGTCCATCGCCAGCTGGTGGTGCGGCGAGCCGCCGGTGCTGGACGAGGCCCTGGAAAAGCTCGATGAGCTGCTGGTGCGGCCGAGCTTCCCGTCGCAAAGTTTTGCCCCGCTGTTCGGTCGCAACCTCGATACCGCCCAGCGCGAGGAACTGGCCGAGCGTCTGCGGGCGCGCCCCTACGCCTATGTCGCCCAGGCCCTGGCGCAGCTGTCGCAGGCGCCGATCTGGCAGGCCGACGAGGGCAGTAGCGAAGCCGGTCGCCTGCAACCACGGGCGATTGGCATGCGTGTATTCGCCGTGGCCAGTGCCGACGGTTACCGGGTAATGCCCGGCGGCCTGACCCGCGTGGCCGCCGATGCCGACGCCGAAGTGGTGTCGATGCAGCGCGGCGGCGCCAGCAAGGACACCTGGGTGCTTGGTGAGCGGCATGCCGGTGGTGAGCCCTGGCAGTGGTTGCGACCGTTGGGCGTGGCCGACCTGGTACGCAGCGACCCCTTCCTGCCGTCGCGGGTGGTGGAAAACCTGTTTTGGTTCGGTCGCTACAGTTCGCGCTGCGAAGACGGCGCGCGCCTGCTGCGCATCATGCTGGCGCGCTATGTCGATGATGACGATGACCCGCAGGCCCTGCAGACCGCCCTGGCCCTGGGCGAGCGCCTCGGCCTGTTGCCGGACGCCGGCAGCGGCGAGCTGGAGGAGCGCCTGCAGGAAGCCCTGCTCGGCGAGGAGTGGCCGGCCAGCCTGCGTGCCAACCTGCAGCGCCTGCAGTGGTCTGCCGGCAGCGTACGCGGCAAGCTGTCCCAGGCCAACTGGCAGGCTCTGCTCGAATTGCAGCGCGAGGCGCAGAGCCTGGAGGCGCAGCAAGCCGATTTCGGCGACCAGCTGGAGTTTCTCAACCGCCTGCTGATGTCGCTGGCGGCGCTGGCGGGTTTCGCCCTCGATGACATGACCCGCGACGATGGCTGGCGCTTCCTCATGCTTGGCCGCTGCATCGAACGCCTGCAGTTCCTCGCCGAAAGCATCGCCGAATTCCTCCGCAGCCTGGCCGTACGTGACCAGTCTGCACTGGAGTGGCTGCTGGAACTGGGCAACAGCAGCATCACCTACCGCACCCGCTACCTGGCCTCGGCACAGCTGATCCCGGTGCTCGACCTGCTGCTGCTCGACGAACAGAACCCGCATTCGGTGATCTTCCAGCTGCGCATGCTGCTGCGCTCGCTGCGTCGCCTGCACGAGAGCTTCGATTTCGTCAGCAACAGTCGCCTGCCCGAACTGGAGCGCAAGTTGTCCGCCTTCAACCTCGGCAGCCTGGAAAATCCGCTGTTCGGCCAGTCCGGCATCCGCGCCGTGCTCGGTGGCCTGGCTGACCTGCTGCTGCAGATCGTCGACGGCGCCGGGCAGGTTTCCGATCAACTGGCGCTGCGCTTTTTCGTGCACGTAGACGCCAGCCAGCGGACACTCTCGTCATGATGTTCGCTTCCTACCAGATCATCCACGACACCCACTACCGCTACTCAGCGCCGGTATCCCTGGCCCAGCAGTTGGCCCACCTGTGGCCGCGCGAGTGCGCCTGGCAGCGCTGCGGCGAGCGCCAGTTGCACGTCAGCCCACAGCCGACCAAGCGCCAGGATGGTGTGGACGTGTACGGCAACCCGCTGACCCGCCTGGCCTTCGAGTGCCCACATGACGAGCTGCGGGTCAGCGCGCGCCTGCGCATCGACGTGCTGGCCCGGCCCAACTTAGACCTGGCGGACTCACCCGCCTGGGAAGACGCCTGCACGGCGCTGCGTTACTCCGGCCAGCCACTCAGCGCCGAAGTGCTGGAGGCCACGCGCTACCGCTTCCAGTCGCCCTATGTGCACCTCAAGCAGGCCTTCGCCGCGTTCGCCGCCGACTGTTTCCCGCCAGGGCGCCCGCTGCTGGTGGCGGTGCGTGCGCTGATGCAGAAGATCTTCGACGAATTTACCTTCGACGACGAAGCCACCCAGGTGGCGACGCCGCTGCTGCAGGTGCTGGAAGAGCGCCGTGGGGTGTGCCAGGACTTCGCCCACCTGATGCTTGCCTGCCTGCGCTCGCGTGGCCTGGCAGCGCGCTACGTCAGCGGCTACCTGCTGACCCAGCCGCCACCCGGCCAGCCCCGGCTGATCGGCGCGGACGCCTCGCACGCCTGG
>JBBNAI010000298.1:0-21147 GCA_037994305.1 Pseudomonas sp. | reverse complement strand
GCCGGCGGCGCCACCACGTAGCCGGTCTTCCAGCCGGTGACGTGGTAGGTCTTGCCGAACGAACTGACCACGAAGGCACGCTGGTACAGCTCCTCGTGCGCCAGCACGCTGGCGTGCTGCACGCCGTCGAACACCAGGTGCTCGTAGACCTCGTCGCTGATCAGGTAGATGTCGCGCTCGCGGATCAACGCCGCCAGCCGATCCAGCTCGGCGCGGGAAATCAGCGCACCGCTGGGGTTGTGCGGGCTGTTGAGGATGATCAGGCGCGTGCGCGGGCTCAGTGCATCCTGCAGGCGCTGCCAGTCGATGGCGAAGTCCGGCAGGGCCAGCGGCACATGCACGCAGCGACCACCGGCCAGCTCTACCGAAGGCTCGTAGCTGTCATAGCTGGGGTCGAAGACGATCACCTCGTCGCCGGGATGGATCAGCGCCTGGATCGCACAGAAGATCGCCTGCGTAGCGCCCGGGGTGATGGTGACCTCCGTATCGGCGCTGACTGGGCGACCGTAGCAACGGGCGATCTTCGCCGCAACCTGCTCGCGCAGGGCCGGCAGGCCGGTCATCGCGGCATATTGGTTATGCCCGGCGCCGATATGGCGGCCAACGGCATCACGCAGGGCCTGCGGGCCGTCGAAATCGGGAAAGCCCTGGGACAGATTGAGCGCACCGGTTTCCGCGGCGAGCTGGGACATGCGGGTGAAGATGGTGGTGCCGACATGCGGCAACTTGCTGGTGAGCATCAGACCAATTCCTGCTGGCGGGCGCGAGCCGCGAGGATAGCCGATGGTCCCCGGCGGATGCAGCAGTCACTGATATGAAAAAGGCGCAGAAGCTTATGCCTTCTGCGCCTTTTCAAACCACGATAGCAAGCAGCTGGTACAGCTCTTACTTCTTGTCGCGGCGCTTCTTCTCGGCCTTCTTGTGGTGGCTCATCAGGCGACGTTTCTTGTTCACCTGACGGTCGGTGAGGGTGTTCTTCTTGCCCTCGTAGGGGTTCTCACCGCTTTTGTACTCGATGCGGATCGGTGTACCGACCAGCTTGAGCACGCGCCGGTAGGTGTTCTCCAGGTAGCGCGAGTAGGACTTCGGCACTGCCTCGACCTGGTTGCCGTGGATCACGATAAGCGGCGGGTTGGCGCCACCCAGGTGGGCATAACGCAGCTTGATACGACGACTGCCAACCAGCGGCGGCTGATGCTCGCGCACCGCATCTTCGAGAATCTGCGTCAGGCGGCTGGTTGGCCAGCGGGTGATCGCCGACTTGAACGAAGCCTGCACCGACTTGTACAGGTTGCCCACGCCGGTGCCGTGCAAGGCGGAGATGAAGTGGATGTCGGCGTAGTCGACGAAGAACAGCCGGCGCTCCAGCTCGGTCTTCACGTAGTCGCGCTCGCCGGACTCCATGCCGTCCCACTTGTTCAGGGCGATCACCAGCGCACGGCCGGATTCGATGGCAAAGCCGAGCAGGTTGAGGTCGTGGTCGACCACCCCTTCGCGGGCGTCCATGACGAAGATCACCACGTTGGCGTCTTTGATCGCCTGCAGGGTCTTCACCACCGAGAACTTTTCCACTTCCTCGTGGATCTTGCCGCGCTTGCGCACACCGGCGGTGTCGATCAGCGTGTACTTCTCGTCGTTACGCTCGAACGGGATGTAGATGCTGTCGCGGGTGGTGCCGGGCTGGTCATAGACCACCACGCGCTCTTCGCCGAGCATGCGGTTGACCAGGGTCGACTTGCCGACATTGGGGCGGCCGATGATGGCGATCTTGATGCCATCCTTCTCGCTCGGGCCGGGAATGCGCTTGGCTTCCTCGCCTTCGGCAACATCCTCGTCGGTGGCGCCATCGTCCTCGTCGCGCGGATATTCGCCGAGCGAGGCTTCCAGCAACTGGGTGATGCCGCGGCCATGGGCGCCGGCAATCGGCAGGGCTTCGCCCATGCCCATCGGGCTGAATTCGGCACGGGCGATGTCCGGATCGATGTTGTCGATCTTGTTCACCACCAGGTAGCTACGTTTGTTGCGCTTGCGCAGGTGCTCGCCAATCATCTGGTCGCCGGCGGTCAGGCCGGCACGGGCATCGACCAGGAACAGCACGACATCGGCTTCTTCGATGGCCAACAGCGACTGCTCGGCCATCTTCTCGTCGATGCCTTCCTCGTCGCCGGTGATGCCGCCGGTGTCGACCAGGATGTAGCTACGACCTTCCCATTTGGCCTCGCCGTACTGGCGATCACGGGTCAGGCCCGACAGGTCACCGACGATGGCATCGCGGGTACGGGTCAGGCGGTTGAACAGGGTCGACTTGCCCACATTGGGACGGCCCACCCGGGCGATTACCGGAACCATTGGGCTCCTCCACAACTAAATCCAGAAAACACAAAGGCCGCTGCCGTAGAACGGCAGCGGCCGGACATTGCAAAACAGCTTAGCGGATGGTCAGCGCGACCAGCTTCCCGCTGTTGCCGTAGGCGTAAATCCAGTCACCTACCACCAGCGGACGGACGCGCACGCCGTCGCCATCAATCTTCTCGCGACCGACGAAATGGCCGTCTACCTGGCTCAGCAGGTGCAGGTAGCCTTCGAAGTCACCGACCGCTACGTAGCTGGAGAACACTTCCGGTGCCGACAGCTGACGGCGGGCCAGGGCTTCGTTGTTCCACAGCGACGAGTTGGAACGCTCATCGATGCTTTCCACACTGCCACCGGCTTGGGTCACGTAGACGTTACCGAAGCCCTGGGCCAGGCCCACGTAGCTGGAAGCCTCACGCGTCCACTGCGGACGACCGCTGTCAACGTCGAGCGCCGCCACCTGGCCTTGGTAGGTCACCACGTACAGAGTGCCGCCGGAGAGCAGCAGGTTGCCGTCGATATCGACCACGCGCTCCAGTTCGGAACGACCTTTCGGTACCGCAATACGCTGTTCCCAAACCGGGATGCCACGCTGGGTGTCGAGGGCAATCACCTTGCCACTGGACAGGCCGGCAATGGCCAGGCGGTTGGTCAGCACCGGACTGCTGGTACCACGCAGGGTCAGCACCGCCGGAGTATTTTCGAAGATCCAACGCTGGCTACCGGTGCTGGCATCCAGGGCGATCAGGCGATCATCCTGGGTCTGCACCACCACCACGTCACCGTTGGTAGCCGGGGCCGACAGCACTTCGCTGGTCACGCGGGCACGCCAGCGTTCCTCACCGGAGCTGGCATCCAGGGCAATCACTTCACCCTTCAGGGTACCGACCAGCACCAGACCGTAACCGGCACCGACGCCACCGGATACCGGCAGGTCGAGATCGATTTCCCAGGTCTTGTCGCCGGTCAGGCGATCCATGGCGACCACTTCGCCATCCGCCGAGGCGGCGTACAGGCGCTCGCCATCCACGGCCGGGGTCAGCAGGTTGTAGATTTCGCCCTGGCCATCACCGATGGAGAGGCTCCATTGTTTCTCCAGCCGCACTTCTTCCTGGATATCAGGCAGTTCGGCCGGTGGCAGTTCCTTCTTGCTGTTGCTGCTGCAACCCACGGCCAGAACGGCGAGGGCCAGCACTGCGGCATTCTTCCAGCGCATCACGTCACGCATCCCCTTTCGCCAGGTCGTCGAGTTTCATCTGCAGGCCACCTACGGCAGCATCTTCAGCCAGGGAGCCCTTGGCTTTCAGATACGCGGCATGGGCATCATCGGTACGGCCGAGCTGCACCAGCAGGTCGCCCTTGAGTTCTTCACGACTGGCCAGCCAGGCTTTGTCCACGTCGCCATCGAGCAGCTTGAGGCCGTCTTCGATCTTGCCTTGAGCAGCCAGCACACGGGCCAGGCGCTGACGTGCCAGCTCACCAACGGTGGCATCAACCGGCTTGTCCAGCAGCGGCTTGAGTTCAGCAGCGGCATCGTCCAGCTTGCCGGACTCCACAGCCACCTTGGCCACGAACAGGCTGGCGTACTGGGCGTAATGAGTACCGCCGAATTCAGTCTTCAGCTTGCTGGCCAGTTCGGCGACCTTGCCGGCATCCGGCTGGCCGTTGGGGGTCAGGCTGGTTTCCAGCAGTTGCTGGTAAACCACCGAGGCGCCTTGCGCCTGACGGGCCTGGTACGAACTCCAGGCCTGCCAGCCGAACACCAGTACCACCGCCAGTACGCCGCCAGTCAGCAGGGGCTTGCCATTGCGCTGCCACCAGTCCTTGATCTGCGCAATCTGTTCTTCTTCGGTCATGCTCACCCCAGTAACTCCTTATTCGCTTTGTTCTTCAGGCCTGCGCCAGACTGGCGGCGAGATGCTGCGCTAGCGCACCCCAGGCAATGGTTTGTTGTTCGCTGTCGTCGCGCAAAGGTTTGCAACCTACCACGCGATTGGCCAGTTCGTCCTCACCGAGAATCAGGGCGAAACGGGCGCCGCTCTTGTCGGCCTTCTTGAACTGGCTTTTGAAGCTGCCGCCGCCGGCATTGACCATCAGCTGCAACCCGGGAATGGCATCACGCAGGCGCTCGGCCAGGGTCAGGGCAGCCAGCTCAGCCGGCTCGCCGAAGGCGCACAGATAGAGATCGGCCGGGCTATGCAGTTCCGCGGGTACCAGATCGAGGGTTTCCAGCAGCAACACCAGGCGCTCGACGCCCATGGCGAAGCCAACGCCCGGGGTCGGCTTGCCACCGAACTGGCTGATCAAGCCGTCGTAGCGCCCACCGGCACACACGGTCCCTTGCGAGCCGAGTTTGTCGGTGACCCACTCGAACACGGTACGGCCGTAGTAATCCAGGCCACGCACCAGTTTGGGGTTGATCTGATAGGCAATGCCAACGGCATCCAGGCGCGCCTTGAGGCCTTCGAAGTGTGCACGCGACTCCTCATCGAGGTAATCATGCAGGGTCGGGGCGTCGACCAGCAGGGCCTGGGTTTGTGGATTTTTGCTGTCGAGGATACGCAACGGGTTGGTGGTCAGACGGCGCTGGCTGTCTTCGTCGAGCTGCTCGAAACGCTCTTTCAGGTAGGCCACCAAGGCATCGCGGTACACCGCACGCGCTTCGCTGGAGCCCAGGCTGTTCAGCTGCAAGGTCACCGAACCGGACAGCCCCAACTGCTGCCACAGGCGCGCAGTGAGGACGATCAACTCGGCATCGATATCCGGCCCGGGCAGGTTGAAAACCTCAACGCCGACCTGGTGGAACTGACGATAACGGCCTTTTTGCGGCTTCTCGTAGCGATACATCGGACCGGCGTACCAGAGTTTCTGCACCTGGCCGCCACCGGTCAGACCATGCTCGAGCACGGCACGCACACAGCCGGCGGTACCTTCCGGACGCAGAGTCAGGGACTCTTCGTTGCGGTCGAGGAAGGTGTACATCTCCTTGTCGACCACATCGGTGCCTTCGCCGATACCGCGCGCGAACAGCTCGGTGAATTCCAGTACTGGCAGACGGATTTCCTTGTAGCCGTAGCCGTCCAGCAAGGTGGCCAGGGTATTTTCCAGGTAGCGCCAGGTCGGCGTCTGCTCCGGCAGGATGTCGTTCATGCCGCGAATGGCTTGTAGGGTCTTGCTCACAAATATTCCTTAACACCTGCTCCCGACACTGCTGCGCTTGCTGATGCAGTGCCAGAACAGGCAAAAAATGCTCATTTACAGTCGTAGTCCAGCCTGCGCTCGCGGTGTGCGAAGAGCGTGCCTGACTCAGCCGCGGGCGATAACAGCCGCCTCGGCCTCGACCTTCTCAGCCGCTTTCTGGCGGATCAGCTTTTCCAGCTGGTCCACCAGGTTTTCATTGGTCAGTTTGTGCGCCGGCTTGCCATCGATGTAGATCAGGTTGTTCGGCGAACCACCGGTGAGGCCGATATGCGCCTCCTTGGCTTCGCCGGGGCCATTGACCACGCAACCGATCACCGCAACGTCGAGCGGCACCAGCAGGTCTTCGACACGACTTTCCAGCTCGTTCATGGTTTTCACCACATCGAAGTTCTGCCGCGAGCAACTCGGGCAGGCGATGAAGTTGATGCCACGCGAACGCAGGCGCAGGGACTTGAGGATGTCGTAGCCAACCTTGATCTCTTCCACCGGGTCGGCAGCCAGAGAGATACGGATGGTGTCGCCAATGCCGTCCATCAACAGCATGCCCAGGCCGACTGCAGACTTGACGGTACCGGAACGCAGGCCACCGGCTTCGGTGATACCCAGGTGCAGCGGCTGCTCGATCTGCGTCGCCAACAGGCGATACGCCTCGACAGCCATGAATACGTCGGAGGCCTTCACGCTGACCTTGAAGTCAGGGAAGTTCAGCCGATCCAGGTGCTCGACATGGCGCAGCGCCGACTCGACCAGAGCAGCCGGAGTCGGTTCGCCGTACTTCTTCTGCAGGTCTTTTTCCAACGAGCCGGCGTTGACCCCGATGCGGATCGGGATACCTTTGTCGCGCGCGGCCTCAACCACGGCGCGAACCCGGTCTTCGCGACCGATGTTGCCCGGATTAATGCGCAGGCAATCGACGCCCAATTCGGCCACGCGCAGAGCGATCTGATAGTCGAAGTGGATATCGGCCACCAGCGGCAGGTTGACCTGCTGCTTGATTCGGCCAAAGGCCTCGGCCGCTTCCATGTCCGGTACCGAGACACGCACGATATCGGCGCCCGCCTCTTCCAGGCGACGGATCTGTCCGACCGTGGCGGCGACGTCACAGGTATCGGTATTGGTCATGCTCTGCACCGCAATCGGTGCATCGCCGCCAACCGGTACCGAACCGACCCAGATCTTGCGGGACAGGCGGCGTTTGATAGGGGATTCGCAATGCATGCTTTAGCTCACTGCCCCAGCTTGATGCGGGCGGTTTCACCGTGAGTGAAAGGACCGACATCGACCTGTTGACCATTGAAACTGACTACCGCGCCGCGGGCATAACCCAGGCGCAGCTCGAAGGGGGCCTTGCCATACAGCTCAAGGCTTTCACCCTTGCGTTTGAGGGCACTGACCAGCACCTTGCCACTGGCATCGGTGAGCTGGGCCCAGCAATCGGCACTGAACATCAGGCTGACACGCGAATCACCTGCGGCCGGAGCGACGACAGGCGCACTGGGGGCCGCAGCGGGTGGTGCTGTGGCAACCGGCTCTGCTGGGACCGGAGCCTGGGTCGGCACAACAGGCACGACGGCATTCGCAGGCGGAGTCACCGCAACTGGAGCACTCTCGGTTGCAGTCGGAGCAACGGGTACTGGAGCCACAGGCGCTTCGCCGGCAAGGGCCTCGGGGGCACCTGCAGGTACTTCAGGGGCAAGCGCAGGATCAGTGAGCGGCTGCTCATCATCACCTTGTACCTCGACGATGGCCTGATCCTCGGGCTCATCGAGCGGGTGGATTTCGGTGGTGCCGTCGGCGGCCTCTACTTCCACGTGCTCAATTCCGGTATTGGCCAGACGAGCAGCGGTATTGCTCGACTCACCCTGCCACCAGAAGAAGCCTGCGGCCCCTAATGCGACCAGCACCAGAACGCTAAACCCGCGCAGCAGATTGTGCGAGACGCGAGCTGGCTCCTCGATACGCCCCAGGCTGGCAACACTGCTGCCCTGGGAGTCGGTACCGGTGTATTGATCGAAATCGGCAACCAGGCGATTGGAGTCCATGCCCAGCAACTTCGCGTAGGAGCGAATATAGCCACGCGAGAAGGTATGCCCAGGCAACTGATCGAAAGCGCCGCTCTCGACCAGGCGCAGTGCCTGCACCGTCAGATTGAGCTGAGCAGCCACATCGGCCAGCGCCCACTCCTTGTTTTCGCGCGCCTTGCGCAGCGTCTCGCCTGGATTCACGCGAGTCGCTGTCGCTACGTCAGGATGCGAGGCCTTCATCATTGCTCCGACAGGAATTGCTGGTATTCGGGAGTGCCCGGATAGAGACGTTTGAGCTGCAGACCGAGAGTCGCGGCCTGGTCGCGGTCATCAAATACCTTGGCCAGGCGGGTGCCCAACAGCAGGCTCTCGGCCGTTTGCTTGGACTGCTGACTGAAACCGGCATAGTAAGCCCGCGCGGGGACATACTCCTTGTCCTGATAGGACAGCTCCGCCATTTTCAGCAACGCCAATGGGCGCTGGCTATTCATGCGCAGGGCTTTTTCAAAATAGCTCTTCGCCTGATCACGCTGACCAAGCTGCTGGGCAGTCAGCCCAAGATTTTCGAACACCCGGGAACGCTCAGGGTACAGAGTGTCCTTGGATGCAGCGATGAACTGCTCGTGGGCTTCCTTATAGTTCTTTTGCTCATACAGGAAACCGCCGTAGTTGTTCAGCAATCGCGCGTTACCCGGATCCAGAGCAATGGCCTTGCGGTAATGCTCGTCGGCAAGCTTCGGCTCCAACTCGCGCTGGAACACCAAGGCCAATACGGCGTAGGTACCCGCACTGTTCGGATCAATCTCCAGCGCCTTGCGCAATGGGTCTTTGGCTTTCTCGGTAGCGCCCTGGTTCAAGTGTCCAATACCCAATTGGATATAGGCATCACGAGCCTCATCGCGCCCCTTCTGGGTACTCATAGGGTCGACAGGACCACCGCTTTTCACACACCCCGCCAACACCATGGCAAGAGACAGCAACAGCAAAGCGCGCAAGGTCATGAAAATCCTCTCTTCAGGTTCGATTGGCAGCATCGCGAGGCTTTTCAGCCTCGTTGCCCAGCTGACGAACGGCAATATAACGCTCGCTCCGACGAGTGCGGTCCTGCACCTGTCCGACCAGCTGCCCGCAGGCGGCATCGATATCATCGCCACGCGTGGTGCGTACGGTGACATTGTGCCCAGCCTGGTGCAGCAAATCCTGGAAGCGGCGAATGGCGTTATTGCTCGGCCGTTCGTAACCGGAGAAGGGGAAGGGATTAAACGGAATCAGATTGATCTTGCAAGGGAAATCCTTGAGAAGTGCGATCATCTGCGCAGCATGCTCAGGCTGGTCGTTGACGTCCTTGAGCAGGGTGTACTCGATCGTCAGGAAGCGCTTCTCGCCGAGGCCGGAGATATACCGGCGGCAGGCCGGCAGCAACACGTCCAGGGGGTACTTCTTGTTGATCGGTACCAGCTGGCTGCGCAGCTCGTCATTCGGCGCGTGCAGCGACAAGGCCAGCGACACATCGATGACTTCACCCAACTTGTCGATCATCGGCACAACGCCGGAAGTCGACAGGGTGACCTTGCGCTTGGAGATACCGTAGCCAAGGTCATCCATCATGATGCGCATGGCGGCGACTACGTTATCGAAATTCAACAGGGGCTCGCCCATGCCCATCATCACCACGTTGGTGACAGCACGGTCGATCTTGGCCGGGACGGTGCCAAAGGACTTATTGGCAATCCACACCTGACCGATAATCTCGGCGGCAGTCAGGTCGCTATTGAAGCCCTGCTTGCCGGTGGAACAGAAACTGCAATCCAGCGCACAGCCAGCCTGGGACGATACACACAGGGTGCCGCGGCCGCCTTGCGGGATATACACGGTCTCGACGCAACTGCCGGACGCCACACGCACCACCCATTTACGGGTGCCGTCGCTGGAAATGTCCTGGCTGACAATCTCGGGACCGCGAATCTCGGCACAGGCCTTGAGCTTTTCGCGCAAGGCCTTGCCCAGATTGCTCATGGCGTCGAAATCATCGACGCCAAAGTGGTGAATCCACTTCATCACCTGGCCGGCACGGAAGCGCTTGTCTCCGATGGACTCGAAGAAGCTCTCCATTTCAGTCTGGGTCAGACCCAGTAGATTGGTTTTACCGGCAGTTTCAGTCATGAACTCACCCTCGCTTGTTCGCGCTTAGCGAATGCGAGCGCACACCTCGGTGGCGGCGAAGAAGTACGCGATTTCACGAGCAGCGGAGGCCTCGGAATCGGAACCGTGTACAGCGTTCTCGTCGATGGAAACGGCGAAGTCGGCGCGAATGGTGCCGGCAGCAGCTTCTTTCGGGTTGGTAGCGCCCATCAGCTCGCGGTTCTTGGCGATAGCGTCTTCACCTTCCAGAACCTGGACGATGACCGGACCGGAAACCATGAAGGCAACCAGGTCTTTGAAGAAGCCGCGCTCGCTGTGCTCGGCGTAGAAACCGCCAGCTTCGCGCTCGGACAGTTGAACCATTTTCGAAGCAACGACGCGCAGGCCGGCTTTTTCGAAACGGCTGGTGATTTCGCCAACTACGTTTTTGGCGACAGCATCGGGCTTGATGATGGAGAAAGTACGTTGAACAGCCATGTGAAACTCCGGAAACAAGGATTAAAGCGAACAAGTAAACCCGCGAATTATACGCGGGTTAGGGGAAAATGCGTAGACCGGCGCCCGAGGGCGCCTGGCGGTCACTCGGACTCTTCGATCCAGGCAGCCTGGATCGCTTCCAGAACCTTCTCACCGCCACGCTGCGGATCATCACTGAAGTCCGGCAGCGCCAGCACCCAGCGATGCAGATCAACGAAGTTGACGTAGCGCGGATCGACATCCGGCTTGCTGTCCGCCAGCTCGATGGCGATATCCAGCACATCAGCCCATTTCAGACTCATGACAACTCCTTGGATCAGTGCGGCGCTTCAGCGGCGTGGTTGAGCGAGTATTTGGGGATCTCGACGGTCAGATCCTCAGTCCCGACGATCGCCTGACAGGCCAGGCGCGATTGCGCCTCCAGCCCCCAGGCGCGATCGAGGAAATCTTCCTCCAGCTCGTCAGCCTCTTCCAGCGAATCAAAACCTTCGCGGATGATGCAGTGGCACGTGGTGCAGGCACAGACACCACCGCAGGCGTTTTCCATCTCGATGTGGTGCTCATGAGCCAGCTCGAGAATGGACGTGCCGGGCTCGGCTTCCACAACCATGCCATCGGGACAGAACTTCTCGTGTGGCAGAAAAATGACCTGCGGCATCAGTTATCCTCGATTTCATTCAGATTACGCCCCGCCAGAGCAGCCTTCACCGTCGAATCCAGGCGGCGCGCAGCAAATGCATCGGTCACCTGCGACAGGCGCTTGGTCTGCTGCTCGATGGCATAGCCATCTGTGCCTTTCATCAATCCAGCCAGCTCCTGCACCTGCAACTCGATAACCAGACGCTCCTCGGCATCGAGCAAGCGCTCGCCATCTGCCTCCAGGGCAGCCTGCACCGCTTCGATCAAGCGCTGGGCATCGACCTGTTGCTCGCGCAGCACGCGGGCCACCTTGTCATCACCGGCATTTTGAAAGGAGTCCTGCAGCATGCGGGCAATCTCGCCATCGGTCAGACCGTAGGACGGCTTGACCTGGATGCTCGCCTCGACACCAGAACCCAGTTCACGAGCAGAGACATTGAGCAGACCATCAGCATCCACCTGGAAGGTCACGCGGATCTTCGCCGAGCCCGCCACCAGCGGTGGAATACCACGCAGCTCAAAACGCGCCAGAGAGCGGCAATCGCTGATCAGCTCGCGCTCGCCCTGCAGCACATGAATCATCATGGCCGTCTGGCCATCCTTGTAGGTGGTGAAGTCCTGCGCGCGCGCCACCGGAATCGTGGTGTTGCGCGGAATCACCTTCTCCATCAGGCCACCCATGGTCTCCAGCCCCAGGGACAGCGGAATCACGTCGAGCAGCAGCAACTCTTCACCGTCGCCACGCTTGTTGCCTGCCAGGGTATCGGCCTGGATCGCAGCACCAATGGCCACCACCTGATCCGGATCGATATCGGTCAGCGGCTGGCGACCGAACAGCTCGCCCACCGCGGCACGCACTCGCGGCACCCGCGTAGAGCCGCCAACCATGACCACCGCCTCGACCTCATCGATCTCGATACCGGCGTCACGCACTGCCCGGCGGCAAGCCTTGAGGCTACGCTGCACCATTGGCTCGATCAGCGCCTCGAACTGAGCGCGAGTCAGCGCACCGTGCCATGCGCCATGCACCAGTTCGACCGACTCAGCCACCGTCAGCGCCTCCTTGGCAGCGCAGGCCGCCTGCAACAGGCTGCGCTGGGTCCCGGGATCGATATCCATGGACAGGCCAGCCTGCTGCATCATCCAACCAGCAATCGCGTGATCAAAATCATCACCACCCAGCGCGCTATCGCCACCGGTAGCCATGACCTCGAATACGCCACGACTCAGGCGCAGGATGGAAATATCGAACGTGCCGCCACCCAGGTCATAGATGGCCACCACGCCTTCTGCCTGCTGATCGAGACCATAGGCAACCGCCGCCGCAGTCGGCTCATTAAGCAGACGCAATACGCTCAGGCCAGCCAGACGCGCAGCGTCCTTGGTGGCCTGGCGCTGGGCATCGTCGAAGTAGGCCGGCACGGTAATCACCGCACCAACCAGCTCACCACCCAACGTCGCCTCGGCACGCTGGCGCAGTGTTTTCAGAATCTCCGCCGACACTTCCACCGGGCTTTTCGCGCCCTGCACCGTGTCGATGAACGGCATGTGCGACTCACCGCCCACAAAGCGGTAAGGCAGTTGATCACCCAGTTGCTTGACGTCCGCCAGCCCGCGCCCCATCAGGCGCTTGACCGACAGCACGGTATTCAGCGGATCACCAGGCGCCGCAGCCTTGGCAACCTGACCGACCTCGACGCGATCGGCGTGATAACGCACGGCGGACGGCAGGATTACCTGCCCATCGGCATCTGCCAGTGGCGCGGACAACCCGCTACGCACAGCGGCAACCAGGGAATTGGTGGTGCCCAGATCAATACCCACGGCCAGACGACGCTGGTGGGGCTGAGGGCTTTGGCCGGGCTCGGCAATCTGCAGTAGGGCCATGATGCTCTGGAGTTCAGGCGCGCAGCCGGGGCCGCACGGTAGTTAATCGTCGAGGCGCTCTTCCAGCTGGCGCACTTCGTGGGTCAACTTGTCGAGGAACTGCATGCGACGGACCAGGCGCTCGGCCTCTTCACGCCGCGCAGGATCATCCCAACAAGCGGCAAAACCTTCATCAAGCTCTTCCTGAGCCGTCTTCAGGCGGCGCTTGAAAACCGCCACCCCCGCCAAATCGGCGCTTTCCTGCAGGTCTTCCAGCTCTTCACGCCAGTGCATCTGCTGCAGGAGGAACTCGCCATCCTGCACCGTTACTTCCAACGGCAACTCACGCCCACGCAGCGCCAGCAGATAAAGCGCCCGACGCGGCGCGTTTTTCAGGGTCTGGTAGGCCTCGTTGAGGCTGGCTGAATGCTCCAGCGCCAGACGCTGATCGCGCTCGGGCGCATCGGCAAAGCGATCCGGATGCACCGCCTTGGCCAGCTCGCGATAACGCACAGCAAGCTGCTGGATATCCAAACGAAAGCCCGGCTGCAGGTCGAACAGGGCGAAATGACAGGGACTACCCATGGTTTCAGACGTTGAAGCTCTCGCCGCAGCCGCATTCGCCGCGCACGTTGGGGTTATTGAACTTGAAGCCCTCATTGAGGCCTTCCCGCACAAAGTCCAATTCGGTGCCATCGATATAGGCCAGGCTCTTCGGATCGATGATCACTTTCACCCCGAAGCTTTCGAACACCTGATCCTCGACCGCCAGCTCGTCAACGAACTCCAGCACATAGGCCAGGCCCGAGCAGCCAGTGGTGCGCACACCGAGACGAATACCCTCGCCCTTGCCGCGCCCCTCGAGGGAGCGCTGCACGTGGCGGGCAGCGGATTCGGTCATGGTAATCGCCATATCAGCTCCTTACAGACTGCAGAGGCTCAGAGCAGGCCTTTCTTCTGCTTGTAGTCGCGCACGGCCGCCTTGATGGCGTCCTCAGCGAGCACCGAGCAGTGGATTTTTACCGGCGGCAGAGCGAGCTCTTCGGCCAGCTGGGTGTTTTTGATGGTTTCCGCTTCATCCAGGGTCTTGCCCTTCATCCACTCGGTGGCGAGGGAGCTGGAAGCGATGGCCGAACCGCAGCCGTAGGTCTTGAACTTGGCGTCTTCGATCACGCCTTGTTCGTTGACCTTGATCTGCAGACGCATCACGTCGCCACACGCCGGCGCGCCGACCATGCCGGTGCCGACATCCGGATCCTCGGCATCCATCTTGCCGACGTTGCGCGGGTTCTCGTAGTGGTCGATGACCTTTTCACTGTAAGCCATGGTGCAATTCCTCTCTCATCAGGTGCCGCTCTTGGAGGCGACTACAAACTCAGTGTGCCTGCCATTCGACCTTGGACAGGTCGACACCCTCTTTGAACATGTCCCACAGCGGCGACAACTCGCGCAGCTTGTCCACTGCATCGCGAATCTTCGAGGCTGCGTAATCAACTTCTTCTTCGGTGGTGAAGCGACCGAAGGTGAAACGAATCGAGCTGTGTGCCAGTTCGTCATTGCGGCCCAGGGCGCGCAATACGTAGGACGGCTCCAGCGAGGCGGAGGTACAGGCAGAACCGGAAGACACCGCCAGGTCCTTGAGCGCCATGACCAGCGACTCACCCTCGACATAGTTGAAGCTGAGGTTGAGGTTGTGCGGCACACGCGCAGTCAGGCTGCCGTTGACGTACAACTCTTCCATGCCCTCGACCTGCTTATAGAAGCGCTCACGCAGGGCCAGGATGCGCTGGTTTTCCTGGACCATCTCCTGCTTGGCGATGTGGAAAGCCTCGCCCATGCCGACGATCTGGTGAGTCGCCAGGGTGCCGGAACGCATGCCGCGCTCATGGCCGCCACCGTGAATCAGGGCTTCCAGACGAACACGCGGCTTGCGGCGCACGTAGAGCGCACCAATGCCTTTCGGGCCGTAGGTCTTGTGCGCAGAGAAGGACATCAGGTCGACCTTCATCTTCTCCAGGTCGATCTCCACCTTGCCCGTGGACTGGGCGGCGTCGACGTGGAACAGAACGCCACGCGAGCGGGTCAGCTCACCAATAGCAGCGATGTCGTTGATGGTGCCAATCTCATTGTTGACGTGCATCACCGAAACCAGAATGGTGTCGTCGCGTAGCGCGGCCTCGACCATTGCAACGGTGATCAGACCATCTGCGCCCGGCTCAAGGTACGTCACCTCAAAGCCTTCGCGCTCAAGCTGGCGACAGGTATCGAGCACCGCTTTGTGCTCAATCTTCGAGGTGATGATGTGTTTGCCTTTGGTGCTGTAGAAGTGCGCAACGCCCTTGATCGCCAGGTTGTCGGACTCGGTGGCACCAGAGGTCCAAACGATCTCACGCGGATCGGCATTGACCAGTTCGGCGACTTGCCGACGACCATTTTCCACGGCCTCTTCAGCTTTCCAGCCGAATACGTGGGAACGCGACGCTGGGTTGCCAAAGTTGCCATCCACCAGCAGGCATTCACTCATTTTCTGCGCCACGCGCGGATCGACCGGAGTGGTGGCGGAATAGTCGAGGTAAATCGGCAATCTCATCAGGTATCTCCTATCAGGTAGGCGCCCTACTCAATCAACGGCGGACGCTTCAATCTTATCCAGGCGAGGCGTCCTGCCATTGCAGTGGCGCTGATCCTGACGCAGGGCAACTTCCTGCACCTCACGGCGCGTCACCAGATCAGCCAGGCTGATACCACTGAGGAACTCGTGAATCTGCTGGCTGAGGTCGCACCACAGGTGGTGGGTCAGACAGGTATCGCCCGAGTGGCAATCACCCTGCCCCTGGCAACGAGTGGCATCCACCGACTCATTGACTGCATCGATCACCTGCGCCACCTGGATCACATGCATGTCGCGCGACAGCTGATAGCCGCCGCCCGGACCACGCACACTGCTAACCAGATTGCCGCGACGCAGCTTGGCGAACAGCTGCTCTAGGTAGGACAGGGAAATCCCCTGGCGCTCGGAAATATCAGCCAGAGACACAGGCCCCTGCTGAGCATGCAGCGCCAGGTCGAGCATGGCGGTGACGGCGTATCGGCCTTTGGTGGTCAGGCGCATGGTAGCTACCACGAATTCGCTGAATTGCCGCAAGTATCCCCTTTTCCGACTGTTTCAGTCAACTATAAGACCGATTAAAACAGTCGGGATTAGGCGCAGCGCGGGGCGCGAATGATAGCAAACCCAGCCCTGCAAGGCATCAGGCCGCCGGCTTGTCGCCCTGCTCCGCACAGACACCCTCGAAGTCCTCATCACGCAAAGCCGGAAGCTCCTTGGCGCAGTAATCGCTACCGAGCGCCTTGAGCGCCCCGCACATACCCTCCAGGCGCCCATCGACCGCCTGCAAGTGATCCAGCAACTGGCCAATGGCACGCGCCACCGGATCGGGCATGTCCTGACTGACGCCATAGGCATCGAACCCCAGCTTTTCAGCCATGGCCTGACGCTTGGCCTCCTGCTCATCATCAGACTTGGCGATAATCCGCCCAGGAATGCCTACTGCCGTCGCACCCGCCGGCACTTCCTTGGTTACCACCGCATTGGAGCCGATCTTGGCACCCGCCCCAACGGTGAACGGCCCCAGCACCTTGGCGCCAGCACCCACCACCACACCATCCTCCAGGGTCGGATGGCGCTTGCCCTTGTTCCAGCTCGTCCCACCCAGGGTCACCCCCTGATAGAGCGTCACGTCATTGCCGATCTCGGCGGTCTCGCCAATGACAATACCCATGCCGTGATCGATAAAAAAACGCCGACCGATCTTCGCCCCCGGATGAATCTCGATACCGGTCATCCAGCGACCGAAATTGGAGACCATGCGCGCCAGCCACTTCCAGCCGCCGAGCCAAAGCCCATGCGCCAGGCGATGCAGCCAGATCGCGTGCAGCCCCGGATAGCAGGTCAGCACCTCAAAGGCGTTACGCGCCGCCGGGTCGCGATGGAAAACGCTCTGGATATCTTCGCGCACACGCTCAAACATCTTCATTTCTCCGCTTGTGTGGCTCGCCACGTACTGCCTTCTGCGTTTCCGTAAGGATACCGCGCAGGATGTTCATCTCCAGCTTGCTGATGTCGCTGCGACCATACAGCCGCCGCAAGCGCGACATCAGGTGCCGGGGGCTTTGCGGATCGAGGAAGCCGATCTGCACCAGCGTGCTTTCCAGGTGGCAGTAGAACAGCTCCAGCTCATCCGTCGTCACCGGCTGCCCATCCAGCGGCGCCGCGGCCTCGACCTTGCTCATCTTGGTAGGCAGCCCCTGCACCGCCAGCCAGGCCATACGCACCTCATAGGCCAGCACCTGCACGGCAGTCGCCAGGTTCAGCGAGCTGAAATCAGGATTGGACGGGATATGCACATGAAACTGACAGCGCTGGAGTTCGTCATTGGTCAGGCCGGCGTACTCACGACCGAACACCAACGCCACCTCGCCGCCACGCCCGGCATGCTCCAGCGTAGTGGCCGCGCACTCACGCGGATCGAGCAGCGGCCAAGGAATACTGCGGTCCCGCGCGCTGGTGCCGAGCACCACACTGCAACCAACCAGAGCATCTTCCAGCGTGCCGACAACCTGCGCACCATCGAGAATATCGACCGCACCGGAAGCCCGCGCCACCGCCTCGGCACTGGGAAAGTCCTCGGGATCGACCAATACCAGGCGCGACAAACCCATGTTTTTCATGGCCCGCGCGGCGCCGCCGATGTTGCCGGGATGACTGGTATTGACCAGAACCACACGAATATTCTGCAGCACCGCGAGTTCCTGGCGTGAAGCGAAAGGGGCACCGATGTTACAGGAAGCACCGAGACTTACGCCACGCGTGACAAAGGCTAGGCTACATCCAACAGGCTTTTCTGCTAGTATGGCCGGCTTTCTTTAACGACCCAGGTGAATCCCCTCATGCAGCCCATGCTGAATATCGCACTGCGCGCAGCCCGCAGCGCCGGTGAACTGATCTTCCGCTCCATCGAGCGCCTGGACGTCATCTCGATCAACGAGAAAGATGCCCGCGACTACGTCACCGAAATCGACCGCGCTGCCGAGCAGACCATTATCCAGGCACTGCAAAAGGCCTATCCGACGCACGGCTTCCTCGGTGAAGAGGGCGGCATCATCCAGGGTACCGGCGATGGCGCTGACTATCAGTGGATCATCGACCCGCTGGACGGCACTACCAACTTCATCCGCGGCGTACCGCACTTTGCCGTCAGCATCGCCTGCAAATACCGTGGCCGCCTTGAGCACGCCGTGGTGCTGGATCCGGTTCGCCAGGAAGAATTCACCGCCAGTCGCGGTCGCGGCGCCGCACTCAATGGCCGCCGTCTGCGCGTAAGTACCCGCAAGAGCCTGGATGGCGCCCTGCTCGGTACCGGCTTCCCGTTCCGCGACAGCCAACTGGAGCACCTGGATAACTACTTCGGCATGTTCCGCAGCCTGGTCGGCCAGACCGCCGGCATCCGCCGCGCCGGCGCTGCCAGCCTGGACCTGGCCTACGTGGCCGCCGGCCGCTTCGACGCATTCTGGGAGTTTGGCCTGTCTGAATGGGACATGGCCGCTGGCGCCCTACTGATCCAAGAAGCAGGCGGCCTTATCAGCGACTTCAGCGGCGGTCACGACTTCCTCGAGAAGGGCCAGATCGTTGCCGGCAACACCAAGTGCTTCAAGGCCGTACTGACCGCCATCCAGCCCCACCTGTCACCAGCCCTGAAACGCTAACCCAGCGTTTTAGACGCATAAAAAAACCGCCCCGAAGGGCGGTTTTTTATGCAGCGGATTTACTGCGTAGCCTGCCCCTGCTGCACCAGCACCAACTGACCTTGCTCATTGAGCGGAATCCGGCTGCCCGGATCGTGATCCATGCGCACCTGGCTGACCTTGCCATCCAGTTGGTACTTCACGTTGTAACCCGAGAGCTTCTCACTGGTGTCGGTTACCGTATTGCAGCGGGTTTCGGTAGTGGTGTAGGTATCACGATTCTGCATACCCTCCTGCACCTTGTTACCGGCATAACCGCCACCGACCGCACCGGCCACGGTGGCGATCTTCTTGCCACTGCCACCACCGACCTGATTACCCAGCAAGCCACCTGCCAAGGCACCGATCACCGTACCGGTAATCTGATGCTGGTCCTTGACCGGCGCCTGGCGAGTCACCGCAACATCTTTGCAGACTTCGCGCGGCGTCTTCACGGTTTCCATGATCGGATCAACGGCCAGGACCTCGGCATACTCGGAGCCCTTGACCAGACTGTAAGTGGCGACAGCACCACCGGCGGTAACACCCACCGCACCTAGCACCGCACCCACAATCATCGACTTGTTCATATGGTCCTCCTGAGACCCCATCACAGCGGAATTTTCCGCCCTACTCCCTGCCTTGGATAAGCCACACCGGCACGAGTTCCCCCGACTTGCAGGCTGGATCGATAAGTGGGAGCACCATCACAGATACCCTCAGCCAGAAAAAAGCCCGGCAAAGCCGGGCTTTTTCACAACAGCCGAAACGATCAGGGACGCTCGTCGACTTCCTCGGTCGCCACCGGAGGAATCAGGTCCTCACTGCTCAAGTTCAGCCAGATCAGCACCACGTTGGCGATGTAGATCGACGAGTAGGTACCCGCCAACACACCAACGAACAACGAGATCGAGAAACCAAACAGGTTGTCACCACCAAACACCAGCAGCGCCGCAATCGCCAGCAAAGTGGAGATCGAGGTCGCCATGGTGCGCAGCAGGGTCTGCGTGGTCGAGATGTTGATGTTCTCGATCAGGCTGGCCTTGCGCAGCACGCGGAAGTTCTCGCGCACCCGGTCGAACACTACGATGGTGTCGTTCAGCGAGTAACCAATGATCGCCAGCACCGCCGCAAGCACCGTCAGGTCGAAGGTGATCTGGAAGAACGAAAGGATACCCAGGGTCACCACCACGTCGTGCACCAGCGAAACGATGGCGCCCACGGCGAATTTCCACTGGAAGCGAAAGGCCAGGTACAACAGGATCCCACCGAGCGCCAGGAGCATACCCAGGCCACCCTGGTCGCGTAGCTCTTCACCGACCTGCGGACCGACGAACTCGACCTTCTTGTCCTTGATCTGGTTGCTGGCATCGGCCGCCTGTAGTGCAGCAATCACCTTGCCGCCCAACTGCTGGTCGTCACCACGCAAGCGCACCACTACGTCGGTGGTAGCACCGAAGCTCTGCACCAGCGCATCTTCAAAGCCTGCGGACTTGAGGTTTTCGCGCACCTGATTGAGATCGACCGGCTGCTCGTAGCGCAGCTCGATCTGGGTGCCACCCGTGAAGTCCAGGCCGAAGTTCAGGCCTTGATAGAACCAGCTACCCAGCGCAACCAGAGTCAGGAGCATGGTCACGGCGAACGCAGAATTGCGCACGCCCATGAAGTTGATAGTTTTCATCTCAGCCCCTTAGATCCACAGCTTCTTGAAGTCACGGCCGCCGAAGATCAGGTTGACCATTGCACGGGTCACCATGATTGCGGTGAACATCGACGTCACGATACCCAGCGACATGGTCACGGCGAAGCCCTTGACCGGGCCGGTACCCATGGCGAACAGGATGCCACCGACCAGTAGCGTGGTCAGGTTGGCGTCGAGAATCGCCGTATAGGCGCGATCGAAACCTTCGTGGATAGCCCGCTGTACCGACATGCCATTGGCGATCTCTTCACGAATCCGCGAGAAGATCAGCACGTTGGCGTCCACCGCCATACCCATGGTCAGGACGATACCGGCGATGCCTGGCAGCGTCAGGGTCGCACCGAGCAGCGACATCAGCGCCAGCAGCAGGACCATGTTGAACGCCAGGGCCACGGTCGCCAACACACCGAAGAAACGGTAGATGGCGATGATGAACAGGGAGACGAAGAGCATGCCCCAGAGGGAGGCATCAACACCCTTGACGATGTTTTCAGCGCCCAGGCTCGGACCAATGGTGCGCTCCTCGGCAAAGTACATCGGTGCCGCCAGACCACCCGCGCGCAGCAGCAACGCCAGCTCAGAAGACTCGCCCTGGCCGTTCAGGCCGGTGATGCGGAACTGACCACCGAGCGGCGACTGGATGGTCGCCAGGCTGATGATCTTGCGCTCTTCCTGGAAAGTCTGAACCGGTACTTCTTTTTCGACGCCGTCGACCACCTGTTTGACGTAGTGGGTCTGCGGCTTCTGCTCGATGAAGATCACCGCCATGCTGCGCCCGACATTGTTGCGGGTAGCGCGGTTCATCAGCTCGCCGCCATGGCCATCGAGGCGGATGTTGACCTGCGGACGACCGTTTTCGTCGAAGCTGGCACTGGCGTCGGTTACCTGGTCACCGGTGATGATCAGGCTGCGCTCCAGCGGCACGGCCGGGCGACCCGGCTCGCGGAACTCGAAAGGCTC
>JBBNAI010000297.1:0-9430 GCA_037994305.1 Pseudomonas sp. | reverse complement strand
GCGAACTGCCGGGCATTTGTCATCCAAAGCCAAGCTTTCTCCCAGATAGCGGGAGCAAACTGATCCTCAGTACATAACAACAATAAGTCTGGTGATCCATCACGTGCTAAGCGCGGATGGAGGAGGGGCGCGATGAATCGCTATCTGTTTGCTCTGGTTTTTTCCGCACTGTGTGCCGGCCTGGTGTTCTTTGCCAACAAGCCCACCGACCCAAAACCGCAGGCCGTTCAGGCCCACCAGAGTTTCACGGTTGCATCCATCGGCGATATCTTCAGCCACTACTGAGACGCCTGCGGATTTCGCATGGACTACGGATGGTCCGCCCAATCGTCGGCGCATTCGCCCGCCGACTTACGTGTTATTCCCTCTTTCTTGAGCACTTCAGCCATAAGGCCGGGCACGTGGTCGACGGCTGCGCGCAGAAATAATCCGAACTCGTCGGTGTGGGGCCATGTCGATTGTTATGCGAAGGGTCGCTGCACGCCTCCATGGTGTGTAGCTATTCCGTCGTAGCGCGCAGGCCGGAATGCCTGCACAGACTGCAGGTATGGGCACACACCGCTCAGAATCCTGCGATGACACGCACGAGGAAATAGCCATGAGCCTTGGAACCATACTGTTGATCATCCTGATCCTGCTGCTGATTGGCGCCATTCCGGCCTGGCCGCACAGTAGAAGCTGGGGCTACGGCCCATCGGGTGGTGTCGGAGTGATCCTGATCATCATCATCGTCCTGTTGCTCCTGGGACGAATCTGATCCCACGCACTCGAGCAGTGCCGGCCATGGCCGCCGGCATTGCTCGTCGCCTAAGCAGCCAAACGGGGCAGGGCAGACGACATATCCCCGGTCCCGGCGGGTGTTGTGTGATAGTGACGCCGCAAACCGCACATGATTCTGTTACCGAGTAACTGGCAATGTCCCTGATCGAACCGCTGCTCCTGACGTCGTCGCACATTTGTACCTATGCCGGCACGCAGCAACTGACCAATGCCAGCAGCTTCTTTTTCGAGCGTAACGGGCGTTTGTTTGTAGTTACCAGCCGCCATGTCCTGTGCGACGAGGCGAACAACCACCGGCCCGACAGCGTCAGTGTGGTGGTGCATAACAACCCGGCGAACATGGCCAGCTCCATCTGCTATTCATTGCCGCTGTATCGCAACGGCGAGCCGTTATGGCGCCAAGGTGGCGACAGTGCAGGTGATGTTGACGTTGCCGTGCTTGAAGTCGATCGCAACCAGTTGCCGCAAGATGTGCTGCTGACACCGTTCACGCCCGCGCACCTGACTCAACATTTCGATCAGATCGAAGTCGGCACGCCGCTATTGGTAGTGGGTTTCCCGCTGGGGTTTCACGACACCTTGCATCACATGCCGGTAGTCCGTCAGGCAGTTATTGCTTCGTCATTCGGCCTGCGTTTCCAGGGTATGGGTTTTTTCCTCACAGACGCACGCACGCATCGTGGCAGCAGCGGCGGCGCTGTGGTGACTCATCGACCTGAGCTAGGTGAGTTGCCGTGGTTGTTGCTCGGCGTGCATTCGGCACGACTGGATCTGGCATGCCGCGACTTGGCGCAGGATGAGGCACTAGGGCTGAACAGCGCCTGGTACGCCGACATCCTGATGACGCTTACCGAGGATTGAAGAAGGGAGGATGCAGGAGTGGTGGCAACAACAGGTACTGAATAGATTTGGTGGTGCTGCAACTTCCATATTCTTAATTTAACATAATATACATTATGCGAAGTTATGGCTTGGCCGATGGGGGTGGAGATTAGGACAATTGACTTGTTCGCACCGCAGGTCCGGTCCGCCCACTCATCCCGCGTCGTCTCTGCAGCGCGCGCCGGCAGATATTCAACGTGCTGTCTAAACTGCCCAGAGCTACGTTCTGGGAGGACGCTGGATGATCTGTCTCATCACTTATTCGCGCAATGGCGATGTCCGCACACAGCAGATAAAAGTGAATGGCCTACCAGCCATGCCAGCAATTCATTTCACCGTGGTAGCTGCAGAAATGGAACAGGATGGCGAGACCCTGGATGCTAGCGGAACCAGCCTGACCGAGCACATGCAGCAACTGGGCATCACTATCCTTGACGTTGTGCCGCTTGAGCGACGCAGCAAAGCCAGCGTGTCGCGTTAAGAACATCCCACTCCTTCTTTTTCTTTGCGCGGTTTCTCGTTTGGAGGAACTCGTGTCCGGTGTGTTACAAATTCCGGAACCTGGCAAAAAAACACAGCTCTATACAGCTAACCATCGATCATCACGCGACCTGGATCGATAAATGACTTCAACAGCTGACAGGGCGACTACATGGGCAGTTACTACATTTCTTCCACGGCCAAAGGCTGGGAGTTACGCAAGGAAGGGGCAAGACGACCGTCGAAAACAGCCCCCACCAAAGAGGAAATCATCGAACTGGCGCAGGCCTTCATGGAGAGCAAGGCTGGTACGGTCAAGGTACAAACCTTGACTGGCGATGTTGAGCAGGAGCTTACGTATCACTAGCGCTTGACCGGTCACCGAAACCCAAAGCCCGAGCCGAAATGTTCGGGCTTTTTGCTGCCTGGCCTGAAAGCCGCACATGGCATGTTCGGAAAGGCGGTCGCATGCCCCGCTCCCTCTCTACCCTGCTCTACTAGCTGACTTCAGGCGTAGGTATCGATGCCGACCTTGGCCTGCAGCCAGTCGCGGTAGGTGGCCAGTGAGTCAGTCTGCTTGTCGCCATTGGTGCCCTTGAAGCTGATGCCGTCGGTGACGCCATTGTCGAGTAGCTTCTGCACCTGGGTCAGCAGTTTCTGGGCATCTTCCTTCTCCAGTTCGCCCACATCCGGCAGCGGAATTGTCGCGGTAGTGCCGCTGCTTCCGGCTCCACTCAGCCCCGTCAGCCCGCTCAGGCTGGTTGTCTGGCTGGTGCCCTTGGCCATTACGGTGAACAGCCCGCCGTTCTGTCGGGCCTGCATCATCAACGCCAGGCGTTTGATTTCGGCGACCGGGTCAGCTGGTTTCTCGCTGCTTTGCTGGCTCGTGGTGTTGCCAGCCGCAGCGGCCGTCTTGCTGGTGGCGGTGTAACTGGCGAGCGCGATCGGGTTGCTCGATATGCTGGTCATGGCGCTTTCCGCAAATGGTCCGGTATCGTCGCTGCATAGAGCAGGTATCGGGCCAAGTCTCGCGCGGCCTCTATTTCGGGGCTTTCAGAGAGGATTTTGATGGATTTGGTGGCATCGGCTTGCCGCTACAGGCAGGTTATTGCCGCTCATCTGCTGGCGTTCAGGCCGCGACGATCTCGGTTGGCGGCGCATCCAGATGTGGGCAGTTCTCGCACATGGCCATGCCCAGCTCGTTGCGGATACAGCACAGGCGTCGTTGCCGCCATGGCTCGCTGTGCTCAACCAGGGCGACATAGCGCACCGGCTCGAACAAATGATTGCGCATGCCGTCGGGGCGCTTCGCGGCTTCCAGAATCTGTCGGCCTGGAGCCAGCATGGAGGCAGGAAACGGCAATCCCGCAAGGGTGGTCATGAACCACTCGAAGTAGTTGCCGGCATTGCTCCACAGCACTCGACTGGCGATCTTGCGATAGTCGATCAAGGCCTGGATGAAGGGCGTGAGGTTGTCATCCAGCAAGCCGGAAAAGCGTTCGAAGCCATCCGCCGGCGGCTGGCTCCAAGGCTCGCCGGCGTGGGGCAGCTTGAATGCTTCGGGCAGGCCGTCGGCACCGACCACCACCTGTATCTCGTCGAATGCCAGTGGCAGGCGCCAATTGAGAATCAGGCTGGCGGCCAGCACCGGCGGGATCAAACGCAGGAAGTAGTACTTCGACCACAACGACAGCAGCGCCCGCCTATCCCCATCAGCATGTTCCGGCGCGAAGCGCAGCAACTGTTCCTCCAGGCGCTCCGGCTGCACGAATTCCCGCGCCGGCAGTGCCGGGCGCGGGTCATCGACCAAGGTCAGCACCTCGCGGTAATGCGCGAAGGGCCCCTGGAACAGCGTGGCGATAGGCGCAATCATGCCGCCGCCCTCAAGCGCACGCGCTGGCCATGTCCTGGTTGCGCCGCCGGCGACCGTCGAGCAGCGAGTCGACCACTTCCTGGGAACGTATCGCCAGCACCGACAGCAGCGTGTCACTCAAACCATGGCTGGCCTCGCAGCAGCCTTGCAGGAAGATCCCCGCACTGAAATCCGCCTGGCATTGCAGGCGGTAGTCACGCGCCACACTGCCCTGCCCCATGTAGCCTTGCAGGCCTTCGAGCAGGCGCTTGTAGCCATCGCGGCGGTAACCGGTGGCCAGCACCACGGCGTCGAACAGTTTTTCCTCATGACCCTGCGGGCCACTCAGGCTCAGGCGAATCCCGTCTGCCTGGGCTGTCACCTGTTCGACCCGGCGCTGGGTCAGCAATTGGTGCGGTGCATGCCCGCTGACTTTTTGCAGGTACAGGCGCTGGTAGATGCTTTCAATCAGGTCGAGATTGACCACCGAGTAGTTGGTCTGGGCGTTGGCGGCGATCAGCGCTTGACGCGCTTCGGGGTGCTGCTCGTAGACCACGTCGGTGTAGGACGGGTCGAAGATCTCGTTGACGAAAGGGCTGTCATCCGCCGGGCGCAAGGCCTGGCTACGCATCACCAGCGATACCTCGGCGTGCGGGTAACGGCCACAGAGGTCGCTGAAGATCTCGGCGGCGCTCTGCCCCGAGCCGATCACGGCCAGGCGCTGGGTTTGCTTGCCCTCCACTGCCTGGCCGATACGCGCCAGGTAGCCCGAGGAGTGGATTACCCGCGCATCACCACGCAAGGTACGGAAGGCTTCCGGCACCAGGGCTTCGCCACCGATACTGACCACCAGGTTGCGTGTCACTCGGGCACGGGTACGGCCGTCGGCGAAGCGCGAAATCACTTTGACCCGCGAGACCTCACCCCCCTCCAGCACCGGCTCGACGGCGATCACTTCCTCGCCGTAGTGCACCCGGTCGGCGAAGTGGCTGGCAGCCCAGCCCAGGTAGTCGTTGTACTCCAGACGCGAGGGCGTGAAGGTGCCGACGTTGATGAAGGACTCCAGCCGCCCCTTCTGGTGCAGGTAGTTGACGAAGGTGAAGCGGCTGGCCGGATTGCGCAGGGTAGCCAGGTCCTTGAGGAAGGAAATCTGCATGCGACTGTCTTCCAGGAGCATGCCACCGTGCCATTCAAAGGCCGGTTTCTTTTCTAGGAAGCAGTAGCGCAGGCCGCCGTGCTCACGCGCGCGGCGATCTTCATCCAGGGCCACGGCAATGGCCAGGTTGGCCGGGCCGAAGCCCAGACCGATTACATCGTATTCAAGCGTTTCTATGCTCATGTCAGGCACCGATCCCGCGAATGGCTCGTGTGAAGGTCGACTGCGTCCTTTGCCGGACGACACCCGCCTTGCCCAACCTCATCAGCTAACGGCCACGTTAAGCGCGGCTCATCTTGTGTAGTCATGCCAAGCGGCAGTGCTTTCTAGGCCAGGTTGCAGCGCTCGAAGAACACCTCGCGGGACTGGATCATCAGTGCCGCGCGCTTGTGGGGGAAATTGAATTCCTTGTCCTTGTGGTAACCCTGCGACTGCATGTGGCCGATCATCCGGGCGTTGTCGGCCCGTGGTTCGGCGACCACCCGCTGGGTGCGTGGCTCATCGAGGAACAGGTAATGGGTCAGTGCATTCAGCCAGCTGGCTACCTTGTGCGGTCCGCGATGGCTTTCCTCGCCGACCAGCATGTGGATGCCGCGGTCGTAGTCATCCGCCGCGTAGAACGGCGCGATACGGTCTTCCTTGGCCCAATAGGCCTCGTAGTAGGCGAACGGCTGGTCATCGAAGCAACCGATCAGGGGCAGCACGCGCGGGTCGTCGAGCAGCTCCTGCAGGTAGCGACGGTGCTTGTCCAGATCGCCCTCCTCCTGCCAGAACGCGGCCACACGGGCACTGTTCTGCCAGCGATTGAAGCGTTCAAGGTCCAGTTCGATATCCAGCGTACGCAGGGATATCCAGGCGCCCAGATTGGCATCGAAACGTCGATAGACTTCACCGACCGGCCTGGGACCGCGACGCGGATGACGGCGGCCGCTGGCGTGCATGACCATTTGCTGCGGATAACCCGCATGGCTGGCGTTACGCAGGAACGGCCCCGGCAGTTGCCAGAACAGCGCGCGCTCGATGCGCAGCTCACCGCCTTCGGCAATCAGCAAACCGCTGTCGAGCAGCGCCGGATCGACCTGTTCCAGGCTCAGCGCCAGGCTCTGCCGTTGCGGCTCGCTGGCGAACATCCAGTAGGCCAGCAGCCATAGCGCTTCGGCTTGATCGGCCAGGCTCAGCTCCAGCGGTTGCAGACGCTGCTCGTTCCAGCGGGCCCGCAGCAGCGGGCGTTCGTCCAGGCGCAGGGCGAGACCGTCTACGTCGATGTGGGCTGTAAGCCGCCGCCCATCGGGCAGCGGTAGGTGGTTCAGGCGATCAGAAGTCATAGCTGACACTTGCGATGATGTTGCGGCGGTTGCCGTACCAGCAGTAGTAGTCACACGCGGCGACGTACTCCTTGTCGGTGACGTTGTTGGCGTTGAGCTGCAGGCGCACGTCCTGCAACTGGTAGCTGACCATCGCATCGAGCAAGGTGTAGGAAGGCACTTCCAGGGTTTCGGTGTTGTCGCCATAGCTGGAACTGGTGTGGCGCACACCGCCGCCGAAGGCCAGGCCATCGAGCACGCCGCCCTGGATCTTGTAGTTGGCCCAGACCGAGGCCAGCTCGTCGGCGACGTTGGCCGGGACGTTGTCTTCCTCGGCCTTGTTGGTGCTTTCGGTGGTTTCCGGGTCGAGCTTGGTGTAGCTGGCAATGACGCTCAGGCTTTCGGTGAGATTGGCCTGGGCCTCCAGCTCGATACCGCGGCTGCGCACTTCACCCAGCTGGGTCGGCACCGAACCGCTCGGCGTGGCGAGGTTCTTCTTCACGTTCTGCTGGGTCAGTTCGAACAGGGCCGCAGTGAACATGGCGTCGATACCGACCGGCTGATACTTCAGGCCGATTTCCTTCTGGTCACCCTCTTCCGGCTTGAACGGCTTGCCCGTTACCGCATTCAGGTCGGTTACCGGCAGGAAGAACTCCGAGTAGTTGGCATAGGCCGTCACGCCGTTGTCGAAGATGTAGGCCGCGCCGCCGCTCCAGGTGAAGTCGTCGTCACGTACGTTCTGTTTGACGCCGGTGGTCTGGTTATCGAAGTCGCTGCGCGAATTGTCGAAGCGGCCGCCAAGCAGGAATACCCAGTGATCAGCGAGCTTGAGCTGCTCCTGCACGTAGTAGCCCATCTGGTCGGCGCGGGTGTCTTTGTCTTCCACGGCGAAATCGCCGATGGGCAGGCCGTAGACCGGGTTGTAGATGTCCAGCGTCGGGACCACGCCCAGGTTCGGGTAACCGTTCGGGCTGCGGTCGTTGATCTTCAACTGCTGGTAGTCGGCACCCAGCAGCAAGGTGTTTTCCCAGCCTTCGCCGATCCAGTTGCCGAGCAGGCGGTTGTCCACCGACAGGTTGTCCGCCTTGCCGTCGTTATAGGTCAGGCCACGGCCGATCACGCTGTCGGTGATGTTGAAGTAATAGAACAGCTGGCGCAGCTCCAGATCCATGTGGCCGTAGCGCAGGTTCTGCTGGAAGTCCCAGTTGTCGTTGATACGGTGGTTGAGCTCGTAGCCCAGGGTGTACTGGTCGCGCTCGAAGGTTTCGTAGCTCGGGTCGCCGACGGCGGTATCGGTATCGATGTCGCCGTTGGGGTTGTGGCTGATGGTGCCGCTCGGTGGCAGGAACTGCAGCTGCGGATCGGAGCGATCCTTCTGCATGCTGGCCAGCAGGGTCAGCGAGGTGTCTTCGTTGAAGTCGAGGGTCATCGACGGCGCCAACAGGATACGCGCCGCATCGACATCATCGACCTGGGTGCCGGTATCGCGGCTCAGCGCGACCACGCGGTAGAGCACGTTGCCCTCTTCATCCAGCTTGCCGCCGACGTCGGCATTGATCTGCTTGCGATCGAAGCTGCCGTACTGCACGCCGACTTCGTTCTTTGCATCCAGCGTCGGGCGCTTGCTCTGCAGGTTGATCAGGCCGCCGGGTGGCGTCTGGCCGTAGAGCACGGACGCTGCACCCTTGAGCACTTCGATGCGTTCGAGCATGTAGGGGTCGATCTGCCAGCTGTAGAAGGCGCTGGAGTAGATGCGCGAGCCGTCCATGAACAGGCCGTTGTTGGCCTGTTTGAAACCACGGATGATGAACCAGTCCTGTTTGTTGTCCTCACCGTAGAAACCGGCCTGCACGCCTGCGGAGTATTGCAGCGCCTGGCTGATGGTCTGCACGTTGCGGTCATCCATCTGCGCCTGGGTGACGACAGAAACCGAGCGCGGTGTTTCACTCAAGGGAGTGTTGATCTTGGTCGCGCTACGGCTGTTCTTGGCGACGTAGCCCTGGTCTTCGCCAACCGGGCTGTCGAGTTCGCCACTGATGTTGGTCGCGTCGAGCTCCAGGGCCTTGGCTTGCTCTGCTGCCTGCGCGGCAAAGCTCATGGCGGTCAGTGCGCAAGCCATGGCCAACGGCAGGCGTGCGCGACTGAATGGCACGCGGGCCCGGTTCTTCGACTGCTGTTCCATCAGATACTCCCCAGTACGTTTCAAATCAGAAGAATTCGCATTTAAAACATGCGCTCCTAGAAGACGAGCCAGCGCCGGCAAAATTTAGTCATTTGCAAAAAATTGCCGCGCACTTAGCGCAGCAACTCAGCCAGCTCCTGCAGCACCTGCGGATGGCGCACGATGCCCTGGTGGTCGGTGTCCACCAGGCGATGCGCCGCCGCCCTGCCCTGCACCTGCTCCAGGCCGGACTCCAGTAGCGCTGCGCGCCCTGCTGGCTGCGCAGCCCACCAGCAGTTCGGGCGCACCGTGACCGTGGGCAGCGCGTAGCCGGCGCACAGGCGGCGCATGTGCTGCTCCACTGCCCAGGCGAACAGCAGTTCCTCCAGGCTCTGCCGGGTCATGGCGTCCAGCGGCTGGCCGGCGAACCAGGTGCTGCAGGCTTGCGGCCAGTCCAGCGGTTCCAGTTGCAGCAGGCGCTCGAACAGGCTGTCCCAGGCTTTGGCCGGCAGCTCTGGGGCGAGCAGTTGCAAGTGTTCGCCGAGCTTGGCGCGGGCCTGCGGATGGCGGGCGTCGTCGCCGGCGACCTCGGTGCCCGGCACGTAGCAGTCGAGCAGGCCGAGGAAGGCTACTTCGTGGCCACGGGCTTCCAGGCGTGCGGCCAGCTCCAGAGCCAGGCTGCCGCCCAGCGACCAGCCGACCAAACGGTATGGGCCTTGTGGTTGCTGTTTGAGCAGCGCAGCCAGGTAGGCATCGGCCATCTCGCCCAGCGAGGCATCGCGCCAGGCCGGATCGAGGAAGCTGCGGCACTGCAG
>JBBNAI010000296.1:0-21286 GCA_037994305.1 Pseudomonas sp. | reverse complement strand
CCAGGCCACGGCCATCGACGACCAGGGTAGCGCCCTGGGCGACACCGGCGTCGACGTAGCCCTTGACCTTGTCACGTGCCGCGCCAGTTACCAGCGGGCCCATGTCGAGGCCGCAGGAGGTGCCGGCACCAATCTTCAGCTCGCGGATTTTCGGGGTCAGCTTGGCCACCAGGGTATCGGCAACCTGGTCACCCACGGCGACGACCACGGAGATGGCCATGCAGCGCTCGCCGCAGGAACCGTAGGCCGCACCCATCAGGGCGTTGACGGTGTTGTCGATGTCGGCGTCCGGCAGGACCACGGCGTGGTTCTTGGCGCCGCCCAGGGCCTGGACGCGCTTACCGCGACGGTTGGCCTCGGTGTAGATGTATTCGGCGATCGGCGTGGAGCCGACGAAGCTGATGGCTTTGACTTCCGGGGCTTCGATCAGCGCGTCGACGGCTTCCTTGTCGCCGTTGATGACGCTGAGCACGCCATTGGGCAGGCCGGCTTCGCACAGCAGCTGGGCGATGAACAGGGTGGAGCTCGGGTCACGCTCGGACGGCTTGAGGATGAAGCAGTTGCCGCAGACGATGGCCAGCGGGTACATCCACAGCGGCACCATGGCCGGGAAGTTGAACGGGGTGATACCGGCAACCACGCCCAGCGGCTGGTGGTCGGACCAGCTGTCGATGTTCGGGCCGGCGTTGCGGTTGAACTCGCCTTTCAGCAGCTCAGGGGCGCCACAGGCGTATTCGACGTTCTCGATGCCGCGCTGCAGCTCGCCAACGGCGTCTTCGAGGGTCTTGCCGTGCTCTTCGCTGATCATCGCGGCGATCTTGTCTTTGTTCGCTTCCAGCAGAACCTTGAAGCGGAACATGACCTGGGCGCGCTTGGCCGGCGGGGTGTTGCGCCAGGCCGGGAAGGCAGCCTTGGCGGAGTCGATGGCGGCTTGGATGGTGGCGCGATCGGCCAGCTCAACCTGGCGTACGGGCTCGCCGATGGACGGGTTGAAGACCTGGGCGGTACGGCCGCTGCGCAGGGTGATTTCGCCATTGATCAGGTGGGCGACGGTGCTCATGAAAACTCCTCGTTGGTGTCACGTAGGGTGGATGACGCTGTGTTCATCCACCGCAAATAAGTGTTGCGGCCTGGTGGATGCGAACAGCGGCATCCACCTTACGGCTGGCCCCCTCTCACCTTGGGAGAGGGGTGGGAAGATCGCTATCAGTCGACCTTGGCGAGCATCTCGCCGACGACGTTGAACAGGGTGTCCAGTTGCTCGGGCTTGGTGTTGAAGGTCGGTCCGAACTGCAGGGTGTCTCCACCGAAGCGTACGTAGAAACCGGCTTCCCACAGCTTGATACCGGCTTCGAACGGGCGGATCACCGCATCGCCGTCACGCGGGGCCAGTTGCAGGGCACCGGCCAGGCCGCAGTTGCGGATGTCGATGACGTGCTTGCTGCCTTTGAGGCCGTGCAGCTTCTCTTCGAACACCGGCGCCAGGGCTGCGGATTGCTCGATCAGGTTGTCGCGCTTGAGCAGCTCGAGAGTCGCCAGGCCGGCGGCGCAGGCCACCGGGTGGCCGGAGTAGGTGTAGCCGTGGCCGAACTCGACCATGTGCTCCGGAATCGCCTGCTGCATGAAGGTGTTGTAGATCTCGCTGGAGGCGATGACCGCGCCCAGCGGGATGGCACCGTTGGTGATCTGCTTGGCGGTGTTCATCAGGTCCGGGGTGACACCGAAGTACTCGGCACCGGTCCATTTGCCCATGCGGCCGAAGGCGGTGATCACTTCGTCGAAGATCAGCAGGATGTTGTGCTGGGTGCAGATCTCACGCAGGCGCTGCAGGTAGCCGACTGGCGGCACCAGCACGCCGGCGGAACCGGACATCGGCTCGACGATCACGGCGGCGATGTTGGACGCGTCGTGCAGCTCGATCAGCTTCAGCAGTTCGTTGGCCAGTTCCACGCCGCCGGTTTCAGCCATGCCCTTGGTGTAGGCCAGGTGCGGCTGCAGGGTGTGCGGCAGGTGGTCGGCGTCCATCATCTGGCCGAACATCTTGCGGTTGCCACCGATGCCGCCAAGGCTGGTGCCGGCGATGTTGACGCCGTGGTAGCCACGGGCGCGGCCGATGAATTTGGTTTTGCTCGGCTGACCTTTCAGGCGCCAGTAGGCCTTGGCCATCTTCACCGAGGTGTCGGCGCATTCGGAGCCGGAGCCGGTGTAGAACACGTGATCGAGGCCGGCCGGGGTCAGCTCGGTGATTTTCTCGGCCAGCTGGTAGGACAGCGGGTGGCCGTACTGGAAGCCCGGTGCGTAATCCAGGGTGCCCAGCTGCTTGGCCACGGCTTCCTGGATTTCCTTGCGATTGTGCCCAGCACCACAGGTCCACAGGCCGGACAGACTGTCGAAGATACGGCGGCCCTTGTCGTCGATGAAGTAGTTGTCGTCTGCGCCAACGATGATGCGCGGGTCGCGCTTGAAGTTGCGGTTGGCGGAAAACGGCATCCAATGCGCATCCAGCTTGAGCTGGCTGGCCAGGGACGGGGTAGTGGTCTGCGGCATGTTCATCGTAGGTCTCTCGCGAGGACGTGTTGTGTGCTTGTTGCAGTGCAAGGTGCCACGGGCATAAAGTCACTAAAACCCAACTCTTCTTATCTTCAGTTAAGTCAGAGCTAAACAATGAGTGTGCGTCGTCCCGATCCCCTGGCCCAGGTCAGTGACTTTGAAATCCGCCTGCTGCGCCTGTTTCGCAGCGTGGTCGAGTGCGGCGGCTTCTCCGCCGCGGAAAGCGTGCTGGGTATCGGCCGCTCGGCGATCAGCCAGCAGATGAACGATCTGGAGCAGCGCCTGGGCCTGCGCCTGTGCCAGCGCGGGCGTGCCGGCTTCGCCCTGACCGAGGAAGGCCGCGAGGTGTACCAGTCGGCCTTGCAGCTGTTCGGCGCGCTGGAGAGCTTTCGCAACGGGGTCAACGGCCTGCACCGGCAACTGCGCGGCGAGCTGCATATCGGCCTCACCGACAACCTGGTGACGGTGCCGCACATGCGCATCACCCACGCCCTGGCGCGGCTCAAGGAGCGCGGCCCGGATGTGCGCATCCAGATCCGCATGACCCCGCCAAGCGAGGTGGAACAGGGCGTGCTGGACGGCAGCCTGCACGTTGGCGTGGTGCCGCAGAGCCATCCGCTGTCCGGCCTGGAATACCAGCCGCTGTATGGGGAGCGCTCGCAACTGTACTGCGCGGTGGGCCACCCACTGTTTTATGTGGACGATGCGCAGCTCTCGGAAACCCGCCTGAATGCCCAGGAAGCGGTGGCGCCGACCTTCCGCCTGCCGGCCGATATCCAGGCGCAGTACCAGGTGCTCAACTGCACCGCGAGCGCCTCGGACCGCGAAGGCATGGCCTTTTTGATTCTCACCGGGCGCTACATCGGCTACCTGGCCGACCACTATGCCCAGCAGTGGGTGCAACAGGGCCGCCTGCGTGTGCTGAAGCCGGCTAGCCGCTTCTATGACCTGACCCTGGCCTCGGTGACGCGCAAGGGCCGACGGCCGCAACTGGTGCTGGAGAGTTTTCTCGAGGCCCTGGCGGAAACCGGCAACTGACCGCAGAAGCTGGAACGCCCGTACCACGAGGCTTTGCGCCCCATTGCGGGGCATTTTTGGCAAACGCTTAAGCGCAGAGAAAGACGGCTTTCTGACGCTTAATTGGCCATATTTTTTGCCAAGATGCCCTCTTCCTCGCAAAGGCACCTATTTTTGACGCGCAAGGGTTGTGTCGCCAGGCGCCGTGGGGTATCAGTGCGCAAGCCACACCGCTCAATCAGCACGGAACCCTTAGATGCCCGCAACAACTCCCGCCGTTCCGAATACCAGCAAGCCCGCCGGGCGCATCCGCCAGAAGAACGAGAAGGCGATCATCGTCGCCGCCGAAGTCGAGTTCGCCCGTCACGGCTATAAAGGCACCAGCATGAACAGCATCGCCCAGGCGGTGGGGCTGCCCAAGGCCAACCTGCACTACTACTTCAATAACAAGCAGGGTCTGTACATCGCGGTGCTGAACAACATCCTCGACCAGTGGGACGACACTTTCAGCACGCTGACGGTGAACGACGACCCGGCCGAGGCGCTGAGCCGCTACATCCGCTCCAAGGTCGAGTTCTCGCGCACCCAGCCGCTGGCCTCGCGCATCTTCGCCATGGAGGTGATCAGCGGTGGCGAGTGCCTGACCGAGCACTTCAGCCAGGACTATCGCGACTGGTTCCGTGGCCGCGCAGCGGTGTTCCAGACCTGGATCGATGCCGGCAAGCTGGACCCGATCGACCCGGTGCACCTGATCTTCCTGCTGTGGGGCAGCACCCAGCATTACGCCGACTTCGCCAGCCAGATCTGCCGCCTGACCGGCAAGAGCAGCCTCAAGCGCGCCGACTTCGACGAGGCGGCTGACAATCTGGAGCGCATCATCCTCAAGGGCTGCGGGTTGACGCCGCCCAAGCGCGGCTAACGCCAGACCGTAGGGTGGATCACGCTTCACCGATCCACCGATCCACCGAGCGGGGCCATGGGCGGATGAACAGAGCGTCATCCACCCTACATAGCCATCACGCCCCACGTGTTCATGCCCACGGCGCCTGCGCCAGCAGCCCGGCACAGCGCTGCTGGAGGAACTCACGCAGCAGGTGCACGGGCTTGCTCAACTGGTCACGGTGGGCGCAGATCAGGTTGAGCGGGGTGGCTTCGCCCCGGTAGTCAGCCAGCGCCACCTGCAGGCGACCTGCCTCCACATCCCCCGCTACGTCCAGCCAGGACTTGTACACCACGCCCTGCCCCGCCACGGCCCAGCGCCGCACCACGTCGGCGTCATCACTGACGCGGTCACCGCTCACCGTCAGCGCCAGGCTCTCGGCACCGCGCACGAAGCTCCAGCGGTCGTGCACGCGGCCACCGAGCATGTACAGCAGGCAATTGTGCTGGCGCAGTTCTTCTGGCTGGCGCGGTTGCCCATGCTGCGCGAAATACCCCGGCGCGGCGCACAGCACGCGACGATTGCCCGGCGCCACCGGCAAGGCCACCAGGCTGGAATCCTCCGGCTCGCCGTAGCGCAGGGCGATATCCACCGGCTGGCGGAACAGATCAGCAACGTGATCGCTGAGCAGCAGGCGCAGGCTGAGTTGCGGGTGCGCCTGCTGGAACTGGTCGAGCCAGGGCAACAGCACGTTGCGGCCGAAATCCGAGGGAGCGGCAATTTGCAGCACGCCGCTGATCGCGTCCCTGCCACCGGCCAGGGCCTGGCGCCCGCTCTCCAGGCTGTGCAGGGCGCTGCGCGCATGGGCGAGGAACTGTTCGCCTTCCGGCGTCAGGCGCAGGCTGCGGGTGGAGCGCAGGATCAAGCGCACCTGCAGTTGCTGCTCCAGTCGCTTGAGCCCGGCACTGGCCACGGCCGGGGATATATCCAGCTCGCGAGCGGCAGCGGAGAGGCTGCCCAGCTCGGCGGTACGGGCGAACAGGGCAAGGTCGTCGAGGCGCAGCATAGGGTCACTTTCAAAATTTTATTGAAAGAGACTCTATTCCCAGCCGGTTTTTCTTGCCAGCCAGATAACCGAACATGCGCTCACTGCCAACCAACGATTCGCCACCAGGCGACTAAGCTGGAGCATTCGACTTCCCCACCTGCCTCCTGCGTGGAGTACCGCATGAAAGCCATTGCCTATTACCAGAACCTGCCCATCGACCATGCCGAGGCCCTGCTCGATATCGAGCTGGAGGCGCCGCAACCCGGCCCTCACGACCTGCTGGTGGAGGTGCGGGCAATCTCGGTCAACCCGGTGGATACCAAGATCCGCCGCAACGTCTCGCCGGTTGCAGGGCAGGCCAAGATTCTTGGCTGGGACGTGGCCGGAGTGGTCAAGGCGGTAGGTGACGAAGTCAAACAGTTCCGCGCTGGCGATCAAGTGTTCTACGCCGGTGCCCTCGACCGCCCCGGCGCCAACAGCGAACTGCACGTGGTCGATGAACGCCTGGTTGGGCGCATGCCCGGCTCGCTGGATTTCGCCCGCGCCGCCGCCCTGCCGCTGACCGCCATCACGGCCTGGGAGCTGCTGTTCGAGCGCCTGCAAATTCACGAAGGCAAGGGCGATGAGCAACAGAGCCTGCTGATCGTCGGCGCGGCCGGTGGCGTGGGCTCGATCCTGGTGCAACTGGCTCGCCAGCTCACCGGGCTGACGGTAATAGGCACCGCCTCGCGCCCGGAAACCCGCGCCTGGGTCGAGGAGCTGGGCGCCCATCACGTGCTCGACCACAGCCAGCCGCTGGCCGAACAACTCAAGGCCATCGGCATCGACAGTGTCAGCCATGTGGCCAGCCTGACCCACACCGACCAGCACCTCGACCAACTGGTCGAAGCCCTGGCCCCGCAAGGGCGCCTGGCACTGATCGACGACCCGGCCGAACTCGACGTGGTCAAGCTCAAGCGCAAGAGCCTGTCGCTGCACTGGGAGTTCATGTACACCCGCTCGCTGTACCAGACCGCCGACATGATCGAGCAACATCGCCTGCTCAACCGGGTCAGCCAGCTGATCGACGACGGCGTGCTGAAAACCACCCTGGGCGAGCACTTCGGTCGCATCGACGCGACCAACCTGCGGCGCGCCCATGCCCTGCTGGAAAGCGGCAAGGCACGCGGCAAGATCGTCCTCGAAGGGTTCTGATCGCCGCTCGCCAGTGAGCCGTCAGGCCGGTGATCCCCATCGGCCAGACGGCTCACTGGCGGCTCTATCTGCTGCGGCGACAACCACGACAGAGCCGCTCGGCACTCAACATGACAAAGTGCCTGCAACGCAAAACCCAGCGGCTAGACTCAGTACCAGCCCGCCTCTCCCGCCGTGATGCGCGTGCCTTTCTCCCGCAATTGCAAGGGGTTCAGGATGCGACCCACTCTGTCTCGGCCAATGCGGCTGGCCGGCCTCTATGTCGTTTTCAGCGCCGCCTGGATAGTGCTTAGCGACCAGTTGCTGCAGGTCCTGTCTCTCGAGCCGGGGATGCTGGCCTGGCTGCAGACCGGCAAAGGCCTGCTCTTCGTCCTGGCCAGCAGCCTGCTGATCCTGGTCATCAGCCGGCGCGACCAGCAAACCCGTTTGCGACTGGAAAGTAGCCTGCAGCACCACGCCCAGCAATTGCAGCAGACGCAGCGCGAAGCCGGGCTGGGGGATTGGCAGTACGACGGGCATTTCCACTGGTCCGGCGAGGCCTTGCGCCTGTTCGACCGCACAGACAGCGACGCCACCAGCAGCACCGACCACCTACTGAGCTGGTTCTATCCCGCCGACCGCAGCGCCGTGCAACGCGCCCTGCAAGCCTTGGTGGAACAGGCCGCGCCATTGCTGGTCAATGCGCGCCTCAATCGCCCGGCCAATGAGCCGCCGCTGTGGCTGACCCTGCGTGGTGAAGCCAGCGGCCCCGGCCTGGCCAAAGGCACCGTGCAGAACATCAGCCTGCAGAAACGTGATGAACAGGCTCTGCGCGAAAGCGAGCAACGTTTTCGCCAGCTGTTCGAACAGACTCCGCGCATCGCCGTACAAGGCTATGACCGCGACCGCCGGGTGATCTTCTGGAACCAGGCCAGTGCGCAGCTCTATGGCTTCAGCGTGGCCGAGGCCATGGGCAAGCGGCTGGAGGAGCTGATCGTGCCGCCGCCCATGCGCGCCCAGGTCGCCTCCGCAATCAACATGTGGATGATCGGCGGCCCGGCAATCCCTGCCTCCGAGGTGATCCTGCAGCACCGCGACGGCCACGACGTGCACGTCTACTCCAGCCACCTGATCCTGCACAACGCACGCAACCAGATGGAGATGTATTGCGTCGACATCGACCTCGGCGAGCAGAAGAAAACCCACAACGAACTGGAAGCCAGCGAGGGGCGCTACCGCGAACTGGTCGAGCAGCTGCATGAGGCCATCTTCCTCACCGACAGTGGCGGGCGCCTGACCTTCCTCAACCCGACCTGGCAGACCCTGACCGGCTACAGCATTCGCGAGAGCCTTGGCAGGCCCCTGCTGGACTTCATCGACGACAGTCAGCAGGCAGAGGTCGGCCAGCAGATTTCACGCATCCTCGCCCACCACAGCAGCAGCTGGCAGGGCGAAAGCCGCCTGCGCGAGGCTGATGGACAGGGCCACTGGGTGTCGCTGCGCCTGGCCGCCGGTGCGCAGTACGGTCTGGGCTTGCGCGGCAGCTTCAGCGACATCCACGAGCGGCGCCAGACCCAAGCCCTGCAGGAGGCGCGCAACGCCGTGCTGGACAGCGTGTTGGCCCAGCAGCCGCTGCGCAAGATCTTCGAGGACATGGCCCAGCGTCTGGAGCGAATCAATCCGGAGATGTTCATCTCCATCATGCTGCTCGAACAGGGCAACCTGCAGCTGGTGGCCGCACCGAGCCTGTCCGACCACTTCAGTCGCGCAGTGGACGGCATGGCGGCCGTGTCGCAACTCGGCAGTTGCGGGCATGCCGCCGCCACCGGCGAGCTGGCCATTGCCGATGACCTGCAGAGCCACCCCAACTGGCGCGAGTTCCGCGTCCTGGCCGAGCAAGCCGGGCTGCGCGCCTGCTGGTCACTGCCGTTCAAGAACGATCAGGGTGAAGTGCTGGGTACCTTTGGCATCTACTACCGGCGCGTCACCCATCCGGGGCCTGATGATATTGCCCTGGTCACCGAGTTCACCCGCCTGGCCGTGCTCGCCGTGCAGCAGGCCAGGCAAAACTCCGAACGTCTGCAAAGTGAGCTGCGCTTTCGTGCCACCTTCGAACAGGCCGCCGTGGGCATTGCACACCTGGCACCGGACGGGCGCTGGCTACGGGTCAACCAGAAGCTCTGCCAGATGTATGGCTACAGCCTGGAAGACATGCTCGACATGACCTTCCAGGAACTCACCTATCCCGCCGACCTGAACGCCGACATGCAGCAGGTCGAGCGCCTGCTCGCTGGCGACAGCCACAGCTACAGCCTGGAAAAACGCTACCTGCGCCGTGACGGCAGCCTGTTCTGGGCCAACCTCAGCGTGACCCTGGTGCGCCAGGCCAACAACAAGCCCAGTTATTTCATCTCGGTGGTCGAGGACATCAGCCTGCGCAAACAGCAGGAGCAGGCCTTGCACCAGGCCTCGACGGTGTTCGACAACACCCAGGAGGCGATCGTCATCATCGACGCCAACCGGCGCATCATCACCTGCAACCCAGCGTTTACCGGCATCACCGGGTTGAGCCTGAAGCAAGCGGTCGGCCATCGCCTGCCGCTGCTGTCCGGCAAGAGCCTGGAACGGGCGCGTTACCGCTCGCTATGGCGCAAAGTCCGCGAGGACGGCCACTGGCAGGGCGAACTGAACAGCCGCCGCGGCGATGGCTCGACCTTTCCCTTCTGGCTGACCATCAGCCGCGTACGCGAGAGCGATCCGCAGCAACCGCAGTTCGTGCTGACCTTCACCGACCTCAGCCAGTACCGCGACAGCCAGGAACGCCTGGCGCACCTGGTGCACTTCGACCCGCTTACCGACCTGCCCAACCGCCTGTATGCCGGCGAGCGCCTGGGCCATGCCCTGGACCATGCCCAGCGCCATGCGGAGCGGGTAGCGGTACTGATCTTCGACCTCGACCATTTCAAGACCATCAACGAAGGCCTCGGCCACAAGGTCGGCGACGAGTTGCTGATTGCCGTCGCCCGCCGCCTGCAACAGCGCCTGCGCAATGAAGACACCCTGGCGCGGCTGAGCAGCGACGAGTTCCTCGTGGTGCTGGAAAACCTGCAGCGCCCGGAGGAAGCCGCCAGCATTGCGCGCACCCTGCTCGACCTGCTCGAACGTCCGCTGCCGTTGGGCAACGGCCGCGAGGCCTACCTGAGCGCCAGCATCGGCATCAGCCTGTACCCGGACGATGGCCTGTCCGGTGACGAACTGTTGCGCAACGCCGATGCCGCGTTGCACCAGGCCAAGCAGGAGGGGCGCAACACCTTCCGCTTCTATACCCAGGGCCTGACCCACCAGGCGAATACCCGCCTGACCCTGGAAAGCCAGCTACGCCAGGCGCTCAAGCGCAACGAGTTCGTGCTGCATTACCAACCGCTGATCGACAGTTCCAGCGGTCGCGCCACAGGCGTCGAGGCGCTGCTGCGCTGGAACAGCGAGCAGGGCATGATTTCGCCCGCGCAATTCATCCCGCTGGCCGAGGACACCGGCCTGATCGTGCCCATCGGCACCTGGGTGCTGCGTGAAGCCTGTCGGCAGATGCAGTTCTGGCGGCGTCAGGGCCTGCAGCTGGACACCCTCGCGGTCAACCTGTCGCCACGCCAGTTCCGCCAGGCGGACCTGCTCCAGCAGGTCCGCGATGCCCTGCTCGAAAGTGGCCTGCCAGCCGCCTGCCTCGAGCTGGAAATCACCGAAGGCGCGTTGATGGACAATGTCGAGCAGGCCTGCGACACCCTGCTCGCCCTCAAGGGCCTGGGCCTGAAACTGGCCATTGACGACTTCGGCACCGGCTACTCGTCACTGGCATACCTGCGGCGCTTCCCGCTGGACAAGCTGAAGGTCGACCAGAGCTTCATGCACGGCGTACCGGAGGACCAGGCCAACCTGGAGATAGTGGCCACCATCATCGGCCTGGCGCGCAACCTGAAACTGCGTGTGCTGGCCGAGGGCGTGGAAACCGAGGGCCAGCTGCGGGCCTTGCGCCAGCTGGGCTGCGATGCCTGCCAGGGCTACCTGTTCAGCAAGCCCTTGAGCGCCATACAGCTGGTCAACTGGCTACGCAGCGACCATCAGTCAGTCGGTTGACCCAGATCAGTTAAACGCCACCCTCGAGGACTACACTGGAACCTCTCAACCGAAAGGAGGCCCCCGATGAAGATCATTGTCCGCACGGTAATGACGCCCCAAGGCAGTCGCTGGCAGGTCTGCATGGACCGCCACGGCGTCACCTTTCGCAGCGAGGCCGAGGCCCAGCAGTTCGTTCTCACCTTGAAAAACCGCCTGCAGGCGCCTCACCCGCTGCCCAGGCCGGTTGAAACGATAGCCAGCTGAGCGTTCCCTGCACGCCCATGCAAGCCAAGGGGAGAGCCCCTTGGCCATCACCGGCACCTCCCAGGCGGGGGCTTAGAACTCCAGCGACGACTTGCGCGCATGGCGCGCGCTGAGAAGCCCCAGCAGCACGGTGAGCACCGCGCAGATGACGATGACCAGCGCCATCGGCCGCACGCTGCCATCGTGCAAGGCACCGACCAGCGCCGACGCCCCGGCTGCCACAGTGAACTGCAACGACCCCATCAGCGCCGAGGCCGTGCCGGCATGTGCACCCTGCCCCGCCATCGCGCAGGCGCTGGCATTCGGCAGGATGCATGACAGGCTGGCAATGCAGATGAACAATGGCACCAGCAAGGGCCACAGGCTCTGCGGCTGAACCAGGGACACGGCGAACAACGCCACCGCCGAGGCCAGGAACACCCACACCGTGCGTTTCAGCCAGTAACCCGGGCCATGCAGGCGCAGCAGCCAGCCATTGAGCTGTGCGGTGAAGATGAAGCCCGCCGCGTTGGCACCAAACAGCCAGCCGTATTGCTGCGGCGTGACCCCGTACAACTCGATGAAGACAAAGGGCGAGCCGGCGATATAGGCAAACATGCCCGCTATCGCCACCCCACCGGTCAGCCCGTAGCCCATCAGCAGACGATCACCGAGCAGGCCCGCATAACGCGACAGCGCACTGCTCAACGGCGGGTGCGCGGCTGCCGGGGCCAGGGTTTCCGGCAGCCACAGCAGCACTGCCAGCAGGCACAAGCCGCTGAACAGCATCAGCGCGTAGAACACCGACTGCCAGCCGAACAGATCCAGCAACACGCCGCCGCCCATGGGCGCGAGGATCGGCGCAACGCCCATCACCAGCATCAGCTTGGAAAACGCCTTGGCCGACTGCAGCGGGTCGCACATATCACGCACCACCGCGCGCGAAATGACCATCCCCGCGCAGCCACCCAGGGCCTGCACGAAGCGCGCAATGATCAGCGCCTCCAGGCTCTGCGCCAACGCGCAGGCCAGTGAGGCCAGGGTGAACAGAACCACGCCGACCAGCAGCGGGCGACGCCGGCCAAAACGATCCGCCATCGGCCCGTAGATCAGTTGCCCAAGGGCGATACCGACGAAATAGGACGCCAGCGACATCTGGATGTGTTCCACATCCGTGGCGAAATGCCGAGCCAGGGTGGGGAAAGTCGGCAGGTAGAAGTCGATGGCCATCGGACCAAAGGCGCTGAGCCAACCCAGAATCAGCAGAATGCGTAGTTTCATCAGTTACCTGGAACAACCTTGCACAAGCAGTGCTTAGAAAAGACAGCGCCCGCCGGATGGCGGGCGCTGTCGATAGCAGTCATCACTCGACGTGTGGCTGCACGGCTTTCTTCTTGCCGACCTTGGCCGCCAACGACTCGACCAGCAGGTAGAACATCGGAATCACGAAGGTCGCCAACAGCGTTGCCGCGAGCATGCCACCGATCACCCCGGTACCGATCGAGTGTCGACTGGCAGAACCGGCACCGGTGCTGATGGCCAGCGGTACGCAGCCGAGGATGAAGGCCAGCGAGGTCATCACGATCGGCCGGAAGCGCAGCTTGGCGGCCTCGTAGGCCGAGTCGAAGATGCTCTTGCCCTCGGCGCGCAACATCACCGCGAACTCGACGATGAGGATGGCGTTCTTCGCCGCCAGGCCGATCAGGGTGATCAGGCCGACCTGGAAGTACACGTCGTTCTGGATACCGCGCAGCCACACCGCGAGGATCGCCCCGAACACCGCGAACGGCACCGCAGTCACCACCGCGATAGGCAACGTCCAGCGCTCGTACTGGGCGGCGAGGATCAGGAACACCATGATCAGACCGAAGACGAAGGCAATGCTGCCTGAGCCCTGGGTCGCCAGTTCCTGATAGGCCGAGCCGATCCAGCCGAGGGTGTAGTCCTTGCCCAGCGTTTCATCGGCGACTTCCTGCATGGCCTGCAGGGCCTGCCCCGAGCTGTAGCCCGGCGCCGGGCCGCCCAGCACCTTGGCCGACGGGTAGACGTTGAAGCGCGCGTAGGTGTCCGGGCCGAGGATCCGCTGCACCATGATCAGGCTGGTCAGCGGCACCAGCTCATTGGTGCTGCTGGAGCGCACGTAGACCTGCGACAGGTCCTCTGGCTTGCGGCGGAACTCCGACTCCGACTGCAGGCTGACCTGCCAGGTGCGGCCGAACAGGGTGAAGTCGTTGACGTAGTAGCTGCCGAAGGTCGACTGCATGGCAGTGAACACATCGCTGATCGACACCCCCAGGGCGCGTGCCTTGGTGCGGTCGAGGTCGATGTAGTACTGCGGTACATCGGCGCTGAACGTGCTCTGCACCCCACCCAGCTCTGGCCGTTTGGCCGCCGCAGCCGTGAAGGCTTTGACCTTCTCGGCCAGCTGCTGAACGCTGCCGCCGCTGCGGTCCTGGATGTAGCCCTCGAACCCGCCGGTGGTACTCATGCCAGTGATCGGCGGCGGGTTGAAGGACATCACCACGCCGTCCTTCTCGCTGACGCCCATGCCCATGATTTCATGGGTCAGGTTGCGTGCGTCCAGCTCTGGTGTGGTGCGCTCGGACCAGTCTTTCAGCGGCACGAACGACACCCCGGCGTTGGTGCGGTTGCCGAAGGTCAGCACGTCGAAACCGGCAAAGGTCACCACGTCCTTTACCGCCGGGTGCTTCATCATCTGCTGGGTAAAGTCGCTGGTCAGCGCATCGGTGCGGTTGACCGACGCAGCAGGTGGCAGGAAGTAGGCGTTGATCACATAGCCCTGGTCTTCGTCCGGCACCAGCGAGCCGGGCACGCGGCCGAACAGCACGACGATCAGTCCGATCATCCCGCCGAACAGCATCAGACCAAGCAGCGAGCGCTTGAGGAAGAACGCCACGCCAGCGGTGTAGCCTGAGGTGAGCCTGTCGAAGAAGCGGTTGAACACCCGGAACGGCGCCGCCGGTTCGCTATGGTCAGGCTTGAGCAGCAGGGCGCAAAGCGCCGGCGACAGGGTCAGCGCGACAATCCCGGAGATCACCACCGACACGGCAATGGTGATCGCGAACTGTTTGTACATCTCCCCGGCCAGGCCGCCAAGGAAGCCAACCGGCACGAACACCGCGCAAAGCACCAGAACAATGGCAATGATCGGCCCGGTCACCTCCTCCATGGCCTTGATCGCAGCCTCGCGCGGGCCGAGCTTCTCGCTCTTCATCACCCGTTCGACGTTCTCGATCACCACGATGGCGTCGTCCACCACGATGCCGATGGCCAGCACCAGGCCGAACAGGGTCAGCAGGTTGATCGAGAAACCCAGCGCATACATCCCGGCGAAGGTGCCGATCAGCGACACCGGAATGGCCAGCACTGGGATCAGCGTGGCCCGCCAGTTCTGCAAGAAGATAAACACCACCAGCACCACCAGCAGCAGCGCCTCGAAGAAGGTGTGGATCACCTCTTCGATGGAGACCTGGACGAACTTGGTGGTGTCGTAGGGGATCTTGTAGGTGATGCCCTCGGGGAAGCGCTCGGACAGCCGCTTCATGGTGTTCTGCACCGCTTCGGCGGTGTCCAGGGCATTGGCGCCCGGTTGCAGGTAGATACCGAAAGCGGCGTTCTGCTGGCCGTTGAGCGAGGTGATCAGCGAGTAGTCCTGGGCACCCAGTTCGATCCGCGCAACATCCTTGAGCAACAGGCTGGCACCGGTTTCATCCGAGCGCAGAATCACGCTCTCGAATTCCTTGGGGTCCTTGAAGCGGCCCTGGGTGGTCACCGTGTAGGTAAAGTCCTGGGGCGTCTGCAACGGCTGCTGGCCGAAGCTGCCGGCAGCGAACTGCGAGTTCTGCTCGCGAATGGCATTGACCACGTCGGTGGGCGTCAGGTTGTACTGCGCCAGCTTGTCCGGGCGCAGCCAGATGCGCATCGAGTAGTCTTTGGAGCCGAACTGGCTGACAGCACCGACACCGGGCAGGCGCTTGAGCTCGTCGATGATGTTGATCAGCGCGTAGTTGGAGATGAACACCGGGTCCTTGGAGTTATCCGGCGAATACAGGGCCACCACCTGGAGAATGTCGGACGACTTCTTCTCCACCTTGACGCCCTGGCGGCGCACCTCTTCCGGCAGTTTGGCCAGCGCGGCCTGTACCCGGTTGTTGACGTCGATGGTGGCCTGGTCGGGGTCGCGACCCACCTCGAAATACACCGACAGGCTCATGCTGCCGCTGCTGGCCGAGTTGGACAGCTGATAGATCATGCCTTCCACGCCGTTGATCTGCTGTTCCAGCGGCGCGGCCACGGTTTCCGCGATGACCTGGGCGCTGGCGCCCGGGTAGCTGGCGGTGACCGAGACCTGCGGCGGCAGAATCTGCGGATACTGGGCAATCGGCAGCGAGCGCATGGCGGCCAGGCCGCCGAGCACGATGACGATGGAGATGACCGCGGCGAACACCGGCCGGTCGATGAAGAACTTAGAAATCACGGGCCGCGCTCCTTACTGCTGTGCTGCGGGAGCGGCCTTTTCGACCACCTTGACCGGCGTGTTAGGCCTGACCTTGGGCAACCCCTCGATGATCACCCGATCACCGGCGGCGATCCCCGACTCAACGACCCAGCGCCCGAGGGCGGTGTGCGCGGTGGTCACCGGGCGGATGCGAGCCATGCTCTGCTCATCCACCACATAGACGAAGGTGCCGTTCGGCCCCTGGGAAATCGCGCGCTCGGGCACGGTGATGGCGTTGGGCTTGTTGATGCCGGTGACCAGCACGCGAACGAACTGCCCCGGCAGCAGGCTCTGATCCGGGTTGGGCACCACCGCACGGGCGCTGACGGTGCCGGTCGCACGGTCGATCAGGCTGTCGGTGAAGTCCACCTTGCCTTCTTCCTTATAGGTGGTGCCGTCGCCGAACTTGATCTGCACGCTCATCTGCTGGCCGCCGTGGCGCACCAGGCTACCGTCGCGCAGGCCCTGGCGCACTTGCGACACTTCACGGTCCGGGGCGGCGAAGTTGACGTAGATCGGATCGAGCTGGGTGATGTTGGTCAGCAGGCTGGCGCTGGGGTCGCCGGCGACCATCAGGCTGCCCTCGGACACCGTTTCCTTGCTGGTGACACCGGAGATCGGCGCTTCCACCGTGGTGTAGTCGAGGTCGATCTGCTTGGCCTGCACCTCGGCCTTGGCCGCCTCGATATTGGCCTTGCTCTGTTCGAAGTTGGAGATGGCATTGTCCAGTTCGCTCTCGCTGGCGAAGCCTTTCTTCTGCAGCTCACGGATACGCTTGAGGTCACGCTCGGTCTGCCGGTAGCGCGCCTGCTCTTGCGCCAGGGAGCCCTTGGCACGGGCCAAGGCGGCCTGGTAGGGGCGCGGATCGATGCGGAACAGCACCTGGCCTTGCTTGACCGGGCTACCTTCGCGGTACATGCGCTCCTGCAGGATGCCGCTGACCTGGGCACGCACTTCCACCTCACGGAAACCGGCGGTACGGGCGGCGTACTCGAACGTCAGCGGCAAGGACTCGACCTTGGCCAGTTCGACTTCGACCTCCGGTGGCGGCGGTGTCTTCGCCTCGCCAGCGGAATCGGCTGCATGCGCCGTAGAACTGATCAGTAGGCCCAGGACACTAGCCCTGAACATGAAAGCAAGGTAACGAGATTGCATGCAGTCGTCTCCGTGACAGCTAGGTCGGGCAATTGCCCATAAAAGGAGCCATGCTAGTTACATACATTCACCCGTGTAAACCAGACAACGGCATTAAAAACATTACACTGCCGTCCCCAGAACAAGAGCCTAGCCGCAAACACGACCCTCGCCATGCGCAGAACCAAAGAACAAGCAGAACTGACCCGTATCGCCATCCTCGCCGCCGCCGAGCGCCTGTTTCTGGACAAGGGCGTGGCGCACAGCTCGCTGGAGCAGATTGCTCGCGATGCTGGCGTGACCCGTGGCGCGGTGTATTGGCACTTCGAGAACAAGGCACATCTGTTCAACGACATGCTCAATCAGGTGCGCCTGCCGCCGGAGCAGATGTCCCTGCGCCTGTCGGGCTGTAATGGCATGGACCCGCTGCTGTCATTGCGCGAGTTGTCCATCGAGGCCATCGAGAACCTCGGCCGTGATGAGCAGAAGCGGCGCATCTTCACCATCCTGCTGCAGCGCTGCGAATTCACCGATGAACTGCGTGAAGCGGAGATTCGCCACAACGCCTTCATCAGCAAATTCATCGACCTGGTGGAAAACCTGTTCGCCCGCGACGATTGCCGCCCGCGCCTGCAGCCGGGGGTGACACCGCGCCTGGCCGCACGCGCGCTGCATGCACAGATCATCGGCCTGTTTACCGACTGGACCCGCGACCCCACACTGTTCGACCCCCTGCACGACACCGCCGGGATGATCGATGCGTTGCTGCGCGGCCTGCTGCGCGACTGGAATCCACCCGCTTAACCTCGAGAGCCCTCACTCCCGCTCTCGCTGCATACGAGGCCGGGGCTCTTTAGTTGCAGATCAGAACGGTTCGGCGGCGTAGCCTTCGCCGCGAATCGCCGCCAGTGACTGCTCCAGGCTCAACCGCCCGCTGACCCGGACTTCCCGCGCCACCAGATCGACCTGCACCTCGGCCGTTGGCTCGATCGCCTGCAACGCGTTCGTGATGGCGCGGACACAATGGCCGCAAGACATACCGGTCACTTTCAGAATGTGCATGATGGACTCCTCCTGGCTGATTTCGAGTCCAGTGTCAGGCTTGCCATCGTGACAAGGTCAAGGCCTGCTACTTGTCGCCGGCGCTGCACTGGACCAAGCTCATGACGAACCCTGCGGAGTTGCCCCATGCGCGTGTTACCTCTCCTGTTCGCCCTGTTGTGCCTGCCCGCCCTGGCCGATGAAGCCCCGGCCGACAGCCCGCCGCCGGCCAGCGAACCCAGCGCGACCATCGCCCCCGCCCCTACGCCCATGGCTGTGCCTTTGGCGCCGCTGACCCTGCCGGCCCCCATCGACTACGGCATTCTGGTGATATCCCGCGAGCGCCTGGAGGTGTCCACCGCCTGCGACATCGGCCTGTACCTGCAGGGCAACCTCACCGCCCGCCTGTACCAGGGCCAGTCGATCACCCTCAACCTGCCGCCCGGCGACGTGCTGGTTCGCCTCGGCCTGCTCGGCGGCGGTCATTGCCAGCCGCACTTCGAGCAACTGCGCAGCCAGACCCTGCAACTCAGCGCCGGGCAGGTGCACAAGTACCGCATCGCCATGAGCCAGAACGGCCTGTACCTGACGCCAGCGCCGCAGAACTACTGAGGTCACAAACCCGAGAGGTTCCGGCGCGACGCAGTTCAGTGCCCCATACGCTGCCGTACCGGCATGAGGGCACCTCCGTTTCATCCAATGCCACGTCCCCACGCGCAGAGAATCCTGGGCGGGCACGGTCCCCTGCGACAAGCTGCCACTTGACCTTGACCTCGTGGAAAGGTTGATCCTATGGGTGAATCCACAGAGGCTTCGCCCATGTCCGCCCTGCAGACGTTTGACCTTCCCATTCACGGCATGACCTGCGCCAGTTGCGCGGGCCGCGTCGAACGCGCCCTGAGCCAGGTGCCCGGCGTGCAGCAAAGCAGCGTCAACCTGGCCAGCGAGCAGGCCCGCGTCGTCGCCCCTGCCGTGCAACTCGATGCCTTGATCAGCGCGGTCGCCCAAGCTGGCTACGACGTGCCACTGCAGCGTATTGAGCTGGCCATCGGCGGCATGACCTGCGCCAGCTGTGCCGGTCGTGTCGAGCGCGCGCTGGCAAAACTGCCAGGCGTGCGCAGCGCCAGTGTCAACCTGGCCAGCGAGCGGGCCAGCATCGAGGTCATCCAAGGATTGCCGGCCGAGCAGTTGGTTGCCGCCGTCGACACCGCAGGCTACCAGGCTCGCCTGCTCACCGATGCGCCGCAACAAGACCCAGCCCACGCCCTGCGCCGCGAACGTCTGCGTGTGCTGCTCGCCGTGTTGCTGGCCGCACCACTGGTACTACCGATGTTCGCCGAATGGTTCGGCCTGCACTGGATGCTGCCAGCCTGGGTGCAGTTCGCCTTGGCCACCCCGGTGCAATTCGTCCTCGGCGCACGCTTCTACGTCGCCGCCTGGAAAGCCTTGCGCGCCGGCAGCGCCAACATGGACCTGCTGGTCGCCCTCGGCACCAGCGCCGGCTATGGCCTGAGCCTGTACCTGTGGGCGACCGCCGGACATCACGCTCCGCACCTGTATTTCGAGGCCTCGGCCGTGGTCGTCGCCCTGGTCCTGCTTGGCAAATACCTGGAGAGCCGCGCCAAGCGCCAGACCAGCGCCGCCATCCGCGCCCTCGAAGCCTTGCGCCCGGAACGCGCCACCCGCCTGCGCGAAGGTAATGAAGAAGAGGTGGCGATCAGCGTCCTGCGACTCGACGACCTGCTGGTGGTACGTCCCGGCGAGCGCTTCCCCGCCGACGGCCTGGTCGTCGATGGCCAGAGCCAGGCCGACGAAGCGCTGATCAGCGGCGAGAGCCTGCCCGTCACCAAAACCGTGGGCGATGCGGTAACCGGTGGCGCAATCAATGGCGAGGGTCGCCTGGTCATTCGCGCCACCGCTCTGGGCGGCGAAAGCGTGTTGGCGCGAATCATCCGCCTGGTGGAAGACGCCCAGGCCGCCAAGGCACCGATCCAGAAGCTGGTGGACCGGGTCAGTGCAGTGTTCGTCCCCGTAGTGCTGCTGATCGCCCTGCTCACCCTGGCGGGCTGGCTGTTCGCCGGCGCGGGTATCGAAACAGCGCTGATCAACGCCGTGGCGGTACTGGTGATCGCCTGCCCCTGCGCCCTCGGCCTGGCAACCCCGGCGGCGATCATGGCCGGCACCGGCGTGGCCGCGCGTCACGGCATCCTGATCAAGGACGCCGAAGCCCTGGAACTGGCCCACCGGGTTAGCGTGGTAGCGTTCGACAAGACCGGCACGCTGACCTCTGGGCAGCCGCGCATCGTCCACCTGCAGGCAGTCGGCCAGGAGAACGAGCTGTTACGCCTCGCTGGCGCCTTGCAACAAGGCAGCGAACATCCACTGGCCCGAGCCGTGCTGCACGCCTGCAGCGAACGCCAGTTAGTGCTGCCGCCGGTCAGCGCCAGCCAGGCCCTCAGTGGGCGCGGTATCCAGGGCGATGTCGAAGGGCGCCAACTGGCCCTGGGCAACGAGCGGCTACGCAACGAACTGCAGCTGCCCAGTGCCGACCTTGGCGCGCTGGCCAGTGACTGGGAAGCCGAAGGGCGCACCCTGTCGTGGCTGCTGGAGCTGGCGCCACAGCCACGCGTGCTGGGTCTGCTGGCCTTCGGTGACAGCCTCAAGCCCGGCGCCCAAACAACCATCCGCGCCTTGCATGACCAGCACATCAGCAGCCACCTGATCAGCGGCGACAACGCCGGCAGCGCCAATGCCGTGGGCCGCGCTCTGGGCATCGACGAAATCCATGCCCAGGTACTGCCGGCAGACAAGGCCGCGCATATCGCCGCCTTGAAACAGGGCGGTACGGTGGTGGCAATGGTCGGCGACGGCATCAACGACGCCCCGGCCCTGGCCGCCGCCGATGTCGGCATCGCCATGGGCGGCGGCACCGATGTGGCCATGCATGCCGCCGGGATCACCCTGATGCGCGGCGACCCGCGCCTGGTGCCGGCCGCGCTGGATATCAGCCGGCGCACCTGGCGCAAGATCCAGCAGAACCTGTTCTGGGCCTTCGTCTACAACCTGATCGGCATCCCGCTGGCCGCCTTCGGCCTGCTCAACCCGATGGTGGCGGGCGCCGCCATGGCCCTCTCCAGCGTCAGCGTGGTAAGCAACGCCCTGCTGCTCAATACCTGGAAACCGCGCGACACGGAGCAACAACCATGAACATCGGCCAAGCTGCCAAACAGTCCGGCCTCAGCGCCAAGATGATCCGCTACTACGAATCCATCGGCCTGCTGCAACCGGCCGGGCGCAGCGACAGCGGCTACCGCCTGTACGGTACGCAGGACCTGCACGTCCTGGCCTTTATCAAACGCTCGCGTGACCTTGGCTTTTCCCTGGAAGAAGTCGGCAAGCTGCTGGCCCTGTGGCAGGACCGTGATCGCGCCAGCGCCGACGTCAAAGCCCTGGCCCAGGCGCATATCACCGAGCTGAACCGCAAGATCGAAGAACTCAGCAGCCTGCGCGACACGCTGACCGACCTGGTGCAGCACTGCCATGGCGATCACCGGCCGGACTGCCCGAT
>JBBNAI010000295.1:0-22764 GCA_037994305.1 Pseudomonas sp. | reverse complement strand
CGCACGGATGGGCCGAGCGGCTCCTTGGAGATCACTTCCGGCAGCACCACGTAGTCGTCCGGCGCGGCGAGCTTGATGCGCTGGGCGTAGAGCTGGGACTGGTCGGAGGTGAGCACGTCGCAACGGCCGGATTCCAGCGACTTGGCGCTTTCATCGGAGGTGTCGTAGGTGATCGGGGTGTACTTCAGGCCATTGGCACGGAAGTAGTCGGAGAGGTTCAGCTCGGTGGTGGTACCGGCCTGGATGCACACGGTGGCGCCGTCCAGTTCCTTGGCGCTGGAAACGCCCAGCTTCTTGTTCACCAGGAAGCCCTGGCCGTCGTAGTAGGTCACGCCGGTGAAGTTCAGGCCCATGGCCGCGTCACGCGAGCTGGTCCAGGTGGTGTTGCGCGACAGCATGTCGACTTCGCCGGATTGCAGCGCGGTGAAGCGCTCCTTGGCGGTGAGTGGACTGAATTTCACTTTGGAGGCATCGCCGAATACCGCAGCGGCCACGGCACGGCAGACGTCCACGTCGATCCCCAGGTAGTTACCCTTGGCGTCGGCGTAGGAGAAACCTGGCAAGCCATCACTGATACCGCACTGCACGTAACCTTTCTTCTTCACTGCATCCAGGGTAGCGCCGGCGTGGGCAAAGCCACTGATACCCAGCACTGTCGCCGTGGTCAGAATTGCCAGGGTGGATTTCACCATCTTCATCAAAACCTCCAAATGTTCTTGTTGGATCGGAGTCTCGGTCCTGCCGCCGTACCCTTGTGAGGCACGTTCGATCCCGCCACCATGGCAGGATCAACCGGGGTGCGAACCTGAAGTGAGTCTAGATGCCGATCCGGGGACCGGCGAACTCACCGCATGCCGTAGGTTATACGGGCTTGAGACGCAGCTGTGTCCGGCATATCCGCCACTCGCGGCCCCCGCCGGACCCAATGCTTACAGCAAAGCGCGTACCACTTGGCCATTCGAATCGTGTTAATGACCGGTCAAGAGCAAAAGTTTTCCCGTTGCGACATCTTCTTAATCAATTCAACTCCCCGTTAAAATCGGTGCGCACCAAAACAAGGCGCACGCCCAACTCTGGAGCCCGACATGCGTGAAGTTCTGATCCTCGACCCCACACAAAGTGCCGACGCATGCGTCATCTGGTTACACGGGCTGGGGGCCGACCGTTACGATTTCCAGCCGGTGGCCGAGGCGCTGCAGCAAAGCCTGCGCAGCACCCGTTTCATCCTCCCGCAGGCGCCCACCCAAGCGGTGACCATCAACGGCGGCTGGGCCATGCCCAGCTGGTACGACATCCTGGCCATGAGCCCGGCACGGGCGATCAACCGCGATCAGCTGGAAGCCTCGGCCCAGACCGTGATCGACCTGATCGAAGCCCAGCGCGACAGCGGCATCGACCCAACACGGATCTTTCTCGCCGGCTTCTCCCAGGGCGGTGCGGTGGTGCTGCATACCGCCTTCCTGCGCTGGCAAGGCCCGCTCGGCGGCGTACTGGCACTGTCCACCTACGCACCGACCTTCGGCGACGACCTGCAACTGGCCGCCGCGCAGAAGAACCTCGACACCCTCTGCCTGCATGGCAGCCATGATGACGTGGTGCTACCGGCCATGGGCCGCGCCGCCTTCGAGGCCCTGCAGGCCCAGGGCGTGCCGGTGCAGTGGCGTGAATACCCGATGGGCCACGAGGTGCTGATGGAGGAAATCCAGGCCATCGGCGACTGGCTCGCCCAACGCCTGAACCGCTGAATAGACGCGTCAAGGCACCGCCAGTTCGGTGCCATCACGCGCTAAGTGAAGGCTCTATTGTCAACTTCACGGCGATAAAAAGCAGGTCATGCCACTCTCCACGACCGCCGGTCGGCCAGCCTCGGCTCAAGGATTGCTTCGGTAATCAAGCGAGGCATAAGGTCGCCCCAAGGTGTTCGCCAGACGACATGGAGAGTGTTGCGATGTCACCCGCACCAAGCAGCAGGCCAGGGGATAAACCCACGCGATGAAAAACGCGCACTGGCAGCAGGATCTGCAACAGATCAGCCGATTGCGACTGTTTCAAAATGTCGCCGCCAGCAGCATCGACCAGCTGCTCAGGGAGTTTCGCGCCTGCGAATTGGAAAGCGGCGAAGTCCTGCTCTCCCCGTTCAACCGCAACCAGTACCTTTACCTGCTGCTCGAGGGCGAGCTGAAGGTCTATCTCGGCTCGCTGGAAAACCAGCCGGTGAGCACCCTGCTCAGTGGCGAATGTGCCGGTGAGATCAGCTTCATCGACAACGACCACCCCTCTGCCTACGTGGTCGCCAGCCAGCCCTCATTGGTCCTGCGCCTGCACCGCGAATCCCTGGTCAAGCTGTTCAACCAGTCGCCACAGCTGATGCAGAACCTGCTGGAGCTGCTCTGCGACCGGGTACGCCAGGGCAACCGGATCATCCTCGACAGCGAGCAGAACGCCAACGTCGACACCCTCACCGGCTGCTTCAACCGGCGCTGGCTGGAACATGTGTTCGAGCGCGAGAGCACGCGCTGCGCCTTCAACGACCATCCCTTGTGCATGCTCATGCTCGACGTCGACCACTTCAAACCCTACAACGACCAGCACGGCCACCTGGCGGGCGACTATGCCTTGTGCCTGGTAGCCCACACCCTGCGCAACCAGTTGCGCCCCAAGGACAGCATGGCCCGCTACGGCGGCGAAGAATTCGTCATCCTGCTTCCGGAGATCGACGAGGTCGAAGGTCGCAGTATTGGCGAGCGCCTGCGCCAAAGCCTGGAACAGGTCAGCTCCTTCTATTCGCCGGTGGGGGTGCTACCCGGTGTCACCGTCTCCATCGGCCTGGCCCAGATGCAGCCCAAGGACAGCCTGGAAGCGCTGATCGCCCGGGCCGACGCGGCGCTGTATAGCGCCAAGCAGCAAGGTCGCAATCGCCTGTTCGGCTAAGCCCTCGCTCAACGCCTCCTTCCTGGCTCTAGCTAACAGATCCGCAACAGGTTCTAAAAGTCTTCCCGATCCGCTCGTCACACTTTTTCTCATGGCTTGTTAGAGTCGGCGCATAACAACAACGCCCGGATGGCACCTCATGCGCAAATCCTTGCTCGCCCTGCTGGCCCTCGTCGTGATCGGCGCAGCGGTTTTCTTCAGCCTGCCCACCCTGATCGACCGCCGGATGAACACCGTCACCACGCCCGCTCCCTACCCGGCCAGCGAGTCCGCCGAGAAACTGCACCAGACGCTGTTCGTCGCCGACCTGCACGACGATGCCCTGCTCTGGCAGCGCGACCTCCTTGCGCGCCACAACTATGGTCATGCCGACCTGCCGCGCCTGCTCGAAGGGCACGTCGGCCTGCAGGTGTTCTCCACCGTGACCAAGACCCCGCGCGGCCTCAACTACCAGAGCAATGGCGCCGACAGCGACAACATCACCCTGCTGGTGATGGCCCAGCGCTGGCCGCGTGCCACCTGGAACAGCCTGCTCGAACGCGCCCTGTACCAGGGCCAGAGGCTGCAGCAGGCGGCGGATGACAGCGCCGGGCGGATGATGCTGGTGCGCAACCGTGGTGACCTGGAGCACTTCATCAAGGCCTGGCAGCAGGACCCACAGCGCCTCGCCGCAGTGCTCGCCACCGAGGGCCTGCACCCGCTGGAGGGCAAGCTGGAAAACGTCGACCGCCTGTATGACGCTGGTTTCCGCATCGCCGGCCTGACCCACTTCTTCGATAACGAAATCGGCGGCTCGGCCCACGGCCTGCAGAAAAGCGGGATCACCCCCTTCGGCCGAGAAGTGGTCGCACGCCTGGAACAGAAAGGCATGCTGGTCGACCTGGCCCATGCTTCCAAACCGCTGATCGATGACGTCCTGGCCATCGCCACGCGACCGCTGCTGGTCTCGCACACCGGCGTCGCCGGCACCTGCCCCGGCCCACGCAACCTCAGTGATGAGCACCTCAAGCGCATCGCCGCCACCGGCGGACTGATCGGCATTGGCTACTGGGACGCCGCCGTGTGCGACGCCTCGGTGGGCGCCATCGTGCGCGCCATCCGCTATGCGGTGAACAAGGTCGGCGTCGAACACGTGGCGCTCGGCTCCGACTTCGACGGCACCATCCACGCGCCGTTCGACACCAGTGGCCTGGCCCAGCTCACCGAGGGCCTGCAGCGCGCCGGCTTCAAGCGCGGCGAGATCGCCGCGATCATGGGCGGCAACGTCCAGCGCCTGCTGCTGACCAGTCTGCCGCGCTGAATCCGCCTTAGCAGCACCGAAGCCCCTGCGGCACTTCGCCACTGGGGCTTCTTGCTTTACACTGGCCGGCGTTCATTCCTTAACCAATACGAGATGACCGTGCTCAAAGCACTCAAGAATATGTTCAGCAAGGGCGAAAGCGAGCAGCCCGTAACGGCCTCTCCCACCACCCCAGCCGCTCCCCAGCAAGAAACCGCGCCCCAGGCGCCTGCCACTGCGTCCAGCGCAGCCGCCAGCCAGGCCGATCAAGAACCGAAGAAAGCACGCGCCGACAAACCGCGCCGCGAGCGTCCGGCCAAGCCGGTGGACACCTGGAAACTGGAAGACTTCGCGGTCGAGCCGCAGGAAGGCAAGACGCGCTTCCATGACTTCCGCCTCGCCCCCGAGCTGATGCACGCGATCCACGATCTCGGCTTCCCGTATTGCACGCCGATCCAGGCCCAGGTTCTCGGCCATACCCTCAAGGGTAAAGACGCCATCGGCCGCGCCCAGACCGGTACCGGCAAGACCGCGGCGTTCCTGGTCTCGACCATCACCCAGCTGCTGCAAACGCCGCCGCCGAAAGAGCGCTACATGGGTGAACCGCGCGCACTGATCATCGCGCCGACCCGTGAACTGGTGGTGCAGATCGCCAGCGACGCCGCCAACCTGACCAAGTACACCGGCCTCAACGTCATGCAGTTTGTCGGCGGCATGGACTTCGACAAGCAGCTCAAGCAGCTCGAATCGCGCTACTGCGACATCCTCGTAGCCACTCCGGGTCGTCTGCTGGACTTCAACCAGCGCGGCGAAGTGCACCTGGACATGGTCGAAGTGATGGTGCTCGACGAAGCCGACCGGATGCTCGACATGGGCTTCATCCCGCAGGTTCGCCAGATCATCCGCCAGACCCCGATGAAGGGCGAACGCCAGACCCTGCTGTTCTCCGCCACCTTCACCGAAGACGTGATGAACCTGGCGCGGCAGTGGACGGTCGACCCGGCCATCGTCGAGATCGAGTCGGTCAACGTTGCCAGCGACACCGTCGAGCAGCACGTCTACGCCGTGTCGAGCAAGGACAAGTACCGTCTGCTGTACAACCTGGTGATGCAGAACGACTGGACGCGGGTGATGGTCTTCGCCAACCGCCGCGACGAAGTACGGCGCATCGAAGAGAAGCTGATCCGCGACGGCGTCAGCGCCGCGCAGATGTCCGGCGACGTACCGCAGCACAAACGCATCAAGACCCTGGAAGGCTTCCGCGAAGGCAAGATCCGCGTGATGGTCGCCACCGACGTGGCCGGCCGCGGCATCCACGTCGACGGCATCAGCCACGTGATCAACTTCACCCTGCCCGATGTGCCGGACGATTACGTGCACCGCATCGGTCGTACCGGTCGTGCCGGCGCCAGCGGCACCTCGATCAGCTTCGCCAGCGAAGATGACGCCTACGCACTGCCGCCGATCGAAGAGCTGCTGGGGCGCAAGATCACCTGCGAAACGCCACCGGAAGAACTGCTCAAGCCGGTGCCGCACAAGCACTGACCCGCAGCAACGCAAAAGGCCGGCTAATCGCCGGCCTTTTGCTATCTGGGGAACCGAAGCCTCCGGCTCAGGCCTTCGCCACCAGGCTGAGCACCTCCGCCGAGCGCTGCGGCGCCTGGCTGAGGAAGCGCGTGCAGCTGACCCGCAGGAACGAGGCGAAGTTGACCACCTCGCCACGGTAATCCATCACCTCGTCGTAGAGCTTGGTGATCAGCTGGTTGGTGGTCATGCCGTCGACTGCCGCAATCTCGCTGAGAATGTCCCAAAACTGATTTTCCAGCCGCAGGGTGGTGACCACCCCACGAATGCGCAGCGAGCGCGAACGCGATTCGTAGAGGATCGGGTCGGCCTTTACATACAGCTCACACATCTTGTTCCCCTCCCGAATCTGCTGCGCGTCGGCCAGGCTGCGTTGACGCGGGGCTCAGGTTGCTCATTTACACACGTAAATTCCGCCCCTTCGCCCCACGTCGCCTTGCCTGACTCTAGCTCGCTAGACTCTCACACCGTGAATTAACCCAGCACTTTCAGAAAAGCCGCCAACCAGGCCGGATGCGCCGGCCAGGCGGGTGCGGTGACCAGGTTGCCATCGACATGGGCGCCATCCACCGGCAACTCGACGAAGGTACCACCGGCCAGGCGCACTTCCGGCGCACAGGCCGGGTAGGCGCTGCAAGAGCGGCCTTCGAGCACGCCGGCAGCAGCCAGCAGTTGCGGGCCGTGGCACACGGCCGCGATCGGCTTGCCGGCAGCAGCGAATGCCTGCACCAGCGCGATCACCTGCTCGTTCAGGCGCAGATACTCCGGTGAGCGGCCACCAGGCACCACCAGGCCGTGATAATCCTCTGCCCGCACCTGATCGAAGTCAAAGTTCAGGACGAAGTTGTGCCCCGGCTTCTCGCTGTAGGTCTGGTCGCCTTCGAAGTCATGAATCGCGGTGCGCACGGTGTCGCCAGCGCTCTTGCCCGGGCAGACTGCATGCACGGTATGGCCGACCATCTGCAGGGCCTGGAACGGCACCATAACTTCGTAATCTTCGACGTAGTCGCCGACCAGCATCAACAGGTTCTTGGCAGTCATCGCAGCATCTCCAGCGGTAGTGACAGGTGCGACCAGTCTGGACCCGCTGCGCCCTGCGCGGGTAATACGCGGCTACTACTTGAGAACCTGTTTACGATCTTCTGAATTAGAGCCAGACAAGGCGCTACGCCAGTAACAGCCTCCGGCTGGTCAAAGCGCCGAGGAAGCGGAGTTTACGAGTTGTAAATGAGCCTTCCGAGGGCGTTTTTAACGCCCTATGGCCGACAGTCAGGAGATCGTCAACTGGTTCTGAGGGCTTTCTTCGGGTAGATGTCATAACGGCTGGACTTGCCCTCCAGCGCGTAGCTGGGTTTGGCGCCCTCGATGATCGGCGCCTTGCGCGGGCGTTTGACCACCACCCGGTGGCTGGCCAGGGCCAAGGCGGCGGCGAGCAGCGCTGGAGCATCCATGTCATCACCCACCAATGGGCGGAACAGGCGCATTTCCTTTTTCACCAGGGCGCTCTTGTCCCGGTGCGGGAACATCGGGTCGAGGTAGATCACCTGCGGCGGCTCGCCCTGCCACTGGCCCATCAGCTCGATGGCGTTGCCAGTCAACAGGCGCATCTGCGTGGCGATGGCCGCCACCTCGGCGTCCCGTACGGCACGCTGCAGGCCATCTTCGAGCAGGGCGGCGATGATCGGCTGGCGCTCGATCAGGGTCATGCTGCAGCCCAGGCTGGCCAGGACGAAGGCATCGCGACCGAGGCCGGCGGTGGCGTCCAGCACGCTCGGCCGTACCCCGGACTGCACGCCGACCGCCTTGGCGATCATCTGCCCGCTGCCACCGCCATACAGACGGCGATGGGCCACCGCGCCCTCGACGAAGTCGACCCGTACCGGCCCTGGTGCCTGCGGGCCCAGTTCAGCCAGTTGCAGGCCCTCCTCGCCCAGTTGCAAGGCAAACTCCGCCTCGCCCTGCAAGGGCAGCCCCAGGCGCTCGGCCCACTGGGCAGCGACGGCGGCATGCTGCGGGGCCAGCGCCTCGACTCGGATAGTGGTTATAGCCCGCTCGTCGCTCATCTGGAAAAGTGCTCAAAAAATGTTCAATCCGGGTGGCCTACGGCCGATAACCCAATCAACCCGTATTCTGCCAGACGCGGTCCGCCGAGACCGCACCGAGTTGATGATGTTCGACGCTCTTTCTACCCCCCACAGCGCCCCTTCCAACCGTCACAGCAGTGATCTGGACAAGGCAACCGATGCCGCCCTGCGCGACTCGCTGAACTACCAGATCCTGCGCCGCACCCTGATGCCTGAAAGCACCTTGCCGGCCCCCGGTGAAGCGGCCGCCGAGATCGAGTCCGCCAGCACGCAGGACAGTGCCCGCGACACCAGCAGCGCCGTGGTCGACGCCAGCGCCCAGGCCGCCAGCTTCCAACAGGTGCTGGAACAGCGCGAGCTCGAGCTCAATGTCACGGTCAAACCGCAACCCGAGCAGGTCGATCCACTGGTGCTCGATCTGGCCAGCAACGGCTTCAGCACCCGCGGGCTGAAGGATTCCGTGCAGTTCGATCTGGATGCCGATGGCCGCAGCGACCGCATCAGCGCACCCAGTGGCGACGACGCCCTGCTGGCCCTCGACCGCAACGGTAACGGCCGTATCGACAATGGTCGCGAGCTGTTCGGTGATCAGCATGGCGCCGCCAACGGCTTCGCCGAACTGGCCAAGTACGACGACAACAGTGATGGCCGTATCGATGCCCAGGACGCGGTATTCGAGCGCCTGCGCCTGCTGCGCTTCGATGCCAACGGCCAGCAACAGCTGCAGAGCCTGAGCGACGCCGGCGTCAGTGCCATCGAGCTGCAGGCCCGCGACGTCAAACAGGCGCTGGGCGCCTATGACCAGATTGCCCAACTGGGCCAGTTCCAGTTCCAGGACGGGCGCAGCGGCCAGGCCGCCGACCTGTTACTGGCCAAGCACTGACCGTAGCAGGCTGTTGAAAACGTTAGCGAGGCAGACAGCGCAAGGCAAAAACAGGCGAAAAAGCGCAGTTTACGCACAGTAAATGAGCATCTTGAGTCTGTTTTTAACGCGGCGCTGGCAACGCAGGTAGCTTTCAACAACCTGCTAGAGCAGGCCCAGCTGCTCCACTTCCGCCGGCAGCTCCGGTAACTCCAGCGCCGGCAAGCCAGGCAGTCGTTCAGCCAGTTGCCGGTGAAAACGCAGCGCCAGCTCGGGCGCGCGGATGTTGTCCGGGGTATGCAGGAACACCATGGGGCGCAGGCCCTGTTCGATCCAGCCCGCCACTTTGTCCAGCCAGGGCTGCATGAAGGCGTCGTTCGCCTCCAGCTCCGGATGGCCGATGAAGCGCACCTGCGGCTGCTCGGTGAACGCCGTCGGCCGGGGTGGCAAGCGCGGCTTCTTCGACTGCGCGTGAAGCACCGCCGGGTCGCTCGACTGGCAGCTGAACAGCGCCCGCGAATCCAGGCAGATGCGCTCCACCTGCCGATCACGCAACAGGCGATTGAGCGCCCGCTCCTCCTCGCCCTTGGCGAAGAACGCCGGATGCCGCACTTCCACCGCCAGGTTCAGCGCCAGCTCCTCGAGGAAAACCTGCAACTCGCCCAGGCGCTGCGGGCCGAAACTGGCAGGCAATTGCAGCCACAGCGGTGTGCAACGCGCACCCAGGGGCTTGAGCAGGTTGACGAAGGTTTCGCTGGCAACCAGTTGCTCGCGCAGGTCGGCGCTGTGGCTGATATCGCGCGGCAACTTGGCGCAGAAGCGGAAATCGGCCGGCATCAGCGCGGCCCAGCGCTCCACGGTCTGCGCCGAGGGGCGGGCATAGAAGGTGGTGTTGCCTTCCACGGCATTGAAAATACCGGCATACAGCGGCAGGAAATCGCTACTGCGGGTGGAGTCGGGGTACAGGCTGGAACGCCAGGCCGGCTCGCTCCAGGACGGGCAGCCGAGGTAATACGGCAGCATCAGGCGAACAGGTCGAGGCCGAGGACTTCGCTAGCGTCGCGCTCGTTGGTGTAGCTGGCGGTGTTGCCATAGGCGGCCAGCGCCTGATTGGCCCGGGCACTCAGGCCGCGCTGCTGCTCGCTGTAGTTGCCCTGGGTGCGCGCAGGCAGGCTGTCGCTACCGGCACTGCTGGCCTGCACTCGACGCGCCTGGGCGGCCTGCTCGAAGCCCTGGCTGCTGGATGGGCTGGTGGGTTGGTCCCGACGCTCTTCGACTTCGCGCTGTACTTCGCGCAAAGGCGTCGCCGCGCTGCCCGGGCGGGGGCTGCGATCCAGCGAATAAGCGGAGGAAAAACCATCGATGCGCATCAACTACTACTCGGGGTGCGTGGTGGCAATTTAGCGGCGCCGGGGGCGCTTGGCAATTGCCCGCGCGGCGGCCAGACAGAAGGCTATGGCGCCGCCTTGGGCGTGGCCACCTTGTCACGCAGGTAGACCGGTTGCGCGTCGTCGGCAGGCAGGCCTTCACCGCGAGCCCAGGCGAACGCGGCCAGGCTCAGCAGATCTTCGGCATGCGGCAGCATTGCACCATCCTGGGCGCTGGGTACCAACGGCAGCCGTGCGGCGAACGTGCCCCAGCCGGTGCCGGCACCGAACCACTCCCCCGTTGCGCCACGCGGCAGACTGGCCTGCTCGGGCGGCAATACTGCCTCGATGCCCTGCAGGCGCATTTCGCCCTGCTCGGCGCGATAACAGCCCCAGTACACCTCGTCCATGCGCGCGTCGATGGCCGCGGCCACCTGCTGGGCGCCATGTTCACGCAGGGCGCGCTGGGCCAGGATGGCCAAGTTGGAGACCGGCAGCACCGGCTTGTCCAGGGCGAAAGCCAGGCCCTGAACCACGCCGATGGCAATGCGCACACCGGTGAAGGCGCCCGGACCACGACCGAAGGCAATGGCGTCCAGCGCGGACAGCGCCACACCGGCCTCGCCCAGCAGGGTCTGGATCATCGGCAGCAGACGCTGGGCGTGCAGACGCGGGATCACCTCGTAGTGGCTGAGCACCTTGCCGTCATGCAGCAGGGCGACGGAGCAGGCTTCGGTGGCGGTATCCAGGGCCAGCAGGGTGGTCATCGGCGCTTCCGGTCGAACAGAAAAGGGGCGGCATTATAAACGCCAACGGCCCGCAAAGGCGGGCCGTTGGTACACCACCGGGAATACTTAGCAGAGAGCAGCCAGTACCTTGGCGGTGATTTCGTCCACCGAACCAACACCAGCGATGGCGCTGTACTTCGGGGTGCCTTCGGCGGCGGCCAGCTTCTGGTAGAAGTCCACCAGCGGCTTGGTCTGCGAATGGTAGACGGACAGGCGATGACGCACGGTTTCTTCGGTGTCGTCCTTGCGCTGAACCAGGTCTTCGCCGGTTACATCGTCTTTGCCTTCCGCTTTAGGCGGGTTGTAGACGATGTGATAGACGCGGCCGCTGGCCTCGTGCACCCGACGACCGGCGATGCGGCCAACGATCTCTTCATCGTCGACAGCGATCTCGACCACGTTGTCGATGATCACGCCAGCTTCCTTGAGGGCTTCAGCCTGCGGAATGGTGCGCGGGAAACCATCGAAGAGGAAACCCTTGGCGCAATCCGGCTGAGCAATGCGCTCCTTGACCAGGTTGATGATCAGGTCATCTGAAACCAGACCACCGCTGTCCATTACGCTCTTGGCGACCAGGCCCAGCTCTGTGCCAGCCTTGACCGCTGCGCGCAGCATGTCGCCAGTGGAGATCTGTGGAATACCGAACTTTTTGGTAATGAAACCAGCCTGGGTACCTTTGCCGGCACCGGGCGCCCCCAGCAGAATCACGCGCATCGATGTGCTCCTCAAGAAATGACTAGAAATCGTCGGATTCGCCTCATGGGGCCAATCTCACTATTCGTGTTTCGGCGTCACTGAGCGGCCAAAAGGGTGACCAAGATACACAGCGCCCCCCTGGCGCACAAGCCACCGAAAGTCGGAGTTCACAGGGGGTCATCCGGTGTTGCGCAGGCCTGCCGCGATGCCCGCGACACTCACCAGTAAAGCCTGTTCCAAAGGGCTGTCCACCAGGCTCTCGCGCTGCCTGGAACGGGCCAGAAGCTCCGCCTGCAGCAGGTGAAGCGGGTCCAGGTAGATGTTGCGCACAGTGATCGCTTCACGGGTCTCCTGGCTGTGGGCGAACAGCTCAGACTGGCCGGTCAGACCCAGTACGATGCTGCAGCACTGCGACAATAGGTCGCGCAATTGCGCACCCAGCGGTCGCAACTCTTCACTCACCAGACGGTCGTCATACAGGCTGGCGATGCTGCTGTCGGCCTTGGCCAGGACCATCTCCAGCATGTCGATGCGCGTGCGGAAGAACGGCCAGCGCTCGCGCATCTCCTCCAGCAGCGGCTGCTCACCGCGTTTCAGCGCATTGCCCAGCGCCGCTTCCCAGCCCAGCCAGGCCGGCAGCATCAGGCGCGTCTGGGTCCAGGCGAAGATCCACGGGATCGCCCGCAGGCTTTCCACCCCGCCGGCGCGGCGCTTGGCCGGGCGACTGCCCAGCGGCAATCGACCCAGCTCCTGCTCCGGCGTGGCCTGGCGGAAGTATTCGACGAACTGCGGATGCTCGCGCACCACCGCGCGGTAGGCCGCCACGCCCTCCTCGGCCAAGCGCTCCATGGCCGCGCGCCAGGCAGGCTCCGGGGCTGGTGGGGGGATCAGGGTGGCCTCCAGCACGGCGGCCAGATAAAGGTTGAGGTTCTGCTCGGCGAGATCCGCCAGGCCGAACTTGAAGCGGATCATCTCGCCCTGCTCGGTGGTGCGGAACCGCCCCGCCACCGACCCCGGCGGCTGTGACAGGATCGCCGCATGGGCCGGACCACCACCACGACCGACCGTGCCGCCACGGCCGTGGAACAGCAGCAGCTCGACATCATGCTGGCGGCACACCTCGACCAGCGCCTCCTGGGCGCGGTACTGGGCCCAGGCCGCCGCCGTGGTGCCGGCGTCCTTGGCCGAGTCGGAATAGCCGATCATCACTTCCTGCGGGCCATGCAGGCGCGCCCGGTAGCCATGCAGACCGAGCAGGCGGTCGATGGCCGGGCCGGCGTTGTCCAGATCGGCCAGGGTCTCGAACAACGGCACCACGCGAATCGGCCGCTGCAGTCCGGCCTCCTTGAGCAGTAACTGCACAGCCAGCACATCGGACGGCGCACCCGCCATGGAGATGACGTAGGAGCCGAGCGAGGCAGCCGGTGCTCCGGCGACCACCTTGCAGGTGGCCAGCACCTCGGCGGTTTCCGCCGAAGGCCGGTGGTGGGTCGGCAGCAGCGGCCGACGGTTGTCCAGCTCACGCAGGAGAAACTGGGTGCGGGTGTCCTCGTCCCACTCGTCATAGCGGCCGAGGCCCAGGTAATCGGTGATCTCGGTCAAGGCCGCAGCATGCCGGGCGGCGTCCTGGCGAATATCCAGGCGCACCAGGAACAGGCCGAAGGTCGCGGCGCGGCGCAGGCAATCGAGCAATGCACCCTCGGCGATCACGCCCATGCCGCAGGCGTGCAGCGACTGGTAGCAGAGCTCCAGCGGCGCGAGCAGCTCGCGACTGTCATGCAGCACCTCAGGTCCCGGCTGCAGCGGCTCGGCCAGCGCGGCCTCGGCCCAGGTACGGGTGGCGCGCAGGCGCTCGCGTAGCTGTTTGAGCACTGCGCGGTAGGGCTCCGGGTGCACCCCGACCTGCAGGCGCAGCTCATCGCTGGCCTGCTGCATGGACAGCTCCGCCGCCAACCGGTCGACATCGCGCAGGTACAGGTCTGCAGCCATCCAGCGGGCCAACAGCAGCACCTCACGCGAGATCTGGGCAGTGACATTGGGGTTGCCGTCGCGGTCACCACCCATCCACGAGGCAAAGCGAATGGGCGCGGCCTCCAGCGGCAGACGCAGGCCGGTGGCGTCTTGCAGGGCCTGATCGGCGCGACGCAGGAAGTTCGGCACGGCCTGCCACAGCGAGTGTTCGATCACCGCGAAGCCCCACTTGGCCTCGTCCACCGGGCTGGGCCGGCTGCGGCGGATTTCCTCGGTGTGCCAGGCCTCGGCGATCAGTTGGCGCAGCTGCGCCTGGATACGTCCGCGCTCGGTGGTCGACAGGTCGGTATGGTCCAGCGCCGCCAGTTGCGCGGCGATGGCGTCGTATTTCTGGATCAGCGTGCGCCGCGCCACTTCGGTGGGATGCGCAGTCAGCACCAGCTCGATATCCAGCCGCCCCAGTTGCCGGGCCAGGTGCTCGGGCTTGTGGCCATCGGCCTTGAGGCGTTGCAGCAGTTCGTCGAGTACGCGGTTCTCGAACGGCGCCTGCTCGTCTGGGCGGCGCCGGCGAATACGATGGTATTGCTCGGCGATATTGGCCAGGTTGAGGAACTGGTTGAAGGCCCGCGCCACGGGCAGCAACTCGTCATCGGCGAGGCTGGCGAGGGTCTCGCGCAGCTGCTGTTCACCAGCGGCAGAGCCCTTGCGCCCGGCCTTGGAGCCGGTACGGATCAATTCGATCTTATCGACGAAGGCTTCGCCGCGTTGGGTGCGAATGGTGTCGCCGAGCAACTCGCCGAGCAGGTGAACTTCTTCGCGCAGGCGCGCATCGATTTCCGCCATGACCGTGCTTCCCCGCTGGAGGTAGAGCCCCAGCTTGCACAGCGCGACCCTTTCTTACAAGGGCACGACGCACCCGCGGTAGACGCGCAGCCAGCGACTACGCTGAACCTTGTGGGTGCCACAAGCGTCCACCGCTTGGGCAGGTAATGCCCAGCGAGCCACTCGCCCACCATCCCTGGGCATACAGAGGTGTTTATGAAGATCCGCGAGCTTGTCCGCCATTGGGAACAGAACGCCAAGGGTCGCCTGACCCGCAGCCAATACAGTATCAACCTTGATCTGGAAGCCGCCGCACGCCTGGCCGCGTTGGCCGAGATGTACCCCAAGCGGCGCGCCGAGGAACTGCTGGGGGAATTGATCGGCGCCGCGTTGGAAGAACTGGAAGCCAGCCTGCCTTATGTGAAGGGCAGCGCCGTGGTAGCCACCGATGAACAGGGTGATCCGTTGTACGAAGACATCGGCCCGACGCCGCGTTTCCTCGCCCTGTCGCGCAAGTACCTGCAGCAGCTCAGCGCGCAGCAAGACAGCACCAAGCACTGACGCTCAGCGCGCAAAAGCCGCCCCCGAATCCGGGGGCTTTTTTGTCCTCGCGCCTCCCCTTCCTCTCACGGCAGATCGTCCCCAGAAAATACCCTGAACATTCCGCAACCCCGTTCGGTCACACCTAACAAGCAGGCTAAATCGATCAACATCGGCCAATACCGGCCTTCTTCGGCAAATTACGAATAACCGAAGGATCGATACGCTGCGGACATTCCCCGAATGGAGCTGCACATCATGAACACAAGCCCCGTTGTAACCCTGCCGAAAACCTTGCTCGCGGCCCTGACCCTGAGCGGCTGCGCCCTGTTGGCGGGCTGTGCCGGCACACCGCCGACCGAGCAATTCGCCGTGACCAACACCGTGGTGAAAAGCGCCGTGACTGCAGGCGGCCCCGAGTATGCCCCGGCGGAAATGAAGTCGGCCCAGGACAAGCTGGCCCAGGCGGAAACCCTGCTACAGGACCAGCGCTATGACGAAGCCCGGCGCCTGGCCGAACAGGCCGAGTGGGACGCCCGCGTCGCCGAACGCAAGGCTCTGGCGAGCAAGGCACAGAAGACCCTGCAGGACTCCCAGCAAGGGGTTCAGCAGATCCGTGAGGAAGGCCTGCGCGCGCCCATCATCGTGCAGTAACGCGCAGCCAGCCGACCAACAACGAGAAGGATGACCCTCATGAACAAGCTGATCACGCTTTCCACCCTGTCCGTGCTGAGCGCCGCCCTCATCGCCTGCGCCAGCCAGCCCAACCCCAACCTGGAGACGGCGCGCAGCAACTACGCCGAGCTGCAGGCCGAGCCACAGGCCAACAGCCTGGCCGCCGTCGAGTCCAAGGAAGCCGGCGACATGCTGGCCCGCGCGCAGACCGCCTATGACAACGACCTGCCCGCAGCAGAAGTTGACCACCTGGCCTACATCACCAACCAGCGCGTCGAAGTGGCTCGTCAGACCGTCCAGCAGAAGGCCGCCGAAGCCGCGCTGGAAAAGGCTCCGGCGCAGCGCACCCAGGCTCAGCTGGATGCGCGCAACCAACAGGTCAACGTGCTGCTGCAGCAGTTGCAGGCCAAGCCGACCGATCGCGGCACGGTCATCACCCTGGGTGACGTGCTGTTCGCCATCGACCGTGCGGAGCTGACCCCGAACGGCAAGCAGAACGTGCAGCAACTGGGTAACTACCTGCTGCAGAACCCGGATCGCCAGGTCGTCGTGGAAGGCTTCACCGACAGCACCGGCACCGTCGACCACAACCTGCGCCTGTCGCAGGCCCGTGCCGACTCGGTGCGCAGCGCCCTGGTGGCCATGGGTGTCGATCCGCGCCGGGTCACCACCCACGGCTTCGGCAAGGACTACCCGGTGGCCAGCAACGCCAGCGCCGATACCCGCACGCTGAACCGTCGTGTCGAGGTCACCATCGCCAACGGTCCCGGCCCGGTCGCACCTCGCGTGCTGTAACTCGCCGAAATGAAAAAGCCCGCTGCAAGGCGGGCTTTTTCATGGGCGGGAGAAAACCGCTTACGGGGCCGGCGCAGGAGCAGGCGGCGCCTCGGGATTGATGCAGCGCACGGCCTGCTTGCGGTCGTCTACCAGCACGCCGGACAGGCCCTTCTGCTGGGTGTCGAACAGCACCAGCACACCATCCAGGCATTGCGCGATCTGGTCCGCCGGTTTCACCGATATCTTGTAGTCCTGCCCTGGCAGGGTCTTGAGCATGGTGAACTCGGCCAGCAGCAGGGCGTCCTCTTCCTTGGCGAAATGCACATAGCCATAGAAGGAAAGGATCGCCACGGTCGCCACGATGCTGACGATACCGGTGAGGATCATGGGGATGAGGTTTTTCTGTTCACTCATGGCGTTGTTCACTATTCAGGGCGATGGACATGTCACCTGCGCCGCGCGCAGGCCGGGCGCGCAGTTTACGTGCTGAAGCCGCGTCTGCCGAGTGGCGCTATTGCGGACTGTCCGGGGCGGGCACCTCGGCCAGCCGGCGCAAGCCGACGAAACCGCTAGGGTCCTCCAGATAAAGCAGCAGCACTTTGCGCCAGGTCGGATCATTGAAGGTCTGCACATGGCCGCCGCGGGTCGGCTGCAACACCCGCGGCGCCGGCGCGGCCTGATACAGGCGCACACCATTGGCCAGCGGTACCACCTCGTCATCCAGGCTGTGATAGATCAGCTTGGGCAGGCCGGTGAGCTGCGGCATGGCGTTGATCGCACTGTCGCCATCGGGCACCAGCCACGACAACGGCACCTGCAGCGGCCAGGTCAGCCAGGAGGTGTTCAGGGTGAACTGGGCGATATCGCGGTAGCTGGCCGGCACACCATCCAGTACCAGGGCCTTGAGCTGCTCGCGTTGGGCCGGATGCTCGGCCAGGTAATGCACCGCCAGGGCGCCGCCGAGGCTCTGACCAAGCAGCACCAGCGGCTTACCCTGCACCTCCGGCGCCTGTTGCAGCCAGGCGAACGCCGCGTCGATGTCCTGGTACACCGCCGGCAGGCTCGGCGAGCCTTGCGACAGCCCATAGCCACGGTAATCCAGCATCAGCACCTGATAGCCCTGCTCCGGCAGCCAGTAGCTGCCACCCAGGTGCCAGGCCAGGTTGCCGCCATTGCCATGCAGGTGCAGCACGGTGCCCTTGACCGCCACACCGGGCTTGGCCGGCAGCCACCAGGCGTGCAGGCGCATGCCGTCGGCGGCGGTCAGCTCGATATCGCGGTAAGCCAGGTCGGCTTTGGCCGGGGTGATGGGCAGGCCCGCCTGCGGGTAGAACAGCAGCGAGCTGCAGCCGCTCAGTAGCAGGCCGAACAACACAGGCAGCAGCGCTCTCATCACCCTCATTACTCCTTTATTACTGGGGCACGACTACTTGCCGCCTGCTCGCACTTCCTCGCGGGCACGGAACGTCGCGTCGTAGATGCGCTCGGCCAGGCGCGAAAACGGCAGGCTCTGAATCCACACCGTGCCGGTGCCCTTGAGGGTGGCCAAGAGAATGCCTTCGCCACCGAACAGCATGCTCTTCAGCCCGCCAGCCAGGGCGATGTCGTAATCGATGCCACTGGTGAAGGCCACCAGGCAGCCGGTATCCAGGCGCAGGGTCTCGTTGTTGAGTTCCTTGCGAATCACCGTGCCACCGGCATGCACGAAGGCCAGGCCGTCGCCTTCGAGCGCTTGCAGGATGAAACCCTCACCACCGAAGAAACCGGCGCCCAGGCGCTTGTTGAAACTGATGCCGATCTGCGTGCCGTACGCCGCGCAGAGAAAGGCATCCTTCTGGCAGATCAGTCGGCCACCGACCTGGCTCAGTTCGATGGGCACCACAGTGCCGGGATAGGGTGCGGCGAAACCGACACGCTGCGGGATTTTCCCGGCGTTGGAAAAGTGCGTCATGAACAACGATTCGCCGGTCAGCAGGCGCTTGCCCGCGCCCCACAGCTTGCCCAGCATGCCGCTGGCGGAGCCGTCACCCATTCGGGTTTCGAAGCGGATACCCTCGGTCATGTAGTTCATCACCCCGGCCTCGGCGATTACCGTTTCGCCTGGGTCGAGGACAATCTCCACGCTCTGGGCCGACGTGCCGAGAATTTCGTAGCCGAGGGTGTGGCTGGGCATGCAGGGCTCCATAAGAAAGATCTGTCGAATGAAGCGTAGCGAGCGAAGGCCAGGCCGCTATTCAACGACGCATGGGGCGCGATGCCCGCAGTAGCTTCACAGGATGTTGGCGTAGTCCGCTTCGATGCGGTCCAGGCTCAGGTGATTGAGGAAGTTGGAGAAGCACATCCAGGCCGACAGCGCGTTGAGGTCACGGAACTGCGGCGGCAGGTACTTGGGCGGCGTCACCAGGCCTTCATCCACCAATTGGCGCAGGGTGCGCATGTCTTCCAGGGTGGTCTTGCCGCAGAACAGCAGCGGAATCTGCTCCAGCTTGCCTTTGCGCACCGCCAGCTGGATGTAGTTGTAGATCAGGATGAAGCCCTTCAGGTAGGACAGGTCCTTGGTGAACGGCAGGCCGGTCGGGGTCGAGCCACGGAAGGCGCGACTGGCGTTGCCGTAGCTCTCTTCCAGGCTGAAACCCTGCTCGCGGTAGAACTCGTAGACCTGCAGGAAATCGGCGCCCTCCTCGGCCATGTGGATAGCACGGGTGCGGTTGGTCAGCTTGCGCAGGCGGGTCGGGTAGGAGGCGAAGGCGATCACTTCCATCAGGATCGCCAGGCCTTCCTGGGTCACCGTCGACGAGGGCGGGCCCTTGGCCAGGAAGGTGCAGATCGGCTGGCTCAGGCCGTTCAGCGTGGTACCGACATGCACCAGGCCCTCGTGTACTTCCAGGGCACGCACGTCGCGCTCGTTGAACAGCGCGTCGGCGCGCACCTTGATGTAGTCGGCCCCGGCGGCGGCGTCGGCGACGATGCCATCGGACTCGAACACGCGAATGGTGTCGTCACCGAACACCCGCGCCAGGCGCTCCTGCAGCATGCCCACGGCATCCTTGGCGGTCAGCGTCTTCGGTTCGTCTTCCAGATCGCCACGGGCGGCGATGTTGTTCAGGTAATCGGAGAGCATCAGGCCAAGGTCGGCCAGGGTCGGGTCGCCAGCATGGAAAGCATCGGACGCCGCACCGTACAGCTCCTGGGAGATCAGGCCGAAATCCGCTGTGCCACGCGCCTCGAGCATGCGGATAACCATGCGGTATTCCTTGCACATGCGCCGCATGATCTGCCCGACCGGGTTGAACTGGCCAAGCTGGCGGGTGATGTCGCGCTCGATGTTCTGGAATTCCAGCTTCTTCGCCGTCGAATCGAAGCTCAGCGGGCGGCTGTCGTAGTAGCTGCGATCGACCGCCGGCATCTCCTTGCCCTTGGCCTTGATGAAACCCTGGCGAATGTTGTCGTCCCACTTGATCGCGTCGAGCACGCGGATCGGCGTCTGCGCCTCGACCAGGCGGCTGGACAGGGTGCGGATGGTGTTGTGGTATTCGTTTTCCGTGGTATTTCTGGCCATGCCGGCTCCGTCACTCCGCGCTGCGCTGGTAGCGCGCCACTTCGACGAACACGTCGGAGTTGGCCTGATCGTCCAGGTAGGCAAACACTTTTTCCAGCGGGCTGGTGACCAGCACCGCCTCGCCTTCCGGCGTGTCCACCGGCTGCCCCTGCAACACACCGCCACCGACTTCCTGGAGGATGCGCTCGACATCCAGGTTGTACACCACCAGTTCGTTACCCGTGGTCAGCTCGAAGCCGGCAATCGCGAAATTGGCCCCCAGGCGCTTGGGCAGGCCGGCCGAGACATACCAGCGACGGCCATGGTGGGCGACGGTGAAGCCGTATTCCTGGATGTCCTTCAGTTCTTCCTCGCTGCCACCCCAGGCACGTGCCTTGTACAGGTTGGAACCCGCACGACTGACTGACAGGTATTGATGATCGCCCCATTCATCCTGGCGCTCCCACTCACCGAGCAGCGGAATGGGCGCGGCCTCGTTGGCCGGGATGGGATCTCTGAAGGTGACCAGGCAACCGCTCAACAGCAGGCAGGACAAGGCGGCAACCGCGACGCGCCAGGCTTTCATTACGCACTCCTTGTGAAATTCTAAAGTCGCCAGAGACAAAACAAAAAGCCCCGCCAAGGGCGGGGCCAGATCTGATCGTAGACGCTTTTTCTTACGCCTTGATGACCAGGTCGAGGAAGCGCTGCAGTACCGCGCGCTGGCCCTCTATATCCAGGTTGTCCACCCCATCGACAAGGGCATGATATTCCATCCGCAAAATAAGCGTAGTCAACACCTGCGCATCCTCGATCGGCGCGGCAGAACCCAGTGCACGCAAGGCCAGCTCGGCGAACTGGTAACGCAGCTGCTGGTGGGGCAGCGCCAGCGGGGCCAGGGTCGGATTGGTCAGGGCTTCCTGGCGAAAGGCCAGCTCGACCAGCAATTCGGCATTGCCTTCGCGCACCTTCGCTTCGACATGCGCGACCATCAGGCCAATCACCCGGTCGGCCATCTGCCGGCGCACCTGCGGGTCGCTCGCGCCCTGTTCGACCATGTGCTGGAAATCCCGGGCGACATCGGCCCAGAGCAGCGACAGGCTGGCCGAACTGCGCTCGACGAACAGCACGAAGCTGTCGGTGATCAGGTCCCGGATGTCCTTGAAATAGTACGTGGTGGCGGACAATGGCACGCCGGCCTCGGCTGCCACGGCGCGATGACGTACACCACGCAGGCCATCACGCACGATGATGCGCAAGGTGGCATCGAGAATGGTCAGGCGGCGCTGTTCGCTGCCCTGACGGCTGGTCTTGCGGCCCTGGTACTGAACACTATCGGCGAGCTCGCCGGCCAATCTGGCCGGACACTCGAAGGCGGCACTGAGCGTCACTACGGGTCATCTCCCACAAATCGCGGACAAAAAACAGGGCCTACCCATGGGCAGACCCTCCTTTTTTCGCCAGCCTGGCACTACTAGCCATGTGCCATGCCGCGCAACCCGCACAGTGCCCGTAATGGGCACTGCAATCAAGCTTGCGGGCGCATATGCGGGAACAGAATCACATCGCGAATCGACGGCGAATTGGTCAGCAGCATCACCAGACGGTCGATACCGATGCCTTCACCGGCGGTCGGCGGCATGCCGTATTCCAGGGCACGGACGAAGTCGGCGTCGTAGTGCATGGCTTCGTCGTCGCCGGCGTCCTTGTCGGCCACCTGGGCCATGAAACGCTCGGCCTGATCTTCCGCGTCATTCAGCTCGGAATAGGCGTTGGCGATCTCGCGGCCACCGATGAACAACTCGAAGCGGTCGGTGACGCTCGGGTTGTCGTCGTTACGGCGCGCCAACGGCGAGACCTCGAACGGGTACTGGGTAATGAAGTGCGGCTGCTCCAGCTTGTGCTCGACCAGCTCTTCGAAAATCATCACCTGCAGCTTGCCCAGGCCTTCGAAGCCCAGCACCTTGGCCCCGGCTTTCTTGGCGATGGCACGGGCCTTGTCGATGTCGTTCAGGTCGGCGGCGGTCAGTTCCGGGTTGTACTTGAGGATCGAATCGAACACCGACAGGCGCACGAACGGCTCGCCGAAGTGGAACACCTTGTCGCCGTACGGCACGTCGGTGGTGCCGAGCACCAACTGGGCCAGCTCGCGGAACAGTTCCTCGGTCAGGTCCATGTTGTCTTCGTAGTCGGCGTAGGCCTGGTAGAACTCGAGCATGGTGAACTCGGGGTTGTGCCGGGTCGACACGCCTTCGTTACGGAAGTTGCGGTTGATCTCGAAGACCTTTTCGAAGCCACCGACCACCAGGCGCTTGAGGTACAGCTCCGGGGCGATACGCAGGAACATTTCCATGTCCAGGGCGTTGTGGTGGGTTTCAAACGGCTTGGCCGCGGCGCCGCCCGGGATGGTCTGCAGCATCGGCGTTTCGACTTCGAGGAAGTCGCGCTGCATCAGGAAGCTGCGGATGTGAGCAATGACCTGCGAACGCACACGGAAGGTGTGGCGCACGTCTTCGTTGACGATCAGGTCGACATAGCGCTGACGGTAGCGCTGTTCGGTGTCGGACAGGCCGTGGTGCTTGTCCGGCAGCGGGCGCAAGGATTTGGTCAGCAGGCGCACGTTGGTCATTTCAACGTACAGGTCGCCCTTGCCGGAGCGTGCCAGGGTGCCTTCGGCGGCAATGATGTCGCCCATGTCCCAGGTTTTCACCGCAGCCAGGGTTTCTTCCGACAGGGTCTTGCGGTTGACGTAGACCTGGATGCGCCCGGTCATGTCCTGGATCACCATGAACGAGCCACGGTTGAGCATGATGCGCCCGGCAACCTTGACCGGAATGGCAGCGGCTTCCA
>JBBNAI010000294.1:0-6858 GCA_037994305.1 Pseudomonas sp. | reverse complement strand
TCTCGCGGTCGTGCTGGTGCTGCTGGTGCTGTTCGCCATGCGTACTGAGCGGCGTGAGTCGCAAGGGCTGCAGGGCGCCAACCCGGCTTGAGTCGGCGGGGGAAAGTTCGTGTGGGTGGGCGACGGATTGCTAGCGCGATATCCGCAGCTCCGTGGCACCTGGGCTCCCGCCTGCGCGGGAGCAACGGTGGTTGGGTTTGCCGTGCTCGTGGCACGTGATGAGAGGTAGGGTGGATGACGCTCTGTTCATCCACCAAGGGCTCCGCTCGGTGGATCGGTGAAGCGCGATCCACCCTGCGTTGTTACCCAGCAACCTGGGTGCACCGGGTAACTGCTTTTCAGGCCGCCACTGCGCCGGCCTGCTCGCGATCCAGACCAACCAGCAACTCGATCATCGCCCGTGCCGCCGGTGACAGGCGGTAGCCGGTGCGGGTGACGATGCCGCAGCGGGCGCTGAGGCTGTCGAGGTTCTGCGGCAGGTTGCGCAGGTGCAACTGCACCACCTCGCCACGCGCCAGTTCCTCGTGCAGGGCCTCGTGGGTGGCGATACCGATGGCGTCGCTGCGCCGCACAATCTGCTCCAGCAGGGGGAATTGCTCGCACTCCAGGTGCAGGTCGAAATCGGCCTTGCCGCTGAGGTTGGCCAGCACCTTGCGCGCACCCATGGGGATGCGCGTGGCCACCAGCGGGTAATCGAACAGGTCGTTGGTCGACAGGCTTTCCTTGGCCAGCAGCGGGTGCCCGCCCCGGCAGAAGAACAGGCCGGGGCGCGGGGTCAGCGCCTGGGTCTGGAAGCTCGGGTCGGCCTCGAACTGGCGGATGTCGGCGAGGAAGAACTCGATCTCGTCGCGGCTCAGGCTGCGGCTGAGGTCTTCCCAGTGGCTGACCTCGAACTGGGTGCGAATGCGCGGGTACTGCTGCATGAACTGCAGCAGGGCATCCGGCACCAGACGCGCGGCCAGCGCCGGGCCGCAGCCGAAGCGCAGTTCGCCGGCGTCGAGCTTGGTCATCTGGTTGATTTCGTTGGTCAGGTTGCTGGCGCCGCGCACCAGGCTGAGGGCGTGTTGCAGCACCACCTGGCCCTCCGGCGTGGGCCGCAAATCCTTGCTGCCACGGTCCACCAGCTGGCAGCCCAGTTCATGCTCGAGGCCTTGGATGCTGCGGCTGAAGGCGGGTTGGGTGATGCCCATGGCGTCCGCCGCGCGAACAAAACTGCGTTGCTCGATCAGGGCGAGAAAGTAGCGAAGTTGGCGCAGATCCATGATGCATTCCTGGCATTCAAAATATGTGGCGAAGGCATTTGCTGCGCCCTGGGTGCTGGTTTTAAATGCAGGCTCTTATTCCGTCAATCTAAGTAAATCAAAATAACTAGATCATAATGGAATATGCATATGGCCAAGCATCCAAGGGGGAGTCCGCCATGAAACACCGTGTAGCCGCGCCACAAACGCCCATGCCAGGCGAATCCATGCGTCGCTGTCAGTAACAGCGCAGCCAGCGGCCAACCGAGCCGCGCCACCACCACTGAATGATTTATCGCCCATCACGCACCGCGTGATGCGCCGCCCTGTTGCCCGCATTCCGGGCCGGGCCTGCACAAGGACCACCGCATATGAGCCTTACCCGAACGCCCCAGTCGCTCCGCATTACCCGGCCCCTGGCCCTGCAGCGCCTGGCCACGCCCGAATACGCCCTGACCCTGCTACTGGCCCTCGGCGGCCTGGCCGGCGCCACCCCCGCCTGGGCTGATGAAACCGTCAGCGAGCCAGTTGCCGAAGAAGAGGTGGCGCTGAGCAAGGTCACTGTCTCCGCCCGCCGTCGCGAGGAAGACGTGCAGGACGTGCCGACGCCGATCACCACCCTCAGCGGCGCCACCCTGGAGCAGCAGAAGATCTACAAGGTGCAGGACCTGCAGCAGGTGCTGCCGAGCGTCAACGTCGCCTTCATCCATGCCCGCCAGTCGAGCATCGCGGTACGCGGCATCGGCAACAACCCGGCTAGCGACGGCCTGGAAGGCAGCGCCGGGGTCTATCTGGACAACGTCTACCTGGGCCGTCCCGGCATGGCCGTGTTCGACCTGCTGGACATCGAGCAGCTGGAATTGCTGCGCGGCCCCCAGGGCACCCTGTTCGGCAAGAACACCACCGCCGGCGTGCTCAATATCAGCACGCGCAAGCCGACCTTCACCCCCGAGCGCAGCATCGAGGTATCCGGTGGCGAGCGCGGCTACTTCCAGGGCAAGGGCACCGTCTCCGGCGGCCTCACCGAGACCCTGGCCGGGCGCCTGTCGGCCTACCGCACCCGCGATGATGGATTCATCGAGAACACCTACAACGGCGACGACCTCAACGGTGGCGAGCGCGAAGGCGTACGCGGGCAGTTGCTGTTCGAACCGAACGACGACTTCAACCTGCGCTGGATCGGCGACTACAACGCCGAAGATTCCACTACCGGGACCATGGTCCTGTACGGCGCTCCGCAGCGTTACTGGGATCGCGCCGCACTGGCCGGTGCCTCGCCGCACCGCGACCCGGACGACCACAAGGTCAACCTCGACAGCCGCCAGCACGTCAGCGTGCACCAGGGCGGCAGCTCGGTGGAGGCCAACTGGAACCTCAACGGTGGCTTCACCCTGACCTCGATCAGCGCCTACCGCTACTGGCACTTCACCCCGGCCAACGACGAGAGCCTCAACGTCTCGGCCCTGAACAATACCGGCGTGGAAGTCCATGATCGCCAGTTCTCCCAGGAATTTCGCCTGGCCTCGCCCACCGGCGGCGCCTTCGACTATGTGCTGGGCACCTATGTGTTCAACCAGAACCTGGGCAACAAGACCTTCACCGACTACGGCCCGCAGGCGGACCTGTTCCTCACCGGCGCCAACCCGGGGATCTTCAACGACACCTACAGCAAGGCCAACGGCAAGGTCGAGACTGACAGCTACGCGCTGTTCGGCCAGGGCACCTGGCACCTGACCGACAAGCTCGATTTCACCGCCGGGGTGCGCGGCACCTACGAGGAGAAAGAGGCCAAGGTCGAGCGCTTCGCCCCGGAAGGTGGCGCCGCGTTGCCGCCGTTCCTGCAGGCCATTCGTGACCGCCAGCTCGGCGCCTACGACTCCGGCGACCTCAACCTGCACAACTCCTCGCCATCCGGCCTGCTCAGCCTCAGCTACAAGTTCACCGACGATGTGCTGGGCTACGCCTCGCTGTCCCATGGCGAGAAGTCCGGCGGGGTCAACCTGGCCGTGGCCAGCGCCCCGACCCTGGGCGCCGATTCGCTGCTGGTCGGCCCGGAGCGCGCCAACGATGCCGAGCTGGGCTTCAAGAGCACCCTGCTGAACGACCGCCTGCTGTTCAACGCCAACATCTTCTGGACCGGCATCCACGGTTACCAGGCCACCACCCTGGCCACGCCGACCGGCTCCGCGCTGCCGGTAGCGGTGCTGGCCAACGCCGGTAGCGTGCGTTCGCGTGGCGTCGAGTTCGAGGCCACGGCCCTGCCGATTCGCGGCCTGACCCTGAACTTCAACGGCTCGTACAACGACGTCACCTACCTCAGCTTCGAGAACGCGCCGTGCCCCGGCGAGGTCGCCACGGTCAACCCCAACGCCACCTGCGACCTGACCGGTGAGCGCGTGGTGGGCGCCTCGAAATGGATCGGCAACCTCAATGGCGAGTACGCCTGGCAGATCGACAACGGCATCAAGCCTTACATCAACGCCGGTTACTCCTACCGCTCGGAAGCCGAGGGCGCGCTGGACAACTCCGACCTGGCGCAGATCGATGGCTACGGCCTGGTCAACCTGGCTGCCGGTGTGCGCACCGACCTGGGCGACGGCCAGCTCGACACCTCGGTCTGGGTGAAGAACGCCACCGACACCGATTACTACCTGAGCGCCTTTGCCTACATCAACGGCGCCTACACCGCCTCCGTGGGGCAACCGCGCACCGCGGGCGTAACCCTGCGTTACGACTTCTGACGTGCCGTCACGCAACTCTCAAGCAAGGAGAAACAACATGAGCAATGCCGCAATCGCCGTACAGACTCCAGTCGCTCCGGCTATCCAACTCGACATCCACCCGGTCGCCGGTCGCATCGGCGCGGAAATCCGTGGCGTGCACCTCTCCGGTGACCTCGACGCCGCGACCATCGACGCGATCCAGGCTGCGCTGGTCGAGCACAAGGTGATTTTCTTCCGCGCCCAGCAGCTCGACGACCAGGGCCAGGAGGCCTTCGCCAAGCTGCTCGGCGAGCCGGTCGCGCACCCCACCGTGCCGGTGCGCGATGGCACCCACTACCTGCTCGAACTGGATGGCGCCCAGGGCCACCGGGCCAACTCGTGGCACACCGATGTGACCTTCGTCGAGGCCTATCCGAAGGCGTCGATCCTGCGCTCGGTGGTCGCCGCCAAGGCCGGTGGTGACACCGTCTGGGCCAACACGGCAACTGCCTATCAGGATCTGCCGGAAAGCCTGCGCGAGCTGGCCGACAAACTCTGGGCGGTGCACAGCAACGAATACGACTACGCGGGCGTCAAGCCGACCGCCGACCTGACGCGCCTGGAGGAGTACCGCAAGGTGTTTGCCTCCACCGTCTACGAGACCGAGCATCCGGTGGTGCGTGTGCACCCGGTGAGTGGTGAACGCACGTTGCTCCTCGGCCACTTCGTCAAACGCATCAAGGGCCTCTCGCAGGGCGACTCGCAGCGCCTGTTCGACACCTTGCAAGGTCACGTCACCCGCCTGGAAAACACCGTGCGCTGGCGCTGGCAGGAAGGCGACGTGGCGATCTGGGACAACCGCGCCACCCAGCATTACGCCGTGGACGACTACGGCACCCAGGAGCGCATCGTGCGCCGCGTAACCCTCGCCGGCGACGTGCCGGTGGCCCTCGACGGCCGTCGCAGCCAGACCACCCGCAAGGGCTGAACCGGGAGAACACTGATGAGCAACACCGTTACCGCATTGCGTCCGGAGCAGGCCGAAGATGGCCTGCGTATTGTTCCGATCCACGCGCCTCTGGGCGCCGAGGTCTATGGCCTGGATGGCCGCCAGGATCTGACGGCTACGCAGATCCTGGCTCTCAAGCAGGCCCTGCGTGATCACCACATCCTGGTGTTCAAGCAGCAGGCGCTCGACGATGCGCAGTTCTTGCGCTTCACCTCCTGGTTCGGCTCGGTGTTCCAGCCGCACCCGGACTTCGCCGTGCTCTCCTCCGGGACGGACGGCAAGGCGCCGGATATCGTCAAGGTGGCCAACACCGGCGATGGCGAACTGGGCAATTTCGCCCTGCCGGCGCATACCGATCACCAGTGGACGCCAACCCCGTCCTCCGGCTCGCTGCTGTATGCCCTGGAAGTGCCCGAGGATGGTGGCGAAACCAGCTGGACCAACCTGACCCTGGCCTACCGTGCGCTGGACGCTGCTACCCAGCGCGAGATCGATGACCTGCGGCTGATCAACTACAACCCCTTCGTGCGCATCAAGAGTGGTGGCTACGGCGGTGGCTTCATCAGCTATCGCACGCCGGATATCGAGCCGATCCAGGGCACCGAGCACCCGCTGGTGCGCGTCCACCCGGAGACCGGCAAGCGCCTGCTCTACCTCAGCGTGCACACCGAGGTGGAAATCCCCGGCTACGACCCGGAGCAGGGCGCAGCGCTGATTGCCCGTTTGCGCGAGCACCTGCAGAACCCGCGCTTCTCCTACACGCACAAGTGGGAAGTGGGTGACATCGTGTACTGGGACAACCAGGCCACCCTGCATGCCCGCAATGCCTTCCCGGCTACCCAGCGGCGGCGCATGAAGCGCATCAGCCTGGCGGGTAGCCGGCCGTTCTGACCTGCTCACCGTCGTTGCTGCCAACCTCAACGGCGCGTCCATCCCGGATGCGCCGTTTTTTGTGCCCGGTGCTGTAGGTGCCAGCTTGCTGGCTGTTACATCCAGGCGGCGCGGTGCGCCTGTGGCTTCTCCGTGTAGGTGCCTTCGCCATGCCTATCAGGCAATTTTTCCATGCCTTCAAAGCATTGATATAAAAATAGCTAATAAAATCAGTTAGTTATGTTTTGTATATTCCATAATGATCTCATAAAGTAATTAAAAATTACTTTATGAGATAAGCAGGCTCGCCAATCATCTTCATCAAGCCGAACCGCTCTGCCACGGGTATTTCGCGGACAGGCACCGATGTAGAACCGATTTTCAGGAGTCTTGCCGATGGGCAACGTCCTCAAGGCCGACACGCTCGGCACTGTGCTCTGGCGCGATGGCCGCGCACCCGGCGAGGTGCTCGATCTGGGCGTCCCGCTGCGCCAGGCCCTGGGCCTGCAGCGCCACCTGCCCAAGTCCGGCAGGCCCGTGCTCGGCCGCCGCGAGGCGGTGTTGCTCGGTCTGTTTGCCCTGACCCTGCACGGCGCGTTGCTCTACTGGCTATCCAATCGACCCGAGCCGGTGTTGCCCGAGGTCCCGGTGGAAATCCCGCCGATGACCATCGAGTTCGCCAGTCCGCCGCCACCGCCGCCGGTGGTCGAGCCGCCACCGCCGGTGGTTGAAGAACTGGCCGTGAAGCCGCCACCACCCAAGCCGATCCCCAAACCCAAGCCACAGCCGCCCAAGCCGAAGCCTGTGCCCAAGCCGGTGGAGCAGCCGCCACCGCCGAAACAGGAAACACCGCCACCGCCTGCTCCCGTTGCTCCGCCAGCACCGGCGCCGGTGAAGGAAACGCCACCGTCGGCCAACGCCGCGTACCTGAAGAACCCGGCGCCGGAATACCCGTCGCTGGCCCAGCGTCGCGGTTGGGAAGGGACTGTGCTGTTGCGGGTGCATGTATTGGCGAGCGGCAAGCCGAGCGACATCC
>JBBNAI010000293.1:0-2827 GCA_037994305.1 Pseudomonas sp. | reverse complement strand
TTGCCGACGTCGGTGTGCACCGCATAGGCGAAGTCGACCGCGGTGGAGCCTTTCGGCAGCTCCATGATGCGGCCCTTGGGCGTGAACACGTAGACCTCGTCCGGGAACAGGTCGATCTTCACGCTCTCGATGAATTCCAGCGAGTTGCCGGCGCGTTGCTGCAGTTCGAGGATGCCCTTGACCCACTGGCGGGCGCGGGCGTGGCTGCCCTTGGGCTGCTCGTCCTCGCTGGACTTGTACAGCCAGTGCGCGGCGATGCCGTTGTTGGCCAGCTCTTCCATCTCGCGGGTACGGATCTGGATCTCGATCGGTACGCCGTGCATGCCGAACAGCGTGGTATGCAGCGACTGGTAACCGTTGGCCTTGGGGATCGCGATGTAATCCTTGAAGCGGCCGGGCAAGGGTTTATACAAGTTGTGCACGGCGCCAAGCACGCGGTAGCAGGTGTCGACTTTGTCGACCACGATGCGGAAGGCGTAGACGTCCATGATCTCGTTGAACGCCCGACGCTTGCCGCGCATCTTCTGGTAGATGCTGTAGAGGTGCTTCTCGCGGCCGATGACCACGCCTTCCATGCCTTCGCGCTGCAGGCAGGCGGTGATCGATTCCTCGATCTTGTTGACGATTTCCTTGCGGTTGCCGCGCGCGCGCTTGACCGCGGTGCGGATGCGCTCGGAACGCATCGGGTGCATGGCCTTGAAGCCAAGGTCCTCGAACTCCACGCGCATGCTGTGCATGCCCAGCCGATTGGCGATGGGGGCGTAGATTTCCAGGGTTTCCTTGGCGATGCGCCGCCGCTTCTCGCCGGACAGCACTTCCGGGGTGCGCATGTTGTGCAGGCGGTCGGCCAGCTTGACCAGGATCACGCGGATATCGCGCGCCATGGCCATGGCCATCTTCTGGAAGTTCTCGGCCTGGGCCTCGGCCTTGGACTGGAAGTCCATCTGGGTCAGTTTGCTGACCCCGTCAACCAGCTCGGCCACGGTTTCGCCAAACTGCGCGTGCAGGGCTTCCTTGGCGATGCCGGTGTCCTCGATCACGTCGTGCAGCATTGCGGCCATCAGGCTCTGATGGTCCATGTGCATGTCGGCGAGGATGTTGGCAACAGCGAGGGGGTGGGTGACGTAGGCTTCGCCGCTGCGGCGGCGTTGGCCGTCGTGGGCTTGTTCGGCGTAGAAGTAGGCGCGGCGAACCAGGTTCACCTGATCCGCGGCCAAGTAGGTCGAAAGTCTATCGGCGAGGCTGTCTATGCTCGGCAAGGTGTTACCCCCTGCCGTGCAGGCATGTGACCCGGCGCCGCGTGACTTCGACCAGGCATAGGCTTACAGAGGCTCGTTAGCCTCGTCCTCGAGGGCAGCGAAGAAGGGTTCTTCTTCGACCAGGTCATCTTGCGCGATGACGTCGTAATCGACCAGGCCGGCAGCGATTTCACGCAGGGCAACTACGGTCGGCTTGTCGTTTTCCCAGGCTACCTTGGGCTCTTTGCCGCCGGTGGCCAGTTGACGGGAACGCTTGGTGGCCAGCATGACCAGCTCAAAACGGTTATCTACGTTGTCCAGGCAGTCTTCAACGGTAACGCGGGCCATGGTGTACCTCGTGGCAAATAGCAAAAAAGCTGGGCCCATATGGGCAAGCGGACTGGATAGTCTAAAAAATCACCAGCACTAAGGGAAGCCCTATCGGCCTGTCCTCAGACCAACAGCTCGCTGAGCAAGCCGGCGTGGCGTTGCTGCTGGGGCTCCTGGCGCAGCTTGTTGGCACGGAAAATCGCCTTCAAGTCGCTCAGCGCATGGGCGAAATCGTCGTTGATCACCAGGTAGTCGTACTCGACATAGTGGCTCATCTCGCTGACCGCGTCGTGCATGCGTCGCTCGATGATCTCGCTGCTGTCCTGGCCGCGGTTGGTCAGGCGATGGCGCAAGGCCTCCTGGGTCGGCGGCAGGATGAAGATGGATTTGGCCTGGGGCATCAGCTTGCGTACCTGCTGGGCGCCTTGCCAGTCGATCTCGAGGATCAGGTCGAAGCCCTCGGCGAGGGTCTTCTCGACCCATTGCTGTGAGGTGCCGTAGAGGTTGTCAAAGACCTGGGCGTGCTCGAGGAAGTCATTGTGGTCGAGCATCGCGGTGAACTGCTCGCGGCTGACGAAGTGGTAGTTGACCCCGTTGGTTTCGCCCGGGCGCATGGCGCGGGTGGTGTGCGAGACCGACACGCGGATATGCGGCTCGCTGTCGAGCAGGGCCTTGACCAGGCTGGTCTTGCCGGCGCCGGACGGCGCGGAAACGATGTAGAGGGTGCCGGTGGTAACGGTCATGGATGCATCCTGAAAGCGTTTATTCGAAGCCTAGGCGACTTATTCGATGTTCTGTACTTGCTCGCGCATCTGCTCGATTAGCACCTTGAGGTTGACCGCGGCCTGCGTACTGCGTGTATCGAAGGCCTTGGAGCCGAGCGTGTTGGCTTCGCGGTTGAGTTCCTGCATGAGGAAGTCCAGGCGCCGGCCTGCAGCGCCGCCAGCCTTGAGCACGCGGCGCACTTCGCCGACATGAGTGCTCAGGCGGTCGAGCTCTTCGGCCACGTCGCTCTTCTGCGCCAGCACCACCAGCTCCTGTTCCAGGCGCTGCGGATCCAGCTCGGCTTGCATCTCTGCACAGCGGTCGAGGATCTTCTGCCGCTGGTTGGCCAGCATCAGCGGGACCAGCTCGCGCAGGGCGGCGACTTCCGCGGTGATGTTGTCCAGGCGCTCGTAGAGCAGCTTGGCCAGCTCGCTGCCTTCGCGGCCTCGGCCATTCTTCAGCTCGGTCAGGGCCTGGTTGAACAGGGTCAGGGC
>JBBNAI010000292.1:0-2564 GCA_037994305.1 Pseudomonas sp. | reverse complement strand
TGCGAGCGGGCCACGCGGCTGTCGGCGGAGAGCGTGGTGACGCGCTCTTCAGAGACATAGCCCGGCTTGCGCAGGGTCTGCGCGCGGGACAGGTCGATCTGGGTGCGGCTGAGCGTGGCTTCGCTGGCGCCGACATCGGCCCGGCTGGCGGCGATCATGCTGGCTTGTTGCTCGAGGCGGCTCTGCGCCTGGGTCAGTTCGGCTTCACGGGTTGCCAGGGCGGCGCGAGCACGATCCAGAGCCAGCTGGAAATCGGCGCTTTCCAGGCTGGCCAGCAATTCGCCCTGCTCGACATGCTGGTTGTCGCTGACCAGTACCTTGTCGATGCGCGCGCTGAGCTGGCTGGATACACGGGTGATTTCGCCCTGCACATAGGCGTTGTCGGTGCTTTCGAAGAAGCGCCCCACCAGTAACCAGTGCCCAAAGAAACCCGCGCCAACCAGGACGAGGAGGGCGACGAAAACGGACAGGCGGCGTTGCAATTGGGCAGGCATGAAGGGGGCTCAAACAGCGGTCGTAAGTGTAAGCAAATCTATCAGTGTTGCCGGGAAGTATATAGACGGTAGAATTGCCAAACTTTGTTGCTTACCGGGAACAATCATGGGGCTGGATGATGCGTTGATCTTCACGCGTGTCGTGGAGTGCCACAGCTTTACCCAGGCCGCCCAGAGCCTGGGTATGCAAAAGTCCACGGTCAGCCGGCGTATCGCCCTGCTTGAAGAGCGTCTGGGCGTGCGACTGCTCAATCGCACCACGCGCAAGCTGCGTCTGACGGAAGTGGGGCAGGCTTATTACGAGCGCTGTCGGCAGATCATGCTCGACTTCGCCGAAGCCGAGCAGGCGGTCATGCAACTGCAGCAGGAGCCTTCCGGTTTGCTGCGGATCACCGCGCCGATCGAGTTCGGCCAGTTGTTCCTCGGTAGCGTGCTTGGGCATTTCATGCGCCAGTATCCGCAGATCAGTGCGGAAGTGGAGTTGACCACCCGTGATGTCGACCTGGTCGAGGAGGGCATCGACATCGCCATCCAGATCGGTCAGCCGCAGGATTCGACGTTGATCGCGCGCAAGCTTTTCCAGACCAGTCGGCGCCTGTGTGCCAGCCCCGACTACCTGGCCCTGCACGGCACGCCGAGCACAACCAGGGACCTGGCCAGCCATCGCGCCATTCTGTTGCCTCAGGATTCGTTGCGTTATTGGCCCTTGCTGGGCGAGCACATCGCCTGCCAGCGCGTGCTGTCGTGCAACAACATCACTTTGGCGCGCGAAGCGGCGCAGGCCGGGGCTGGTATCGCCGCGCTGCCGGTGATGATTTCCGATGAGTCGGTACGCAGCGGGCGCCTGGTTGAGGTACTGCCGGATATCCGCCTGCCGGTTGGCGAGCTGTATGCGGTCTATCCTTCCAGGCGTTTCCAGGCGATGAAGGTAAAAACCTTTCTCGACTTCCTGATGGCCAGCCTGGCGACCCATTCCGGGTTGCTGGAGCCGGCGGTGGACGGCCTGTTAATATCGCGCCCCTGATCCAGTCCTTTCGTTTCGCTTCTTTGTTTTGAGACCCGTCATGACCAAAGTCCGCACCCGTATTGCGCCGTCGCCCACTGGTGACCCGCACGTCGGTACCGCCTATATCGCCCTGTTCAACCTGTGCTTCGCCCGTCAGCACGGCGGCGAGTTCATCCTGCGCATCGAGGATACCGATCAGCTGCGTTCGACTCGCGAGTCCGAGCAGCAGATCTTCGATGCCCTGCGCTGGCTGGGCATCGAGTGGAACGAAGGCCCGGACGTCGGCGGCCCGCACGGCCCGTACCGGCAGAGCGAGCGTGGCGCGATCTACAAGAAGTACTCGGATGAGCTGGTCAGCAAGGGCCATGCGTTCCCGTGCTTCTGCTCCGCTGAGCGCCTGGATCAGGTGCGTGCCGAGCAGATGGCGAAGAAAGAGACGCCGCGCTACGACGGTCATTGCATTCATATCGCTCCGGAGCAGGCGCAGCAGCGCATTGCTGCCGGCGAGTCGCATGTGGTGCGCATGAAAGTGCCGAGCGAAGGTGTCTGCGTAGTGCCGGACATGCTGCGCGGCGACGTGGAGATCCCGTGGGATCGCATGGACATGCAGGTGCTGATGAAGGCCGACGGCCTGCCCACCTACTTCCTGGCCAACGTGGTCGATGACCACCTGATGGAAATCACTCACGTCCTGCGCGGCGAGGAGTGGCTGCCGTCGGCGCCCAAGCTGATCAAGTTGTACGAGTACTTCGGTTGGGAGCAGCCCAAGCTCTGCTACATGCCGCTGCTGCGCAATCCGGACAAGAGCAAGCTGTCCAAACGCAAGAACCCCACCTGCATCACCTTCTATGAGCGCATGGGCTACATGCCCGAGGCGCTGCTCAACTACCTGGGGCGCATGGGCTGGTCGATGCCAGACGAGCGCGAGAAGTTCTCCCTGGCTGAGATGGTGGAGCACTTCGACCTGTCGCGCGTATCGCTCGGTGGGCCGATCTTCGACGTGGAGAAGCTGTCCTGGCTCAATGGCCAGTGGCTGCGCGAACTGCCGGTGGAAGACTTCGCCA
>JBBNAI010000291.1:0-7927 GCA_037994305.1 Pseudomonas sp. | reverse complement strand
ACTGGCGCCTCTCCGAGCTGGCTTCCGCCTCGCTGACCAGCCTGCAGATCTACACCCTGCTGCTGGCCTACGCGGTGCTGGCGATCTTCGGCATTCGCCAGTTCTTTGCCGACCCGCTGGGCGGCGCACCCAAGGCCAAGGCGATGGAAGCCGGCGATGCAGCGGTCATCGCCGCGGCTCCCGGCGGTGCGGCGGTCTATCAGCCGTCCTGGGTCAGCCAGCTGCCGCAGCTGGCCACCCGCGTGGCGCTGCTCCTGCTGTTCGCCGCCGCGGTGCTGAAACTCTCGGCGCAGAGCTTCTCGCCCTTCCTGTATTTCCAGTTCTGAGGTGTCACGACCATGACCCGAACCGCGAACCTGCTCTATATCGGCGCCTTTGCCGGCAGCCTGCTGGCCCTGGCGATCAGCTCGGCCCGCAGCTTCGGCGACTTCTCGGTGGCCGCTGATACGCCCGTGCTCAACGGCAAGCTGAGCCATGCCTTCGAGAAACACTACGACGCCGAATTTCCGGTCAAGCAATTCGGCACCAATGTCTGGGCCGCGCTGGACTTCACCCTGTTTGGTGAAGGCCGCCCCGGCGTGGTGATCGGCCAGGATGGCTGGCTGTATTCCGACGAGGAATTCAAACCGGTGGCCGACGGCAAGCAGCACCTGCGCGACAACCTGGCGATGATCCGTGGCGTGCGCGATGAGCTGGCCAGCCAGGACATCCAGCTGGTGCTGGCCATCGTCCCGGCCAAGTCGCGGCTGTACCCGGAGTACGTCGGCGAAAACCGCATCACCCTGATGCGCCAGGACCTGTTCGAGCAGTTCCGTGGCTCGGTGCGCCGCGCCGGCATCATCGCCCCGGACCTGCTCGGCCCGCTGCAGGAAGCCAAGCGCCACGGCCAGGTGTTCCTGCGCACCGACACGCACTGGACACCGCTGGGCGCCGATATCGCCGCCCAACGCCTGAGCGCCGCGGTGCAGCGCGCGGTGACGCTGCAGGGCGAGCCGCAGGACTTCGTCACCGAAGACAGCCACAGCGAATCCTACAAGGGTGACCTGACCCGCTTTCTGCCGCTCGACCCGCTGTTCGAACAGCTGATGCCGGCGCCGGACAACCTGCAGCAACGCCGGACTACCGCGGCCAACAGCAGCACAGGCGCCGATGACGCCGCGCTATTCAGCGACAGCGCGCTGCCGGTGACCCTGGTCGGCACCAGCTACAGCGCCAACCCCAGCTGGAACTTTGCCGGCGCGCTGCGTGAGTACCTGCAGCGCGACCTGAGCAACCACGCCGAGGACGGCCACGGGCCGATCCTGCCGATGCTCAAGTACCTGCAGAGCGACGAATTGAAGAGTGCCAAGCCGCAGGTGGTGATCTGGGAATTCCCCGAGCGCTACCTGCCCATGGCCAATGACCTCAGCGAGTTCGATCCGGACTGGATCGCCGAGCTGAAGAACAGTGCAAACACGCGACTGGCCGATACCGCCAGCCGCTGAAACGCCCGGCTTCCCGGGCTTGGACGAAGCGCAACGCGCCTCATCCGGAACGACGGCCACCCGGCCACCTATGCAAGTGATGGAGGAACACCCGATGAACAGACAGACCAAACGCAGCTGGACGTCCTATGCCTGCGCCCTCGCCCTGAGTATCGGCGCCCTGCACGCCCAGGCCGATGAAGGCGGGCTGTACGGCCCACAAGCGCCCAAGGGCTCGGCCTTCGTACGCGCCTACAACGCCGGCAATGCGGAGCTCAGCGTGAATGTCGGCAACACCGACCTCAACGACATCGCCCCGCTCGGCTCCAGCGACTTCAAGTTCCTCCCGGCGGGCAACTACAGCGCCCAGGTGGGTGCCAGCAACCTGCCGGTGAAACTGGACGCCGACAAGTACTACACCCTGGTCAACCAGCCGGGCGGCAAGCCGATGCTGGTGGAAGAACCGCCGTTCAAGAACAAGCAAAAGGCCTTGGTGCGGGTGCAGAACCTCTCCGACACCCAGCTGACCCTGAAGACCGTCGACGGCAAGACGCCGGTGGTCGAGGCCGTGGCGCCCAACGGCCGTGGCGAGCGCGAGATCAACCCGGTCAAGGTCGGCCTGGCGCTGTTCGACGGCGACAAGAAGGTCAGCGACCTCAAGCCGGTGGTGCTGGAGCGCGGTGAGGTGGTGTGCCTGTACATCACCGGCAGCGGCAGCCAGCTCTCGCCGGTGTGGGTCAAACGCCCAGTGGAAAGCTGATCGCTCTTGTAGGAGCCAGTTTGCTGGCGATCGTGGGCCCGATACGCCGCTGATCACCAGCACGCTGGCTCCTACAGAAAACCCATACACGTACCCGCGACGCAGATCCACGGGACGTGGCTACACCTTGATCCGGAGCATTGGGGTTTGACCGGTTTACGACTCATTGAAAGGAGAAACACCCATGATTCCTGTAATCCTCTCTGGCGGCAGCGGCTCGCGACTATGGCCCCTCTCGCGCAAGCAGTACCCCAAGCAGTTCCTCGCCCTCACCGGTGAGCACACGCTGTTCCAGCAGACCTTGCAGCGTCTGGACTTCGACGGCATGCAGCCACCGGTGCTGGTGGCCAACCTGGAGCACCGTTTCATCGTCCAGGAACAGCTCGAGCAGCTGCAGCTCAAGTCGCAGATGCTGCTGCTCGAACCTTTCGGCCGCAACACCGCGCCAGCGGTAGCCATCGCCGCCATGCAGCTGCTCGCCGAAGGGCGTGACGAGCTGATGCTGGTACTCCCCGCCGACCACGTACTGGACGACCAGCGCGCCTTCCAGCAAGCCCTGGCGCTGGCCACCGTGGCCGCGGAAAAAGGCGAGATGGTGCTGTTCGGCGTACCGGCGCTGAAGCCGGAAACCGGCTACGGCTACATCCGCGCCAACGCCGGTGACAGCGACCTGCCGGACGGCATCAAGCGCGTCGAGCAGTTCGTCGAAAAACCCGACGCCGTGCGCGCCGCTACCTACGTGAAATCCGGTGACTACTACTGGAACAGCGGCATGTTCCTGTTCCGTGCCAGCCGCTTCCTCGACGAGCTCAAGCACCATGACGTGGACATCTACGACACCTGCCTGCTGGCCCTGGAGCGCAGCAAGCGCGAGGACAGCCACATCAGCATCGACGCCGCCACCTTCGAGTGCTGCCCGGACAACTCCATCGACTACGCGGTGATGGAGAAGACCCAGCGCGCCTGCGTGGTGCCGCTGTCCGCCGGCTGGAACGACGTCGGCAGCTGGTCGTCGATCTGGGACGTGCACGCCAAGGACGACAACGGCAACGTCACCAAGGGCGATGTGGTGGTGCACAACAGCCGCAACTGCCTGGTGCACGGCAACGGCAAGCTGGTCTCGGTGATCGGCCTGGACGACATCGTCGTCGTGGAAACCAAGGACGCCATGATGGTGGCGCACAAGGACCACGTGCAGGACGTGAAGAAGATGGTCAACGCGCTGGATGCCCTGGGGCGCACGGAAACCCAGAACCACTGCGCCGTGTACCGCCCCTGGGGCAGCTACGACTCGGTGGACATGGGCGGGCGCTTCCAGGTCAAGCACATCAGCGTCAAACCCGGCGCGCAGCTCTCGTTGCAGATGCACCACCACCGCGCCGAGCACTGGATCGTGGTGTCCGGAACGGCCCAGGTGACCTGCGACGACAGCACCTTCCTGCTCACCGAAAACCAGTCGACCTATATCCCCATGACCTCGGTGCACCGCCTGACCAACCCCGGCAAGATCCCCCTGGAGATCATCGAGGTGCAATCCGGCAGCTATCTGGGCGAGGACGATATCGAGCGCCTGGAGGACGTCTACGGACGCAGCGCGGAAGTCACCAGCAGCCCGATCAACGCCACCCGCTGAAACAGTGCGCGCCGGCCCCATGCGGGCGGCGCGCCTCCCTTCGTTGGCCTGTTTGGCCATACGCTTTCTTATTGCCTTGTGTAGCATGGCCTGCGTCGCACGCGGCGCCGGGCCGCTTCTCACACAAGGAATGCAGCATGAGCCAACCCGTCGTTCTCATCACTGGATGCTCCAGCGGTATCGGCCGCGCCCTCGCCGACGCATTCCACGGCGCCGGCTATCAGGTCTGGGCCTGCGCCCGCAAACCCCAGGACCTGGCCGCGCTGAGCGCCGCCGGTTTCGTTGCGGTGGAACTCGACGTCAACGATGCCGAAGCCCAGCAACGTGCCGTCAACCGCCTGCAGGCCGAGGCCGGGCGTCTCGATGTGCTGATCAACAACGCCGGCTACGGCGCCATGGGCCCACTGCTCGATGGCGGTGCCCAGGGCATGCGCCAGCAATTCGAAACCAACGTGTTCAGCCTGGTCGAGCTGACCCGCAACTGCTTCCCGCTGCTGCGTGCCAGCCGCGGCCTGGTGGTGAATATCGGCAGTATTTCCAGCGTGCTGTTCACCCCGTTCGCCGGTGCCTACTGCGCCTCCAAGGCGGCGGTGCATGCACTGTCCAGCTCGCTGCGCCTGGAGCTGGCACCGTTCGGCATCCAGTTGATGGAAGTGCAGCCGGGTGCCATCGCCTCCAGCTTCGGCGCCAACGCCGGGCAGAGCGCGGAACAGCTGGTCAACGAGCAATCCCCCTGGTGGCCGGTACGTGAAGGCATCCGCGCCCGCGCCAACGCCTCCCAGGAGAAACCGACCCCCGCCAGCGAATTCGCCGCCACACTCCTGGCCGCCGCCCAGAAGCCCAAGCGCCCTGCCCTGCTGCGCATCGGCAATGGCAGCCGCAGCTTGCCGCTGATGGTGCGCTGGCTGCCGCGCGCGCTGATGGACAAGATGATGAGCAAGCGCTTCGGCCTCGACCGGCAGCTGGACTGACAACATGCCCAGCGCCAGGCGCTTTTTGCCCTCGGCGCTTTTGTCGCGGCCATTCAAGCTGTTGCTGCGCCCAGGGGCTATGCTGGCTGTTCAGGCGCTATGGCCGGGCCTGTAGCCGGGTGAAGCCGGGGCGTTTGTCCTGTTCTCTGGATAAGGCCATTCAAGGACGAACTACGCTCGTCATTGCGCATCGCTTATCGACTTTCGAGAACGCTGACCTGACTCTGGTGATGGATCAGGGCAGATTGTTGAACGTGACAGCCATGCACAGTTGTTGGCGCAGGATGCACGACTTTCACATACCTCAGTTTCTAGAGAATGGAGAGCCTGTTTAGGGTGGGTTGATAACGAACTTCAAACTCAAGGAACAGGCATGAGCACGGACAAAGTAGAGCTGGAGTTCTCCAAGAAATACGATCGTCAACATGCCGAGTATTACTTGCGCAAGCACCGCCAGGGCCTGGCCCGCCAGTTATCCACCTGGCGAGATGAACAACTGGCACGCAAGGCGCTGAAGATCGCCGGCACCCCGCTTGAGGTCCTGGACCTGCCCTGCGGCGCCGGGCGCTTCTGGCCCATGCTGGGAGAGAACCTGCAACGCCGCATCATCGGTGCGGATAACTCGGCGGACATGATTGCCGTGGCCTGTGCAGGCCAGCCGCAGGCGATCGTAGCTCGAGTCACGCCCTTGCAGACCTCGGCTTTTGCGGTTGAGCTGCCGGATGCCAGTGTCGACTGCGTGTTTTGCATGCGGCTGATACACCATATCGGCAAGCCTGAGGACCGCCTGACCATGCTTCGGGAGTTCCATCGTGTTTCCCGCGACACAGTGATTCTGTCGATGTGGGTGGACGGCAACTACAAGGCCTGGAAGCGCCGACGTGCCGAAAAGCGCCGGCATGCGCGGGGTACTGCGCCCAGCGTGCAGAATCGTTTCGTGATACCGGCGGCCACCATTGAGGCCGAGTTTGCCCAGACTGGCTTCAAGGTGATCGGCTCGCTGGATTTCATCCCGCACTACGCCATGTGGCGTTTCTATGTCTTGCGCAAGGACACGTGATGACAGCAGATATCGAGGCACTGAATAGGTTGGCCGGGGACGCTGCCATCGATGCCTGGTTGGCGCTAGAAGGTGAGTGGGTCGAAGAGCCCAATGTGCGTCGTGGCGGGTTCAGTGGCGTGCAACGCATCACCAGTAGCCAGGGGACCCTGCTCTATCGCAAGCAGCAGCTGGCACACATTTATCGCAGCTTGTTTCACCCTCTGGGTTATCCGACGGCCATGCGCGAGCGTGATGCTTTGCTTGATTGCCAGCGATTGCAGGTGCCGGTACCGCCCATACGCTTTGCCGCGTGCCGCAAGCTCAAGAACGAATGGCAGGCCGTGCTGGTTACCGAGGCGCTGGAAGGGTTCAACAGCCTGGAGCAGTGCTACTTGGAACGGGACGAGTTGCGGTGGGGTAATGCCCTGCACCTGCGGGTATTGCACGAGATCGGGCGGGTGCTAGGCCGACTCAATGCAGGGTCTCGCCAGCATGGCTGCCTTTATCTCAAACATGTATTTATCCGGATCAGCGCTGGGCTTGTTGAAGTGGCGCTGATCGACCTGGAGAAGAGCCGGCGCCGACTGACACGCCAACAGGCCTCACGACATGATTTGCGCCAGATAGCCCGGCGTTCGCCATGGAGCGCCGAGCAGTGGCAAGTCTTGTTGCAGGGCTATCGTGCCAGTTTTGGCGAGGGTGCAGTGGTACCTGAGCGTGCCTGAGTACTGTGTGTCGATGATTCTGGACTATTGCCGCGGTTGGCGTGAGCAGGGGCGGGGTTCGGCCTTTTCTAGCTAGGGCGCTAGCGTCCAGGCAACACACTCGCCGCAGGCTTCGGCTGACGGAACACCAGCACGTTGCCGAGCATCACCAGCAACAGGCCGAACAGCGCTGGCGCCGTCCACTGGTAACCCTCGACGAACACCGAGATGTTCAGCGCCACCACTGGGAACAGCACGGTGCAGTAGGACGCGCGCTCCGGCCCCATGCGTCCGACCAGGGTCAGGTAGGCGGTGAAGCCGATCACCGAGCCGGGAATCGCCAGGTACAGCAACGAGCCGATGTAGCGCGTGGTGTATTCGAAGCTGAACGGCACGCCGCTGAGCAGGCAGTAGCCGAGCAGCAGCAGAGCACCATAGAGCATGCCCCAGGCGTTGGTGGTCAGCGGCCTGAGTCCGGCCTGTTGCTGCAGGCTGGAGAGCAGGTTGCCAGCGGAGAAACACAGCGTACCGAGTAGCGCCAGGCCCAGGCCGATAAGGGTCTCGCGACTGGCCTGATGATGCGACAGTTCCGGCCAGAACAGCAGGCCCAGCCCCAGCAGCCCCAAGGCGCCGCCAGCCAGCACATTGGCGGCAATCCGTCGCCCCATGAACAGCCGCGCATTGAGTGCATTCCACAGGGTCGCGGTGGAGAAAATCACCGCCACCAAGCCGCTGGGGATCCACTGGCTGGCGGTGTAGAAGCACAGAAAGTTGAGGCCGAACAGGCACAGCCCTTGGGCCATGCACAGCAGTTGGCCGCGCCGATCGAGGCGTTGCAGGCGGCGGCTGAGCAGCAACAGGACGAACAGCACAGTGGCAGCCAGGGCAAAGCGATAGGCGATGGACAGGGGAATCGCCACGCTGCCCAGTTGCAGCTTGAGGGCGATCCAGGTGGTACCCCAGATCAGCACGGTGAGCAGGTACAGCGACAGGTTCATGACGGCACTCCAACAACGGACGCCCAGTGTCCACCCGCCTCGGCGCGCGGCGCTTGCACAAACTTGCGCTTATTTGCCGGGCGGCGCTGGCAGCCCCGTAGCCGCGCGGTAGGATGAGCCATCCGCCACCACCGTCGCCCCTGCACCATGTCCACCCTAGAGCGCCATCAGGTTTTCCAGTCCCTCAGCAGTTCGCCGCATGCCCGCCTGGAGCATGTGGCCGAGCTGGGTGACGGCCTGGGCACAGCGCTATGGAGCAACCACCACGACGCCCGTGATTACCAGGGGCCGAGCCATCACACCCTGTCGTGCTACCTGACCGGCGGCACCGGCACCTTTCGCCGCGAAACACCCTC
>JBBNAI010000290.1:0-1107 GCA_037994305.1 Pseudomonas sp. | reverse complement strand
CAGCCAGGTGTGGCCGATTTCCAGCTTGCGGTTGCTGCGGTCGATCTTCCAGAAGCGCGTGCTGCCGAGGGTTCGGCCTGTTTCGCGCTGGACGATGGTAAAGGGCAGCACGGTACCGGCCTGGCGTCCCTGCAATGCATTAGCGATGTACTGCTCGACCGTGTCGGGGGCGGGTATCACCGTCACCTTGCTGTTCCACAACTGGCCGTCGGCGGCGGCTTCCAGCAGGCCAAGGGAGTGCCCGGGTTGCATGGGTTGGAGTTCGACGTTGGGGCCGGTTAGGACGAGAGCGCTGGGCTCGAAAGGCTGGCTGGACATGCTTGGGGGAGTCGCTGTTTGGCGGGATGAGACCATCTTGCCAGCGTATCCGTGGCTGTCCACCGCCCCTTGCCGTAAAAAAACAACCGCCACCTGGGCAGGATCTGGAGCTGGTCGCTCGGTCAGCCTGGGGCGGGTGTAGCTACTTCCTATCGGGGCCGGGTATCAGTGGCGGTGGCGTTTGCTCTATGCCTTTTGACTAGCTCATTCACCCCAACCATCACCCCGGCCCAGATCCCCGCCAGCACGGCCAGCGTCGGCCAGGTGCCCAGTGGCATGCCCACGTCTGCCAGTTGCGCGCCGGCGTAGTACGACAGTGGCCCGCCCAGCGCACCGAGCAGGGCACCCAGCCACCAGGGGCGCGCGCTCCACGCCAGGCTGTGCTTCAGGGTGGTGGCGAACAGGGCCCATAGCAGCGCCAGCCAACCTGGCAGCAGGGGGCTATCGCCGGGGAAGGCGAACACGCCGAGGTGGAGCAGGCTGGAGTCCAGCAGGCAGCCAAACAGCAGCACGCCGAGCACCAGCCGGCCGTCTTCGCGCCAGCTGCAAATCCACAGGAAGTGGGCCACCAGGCAGGCGCCGGCGAGCAGCAACAGCCAGGGGCGCTGGGCGCCGAATACGCAGGCGAACCAGCCGAGCTGGAACAGCAGGGCGTTGAGGATTAGTGAGCGGGGTGCTGTCAGCGGCATATGGGCGGGCCGAAAATGTGCGGTGCTTGAGTTCCCTCACCATCCCCCCTCTCCCGGGTGAGAGGGGGGATGGTTCAGGCATCGAAGCGGCCCAGCAGCG
>JBBNAI010000289.1:0-5288 GCA_037994305.1 Pseudomonas sp. | reverse complement strand
GAGCCAGTAAGCCAACTGCGGGCCATGCCCTTCTTGCGGCATGGCCCGTCTGCGCAGGCTATTCACCTTCCTGAGCGGCCTTGAGGCTCTCGTAGGCTGGCGCGGCGTAGATCCCGACCGCCACCGCCAGCTCCATCACCCGCGCCAGGTCACTGGTGTAGACAAGCACGCACTGCAGCTCGTCATCCAGCGGTTCGCTGATGTCGACCAGCACGTAGCCGCCCTTCTCCTTGTATAGCGCCGAGAGCTGCACCTGGATGCGGTTGAGCGCCTTCAGTGGCTCGACCTTGGCCAGTTGCTTGGGCTTGATGTTGAAAGTCACGTCCGGGCCGAAGGAGTCGGTGATGTGCTGCAACAGCTGCTCGTAGCTGTCGGCCTGGAACAGCACGGTTTCCGGCAGGCTGCCGATCACCACCCACTCGCCCAGCGGGATCGGGAAGCTGTCGTCGTAGTTGATATCCGGATTGGCGGCGAGGAACGCCTGCGGGTCGGCGTAGGCCTGGGCGGCCTCATCGGCGATGCGCGCGACCTCCTCGTCGGTCATGCAGCCGGAGCTGATCAGGGTAATGAGTTCGAGGAGCTGGGCTTTCATCGGGCAGACCTGAGGCGCAGTTGGAAAGGCGCACAGGATACGCCGCTACCCGCCGTGGTGCACCGCCAGCTCGGTGAACTGCACCTCGCCAACCTCATCGGCACTGCCGTCATCGTCCTGCACATAGGCGCCGGCCTTGAAGTAGAAGGCCACATCGCGCCAGGCCGGGTCGGCGGCGTAGAAGTCATGGCTGAAGCGCTCGCCGTTGGCCTCGACGCTGAGCACGCCGTCGCGCACCTCGATGCTGTAGGAGAACAGGTCGTTGTTCACCGGCACCGAGAAGGTGTGGCTGAGGTCTTCGTTGTCACCCTTGGGATGCTGCTTGATCAGCGCCCGCAGCTTGCCCTTCTGCCATTGCAGCTTGACCAGCGGACGCGCGTCGAAACCGTGGATCTGCCCGACGATGATCTTTTCCGTACTCGGCGCCTGCATCACCCGGCAACTGGCCTTGAGCTGGTGGAAGCCGCTGCCCGACCAGTTGCGGTTGTCGTCCGCCGGATCGAGCACTTCGCGCAGCTCCGAGCGCGGGTAATCGGAATTCTTGGTAGTGCCGGCACCGGCCGGGGCGATGAACACCATGGCGCCGCTTTCGCTCAGGTGGAAGTAGCGCGAGGCATAGCCGGCTTCGAGCTTCTCGGCGCGCACTTCGCTGGCCTGGTCATCCGGCAAGGTCAGTTTCCAGTGCGAAAGGTCGTAGTTGCTGCCCGGCGCGGCGTAGTCGCGCTGGGGTTCCTGATCCTTGCCACAGCCGCCGAGCACCAGCAGGCCGAGGCTCAGACAAATGAAGGGTCTACGCATGCTGTTCTCCCTGATCCACTGCGCTTCAGCGCAACGGCGGGCAACCACCCGCCTGGCAACTACACCGTTGTTAGAACCTGTCTACGAGCTTCTGAATTAGAGCCAGACAAGGCGCAAACGGCCGAGAAAGCGCAGTTTACGAGCTGTAAATGAGCAGTCCGAGGCCGTTTTTAACGCCGTATGGCCGACAGTCAGGAGATCGCAGATAGGTTCTTATGCAACGCAAGAGTGCACAGGGCAAGTGAAAGTACCGAGACAGAGGGGTTCAGGGACAAACGGTAAAGCATGGGGGCCGCTGCAACCCGCGCCCTCGGCCACGCAGGTTGCACCCGCCCTATTTCTGTACTCAGGCTGTTAGCGCAGCTTTTCCATCATCTGGTAGTACCACATGCCGGCGGCCAGCATCGGGTTGCCGAAGATGTCGCCCATCGGCACCTTGATGTGCTTGCAGGCGGCGAAGGTGTCGTAGTGGCCAAGGGTGCCGGTCAGGGCGTTGGCCATGATCTCGCCCATGATGTGGGTGGTGGCGATGCCGTGGCCGGAGTAGCCCTGGCAGTACCAGACGTTGTCCGAGAGCTTGCCCAGTTGCGGGATGCGGTTGACCACGATGCCCATGGCGCAGCTCCACTGGAAGTCGATCTGCACGCCCTTGAGCTGCGGGAAGGTGCGTTCGATGCACGGCAGCAGCTCGCCGGCGATGTCACGCGAGTCGCGCCCGGAGTAGTTGGCGCCGCCACCGAACAGCAGGCGGCCGTCGGCGGTCATGCGGTAGTAGTCGAGGACGAAGCGGCAGTCGTACACGGCCAGGTCCTGCGGGTTGAGCTGCTTGGCCAGCTCGCCCAGCGGCTTGGTGGTGACGATGCCGCCCATGGCCGGGAAGATCTTGCCCTTGAGCTTTTTCGGCTCGAGCTTGTGGTAGACGTCGCCGGCCAACAGCACCTGCTTGGCATCGATGCGACCGTGGGCGGTGATCACCGCCGGATTGGCGCCGTGGACGATTTCCAGCACTTCGGAGTGTTCGAAGATCAGCGCGCCCAGGCTTTCGGCGGCCTTGGCCTCGCCGATGCACAGGTTGAGCGGGTGCAGGTGCATGTTGCGGGTGTTCTTCACCGCGCCCAGATACAGCTCGCTGCCCAGGTGCTGACGCATCTCGTCGCGCCCCAGCAGGCTCACCTGGTCACCCATGCCGCGGCGCTGGGCTTCCTCGTAGGCGCTTTTCAGCTCGTCCATGTGGCTGGGCTTCATCGCCGCATGCAAGTGGCCGTGCTTGAGGTCGCACTGGATACCGTACTTCTCCACGCGGTTCTTGATGATGTCGTGACCGCGCCAGCGCAGGTGCCAGATGAAGTCATCCACTTCCTCGCCGATGCTGTTGCGCATCTGTTTGCGCATCGCCTCGTCGCCGGACAGGCTGCCGGTGACCTGGCCGCCGTTACGCCCGGTGGCGCCCCAGCCAATCTTGTTGGTTTCGACGATGGCCACCTTGAGCCCGCGCTCGGCTAGCTCCACGGCACTGGCGACGCCGGTGAAACCGCCACCGATGATGACCACGTCGACGCTGACCTGGCCCTGCAGGGTCGGGTAATTGGTCTCTTCATTGAGCGTGGCGCTGTAGTAGGACTTGCAGCGTTCGGCTGCGGCAATCACGGGCTGGGTAGCGGCGTTCATGGTGGTGTTCCTTGTTGTGCAGGGTGCGGCGTGCGCACTGGAAAATCTTAGTTTGAGTGAGAGGCCGAGGCCGGTGCACGCGGGATACCCGGCCCGCTTCACAGCCTGGTCAGCGCCACAAACTAGCGGGGCAGCAGTAACCCCCGTTCAGCGGTCGACTGGCTGATAGTTCTGGCTGGCAAGCGTTCAGGCGCAGGGCTGCGGACATGGCGCCGCCGCTTTGTTCAGCATGCCGCGAGGGCACGATCCGGTGGGCGCGCGTGGCGGCAATGCCAGAGCGCCCAGAAGGCGAGCGTTTCAGGCAGCAAGGGGTTGGCCCGATCAGCACCAAGACGAGCCAGTCCGCTGGACAGGCCCAGGCTAAACAGCTGGCGGCAACAACGGCTGGAGAAACTCATGGAGCAGGAGACTCGCACGCCGGATAACGCCGGTTAAATCGTATTTTTTACATGTTCAGTTATGCAGTGGCTAAACAATCAAGCCAGCCTGCCCTGTGCTCAGTAACGGACAGCGCCTGACCTGCTCACTCGCCTGAGGCAACGCAGCCATGATGCCTTTAAGCTGTTGCCGGCCTGCCTGGAAGACAGGGAGAACCGACTTCGCCAGACGACCATAGAAACAGCACTGCAACCAGCCATGCTTATTCTGGTCAACTAACCGCCCTCCAGCCCACCACACCTCACGACAAGAGGCTGCATGAACATGCGTAACCACCTGATCGCCCTCGCCCTGAGCGGCCTGCCAGTGCTGAGCTGCCTGGCAGCCGAGCCGTCCTTCAGCTGCGCCGGCGTACGTGCTGGCAGCATCGATGAACTGATCTGCCAGACGCCGGAACTGGCCGTACTCGACCAGAAGCTGGCCGACGTCTACCAGCAGGCAACCGCCAAGGCGGTCAATGAACACCCGCCCACGCTCAAGGCCGAGCAGCGCGGCTGGCTCAAAGGCCGCGACGAGTGCTGGAAGGACGAGGCGAAAAACCAGTGCGTGGCCGACAGCTACCGCCTGCGGATTGCCGAACTGCAGGCCCGCTATGCCTTGCTGCCCGGCACCGGCCCGGTGACCTACGAGTGCGACAACCAGCCCGCCAAGGAAGTGCTCGCCACCTTCTACGCCACCGAGCCGGCTACCGCCGTGGTCGAGTTCGGCGACAGCACTTCGCTGATGGTCCAGCAACCCGCCGCCAGCGGCAGCAAATACCAGGGCCGCAACGAGTCACTCTGGGAACATCAGGGCGAAGCCACTGTGGTCTGGGGCTATGAAGCTGAGCCGATGAAGTGCAAAGCCCGGCCCATAAAGTCCTAAGCCCCGGTACGCGCCGAGCAGGCAATAAAAAACCGCCCATTCGGGCGGTTTCCTTATGTGGGGTTATCGGGTTCGGCGCTGCCGATCCCGCGATCAGTCGTTGTCCAGTTCTTCCTGTTTGGCCAGGAAGTCCTCCTGCAACAAGGCATCGGTGAGGATCACATCGTCGGACGCTTCGAGGCGACCGGTGGAGACCACGCGAGATTCGAGCCGCCCGGTCAGGTGTTCCAGCGCGTGGCGCATTTTCTCGGCGGCGCCGTCTACAGCGACGCCCATGTCGTGGGCTTTGTGGGTAACCGAAATGGCCTGGTGGCCTTTGGGACGCGCCTCGATCTGGCAGCGTTTGTCGTCGGGGCCGGATTTATGGCCGTTTTCATCGCTGATATGTACTACCACCCGGCTCAGCCGCTCCTCGAAATGATCCAGCTTGTCCATCACGGCCGAGCTAACCCACTCCTGAAGCCGAGCACTGCCTTCAATCTGATTCGCGTGCACTTGAACTTGCATAAGGCTTCCTCATTTTGCTTGGGTGTTCGTTCGAGGCGTTGCCGCCATCGAGGTCCAGCACCCCATCTATTACTCCTATCGAAGGCGCCGAGCAAATCCCGAGTGCTTGCCGAATATGTCCTGGCGATGGCAAACCCGCATGCCTATTAGGCTTCACGCGAATCACGCAGATTGGCCAGCACCCGCTCGGCGTTGACCTGGCACGACATGCCTTCCGGCTTGCCTTCGATGCCGGCGATGATGCTCAGCAAATGCGCCTTGTTCTGCGCCAGGCGCTGCTGCATGACCTCGATCTCGCCAACCTTGCGCTGCAGGCTGGCCAGCAACTCGTCGTGGGGCCAGCCCTGCTGCTCGCTGCTGGGTAGCAGGCGGCGGATCTCTTCCAGGCTGAACCCCGACTGCTGGGCGCCGGTGATGATGT
>JBBNAI010000288.1:0-5102 GCA_037994305.1 Pseudomonas sp. | reverse complement strand
TGGAAGTTGGCCATGATGCAGGCGAAGCCCATGTTTTCCATGCCGATCAGGTTGCCCACCGGCACCTTGCAGTCGTCGAAGAACAGTTCAGCCGTGTCCGAAGCCCACCAGCCCATCTTCTTCAGCGAGCGGCCAACGGTGAAACCCGGTGTGCCCTTTTCGATCAACAGCAGGCTGACGCCGCCGAACCCTTCGCCGCCGGTGCGCACCGCTACGGTGTAATAGTCGGCACGCACACCACTGGTGATGAAGGTCTTGCTGCCGCTCACGCGATAGAAGTCGCCGTCGCGCACGGCGCGGGTCTTCAGGTTGGCAACATCGGAGCCGCCGGAGGGCTCGGTCACCGCCAGGGCCATGATCTTCTCGCCGGCCAGCACCTGCGGTACCACACGCTCGCGCACCTCCGGACGGGCCCACTTGAGCACCGGCGGCAGGCCTATATCCAGGGAGCCGAGGCCCGCCACCAGGCCACCCGAACCCGAGCGCATCAGCTCCTCGCTGGCTGCCACCTTGGCGAACAGGTCACCCTCGTGGCTGCCACCGTACTGCTCCGGGTAACCAATACCGAGGATGCCGGCGGCACCTGCCTTCAGATACAGCTCACGGGGAAACTCCTCGGCCTCCTCCCAGTCCGCAATGTGCGGCAGGACTTCGCGCTCGACGAAACGGCGCACCGAATCGCGGACCAGTTGATGGGAGTCGTCGAAGTATTCCTGGAAGGCAGTCATCGGGCAGCTCTCGATTGGGTTTCGCCAACCCTAACCGAGCGCTTGCTTGGTTTTCAAGGTGTAATGCGATGACCGCTCTAGCCCGTGACTTTCAGCGCCCCGCCTGGCGCAGCGCCTTGCTCACCTGGATCTGGATGGCATAGGCAGGCGCCTCGACTGCATCGGCATCGCGGGTGTAGCGCAGGGCAAATTGCTGCACGCCCCACTCCTGATACTGCTGCACATGCTGGAGTTCATGAGCCCAAAGCGCCACATCTACGGCATCGCGCTCGGTTCGGAAAACGATCACGTCGATCAGCGTCACTGCCCGTATATCCGGGTTCTGCAGCATGGCCGTGGCAAGACCGCGCTGATCGCTGCTGCCGATCTTGTAACGCGCAGCGTCCAGCACTGGCGAGGCGTAGTAAGGCAGCAACTGCTGGCGAATCGCGGGAGGCAGCGAGGCGATGCCTTCGCTGACGGCGACATCCCGCGAGCGCTGCATCCAGTCGGCCAGGGCTGGGGCGGCAGTGTTGCTCACCTCTTCCTGGACCTTTTGTGGATCAGGCACGCACAGGCACAGCCCCAGGCACACTTCGAACTGGCCCGCCGGGCAGGTGTCCGCCTGGGCCGACAGGCTGATGCCGAGGGACAGAACAATCAGCCCCACACGCTCTACGATCTTGTTCCTGGCTAGCAAGTGGCGGATACCGGTGGTTGTGAGGCGCGCATCTTGGCACAGACGCCTACCACACAGGCAAGCCACGGAATGTCTCATCGTGCGCCGCCTGACTATGCTGCAAACACGCCGCCACGCGACAGGAGAATGCCATGCGCCAGATCTGGATAGGTTTGCTTGCCCTTGTGCTGACAGGCTGTTCGTCAAGCCTGGTCGACTACTCGCCACAGGGCATTACCGAGCCCGAAGCCCATGCAGTGATCGAACAGATGATCCTCGCGCAACCGGGCCAGCTGCGCCCGGACTCGGTGTACATCGACAACCACTACATGGGCTTCAACGACCCAGGCGCGGCCGGTGTACCGGTCACGCCTGCCGCCGAAGGAACGGCTGCCCGCAACGACAAACGCATCTACTTCAACTCGATCGCCTCGGTGCAGCTGTACCAGCTATTCAACCGCTACACCGTGCAACTGTTCGACGCAGACGGCCAGGCGCTGATCGGTTTTGCCAGCGAAAGCCAGGGGCAGGCACAGCGCTTTATCGACGCCCTGCAGTTCTATCGCAACCAGGCGCCGGCAACAGATGGGCTGAACTGAGGCAGGACGGGCAGCCGCCGACTGATAACTCAGCCGTTGATGGGCCTACGCCCCGCCAGGGCATGGGCCAGGGTACCGCCGTCCACCAGCTCCAGCTCGCCACCCAACGGTACGCCGTGGGCAATACGGGTCAGGGCAATGCCTTTGCCGGCCAACATCTGGGCGATGTAATGGGCAGTGGCTTCGCCCTCCACCGTCGGGTTGGTGGCAAGGATCACTTCGCTGAATCCGGCCTCACCGACCCGTGCCAGCAACTCGGGAATGCCAATGGCTTCAGGGCCCAGGCCATCGAGCGGTGACAGATGCCCCTTGAGCACAAAGTAGCGCCCGCGATAGCCGGTCTGCTCCACCGCAAACACGTCCAGCGGCCCCTCGACCACGCACAGCAGCGAATCATCACGGCGCGGGTCGGCACACTGTGGGCACAGGTCGTCCTCGCTCAGCGTGCGGCAGCGCGTGCAATGCCCCACCCCTTCCATCGCCGCCGTCAGCGCCTGCGCCAGGCGCATGCCGCCGCTGCGATCGCGCTCGAGCATCTGCAGCGCCATGCGCTGGGCCGTTTTCTGCCCCACACCGGGCAGGATGCGCAGGGCGTCGACCAATTGGCGGATCAGCGGGCTGAAGCTCATGGAGGGTTACCGTGAAGAAGGAAAGCTTTTAATCAACCCCGCTCAAGGCAAGGGGTGATCAGGCGACGTGCAGGGCAAGGCGTGGGGAAGCGTGGGCACCGGAGTTTACTGGTGTAAATGAGGATGCCCGCGCTTCCCCGCAACGCAGCCATGTGCGTTGACTGAACGCCCTGTTTCAGAAGGGCATTTTGAAACCGGGGGGGAGCTGCATGCCTGCGGTCACGCCGGACATCTTGTCCTGGCTGTTCTGCTCGACCTTGCGCACCGCGTCGTTGACCGCGGCGGCGATCAGGTCTTCCAGCACTTCCTTGTCTTCCTGCATCAAGCTGTCGTCCAGGGTGATGCGCTTGACGTCGTGGCGACCGGTCATCACCACGCTGACCAAGCCTGCGCCGGACTGGCCGGTAACTTCGGCGTTGGCCAGCTCTTCCTGCATCTTCTGCATCTTTTCCTGCATCTGCTGTGCCTGTTTCATCAGGCCTGCCATGCCACCTTTCATCATGATGGGTTCCTCAGCTTTTCAATTAGGGAGTCAGGGGTTCGATGGAGTCGGCGCGGATCACCGCACCGAATTGTTGAATCATCTGCTGGATCAGCGGATCGGCGTGAATCGACTGCTCGGCCTGGCGCTGACGCTCGGCACGCTTGCGCGAAGCGGCCTGGGCTGGGGTTTCCTGCTCGGGCAGGATCAGCTCGATGCGCAGCTTGATGGTACGCCCCAGATGCTGGTCCAGCGCATCGTTGAGACGCCGCTGCTGGGTGGCATTGAACAGCGCACTGTGGCCCGGGTCCAGGTGCAGCAGCCAGTCGTCGCCATTGGTCTCGATCAGCGTGCAGTTGGCGCCGATGCTGCCGGTCATGCCGGATAGGCCCAGGCGCGGGAACAGCTCCAGCCACTCCGCTGCCAACCCGGTGGCGGGCTTGGCGGCTGGCAACGGTTCGGCCTCGACAGCGGGCTCGTCGGCCGCAACGTCGAAGTCGTAGTCGAGGTTTTCCGCATCGGTCTCGGCATAGTCGTAATCGCCCGGTGGCGGCTCGTCGTCATCGCCCTCCTCGGCTTCTGCAACAACGGGCGCCACGGTGGCCGAGGCCACAGCTACGACAGCGGACGCTGGATCAACCGCAGCGGGCGCTGCCAGCGGAACGGGGGTGGCAGCAAGCGGCTCGGGGACTGGCTCGGCAACCGCCAGTGCAGGCTGGTTCGCAGGTGTTTCCCAAGGCAGATCAACAACCGGGGCCTCGACAACCGGCTCGCTGACGGGAACCGGCGCCACGCTAGCCACAGGTACCACTGGTGCCACAGGTGCTGGAGCAGGCTCAGCAGCAACCGGCGCGGCGATCGGTGCCGGAGCCGAAACGATGGACGCAGCAGCAACAGGAGATGCGATAGGTGCCGGCACGGCAGCAATGGCTGCGCCGGCCACTGGGTTGTTCGTGGAATCAGCTGTGGCCTTGCTGATTCCCAGTGGCTTTGAAGGCAATTCCTTCAGCGGTGAGCGTGGCGCTCCATCGGCATCCGCCGGGCGGAACGCCAACATGCGCAGCAGGACCATCTCGAAGCCACTGCGCGGGTCCGGTGCCAGCGGCAGGTCGCGCCGGCCGATCAGGCCCATCTGGTAGTAGAACTGCACATCTTCGGCTGGCAATGCCTGGGCCAGCGCCAGCACGCGGTCACGATCGCCCTGGCCATTGTCCACCGCATCCGGCAGGGCCTGGGCCACGGCGACGCGGTGCAGCACATTAAGTATTTCCGCCAGCACGCCGCCCCAGTCCGGGCCTTGCTCGGCCAGGTGGCGAACGGCCTCCAGCAAGGCGCGGGCATCGCCTTCGAGTAGTGCATGCAGCACGCCGTAGACCTGGCCGTGATCGAGGGTGCCGAGCATGGAACGCACGTCGGCAGCCAGCACTTTGCCCTCGCCAAAGGCGATGGACTGGTCGGTGAGACTCATGGCGTCGCGCATCGAGCCATCGGCTGCGCGACCGAGCAACCACAGGGCGTCGTCTTCGAACGGAATGTTCTCGGCGGTCAGCACATGGGTCAGGTGCTCGACCACACGCTCCGGTGGCATGTTCTTCAGGGAGAACTGCAGGCAGCGCGAAAGGATGGTCACCGGCAACTTCTGTGGGTCGGTGGTGGCGAGCAGGAACTTGACGTGGGGTGGCGGCTCTTCGAGGGTCTTGAGCAGCGCGTTGAACGAGTGCGTGGAGAGCATGTGCACTTCGTCGATCAGGTAAACCTTGTAGCGCCCGCGGCTGGGTGCGTACTGCACGTTTTCCAGCAGTTCACGGGTGTCCTCAACCTTGGTACGGCTGGCGGCGTCGACTTCGATCAGGTCGATGAAACGGCCTTCGTCGATCTCGCGGCAGATCGAGCACTGACCGCAAGGGGTCGAGCTGATGCCGGTTTCGCAGTTCAGGCACTTGGCGATGATCCGCGCGATGGTGGTCTTGCCCACGCCGCGGGTGCCGGTGAACAGGTACGCATGGT
>JBBNAI010000287.1:0-1356 GCA_037994305.1 Pseudomonas sp. | reverse complement strand
TCGCTCAGGCTGTCGCCGAACACCACCAGGGTCGAATAGGGGGAACTGGCTGCTTGTGCCGGGAGTGCGACAGAAGCCAGCAGGCAAGCTGCCGCAAGCGGAGTCAAAACACGCTTCATGGGGTGGTCCTTGTGATTGTTATTGGACTTATTCACACCCGGCGAATCTAACTCGATTTGTAGGCCAGTTCACTCATTTCTTGTTTGATCGGTTACAAAAAGCGCTGATCGCCTGCGTTAGCCACCTGATCGGCGCATCAATCATTCCGCACCGAATTCGGCTTGCGCAGCAGGCTGAACGCCATGCCGCCCAGCAGTGCCACGCCTGCCAGCAAGACCACCCACAGGCCGATACGCTGCCAGTCATTGCCAACCTGCGCCGCCACCTCGTGTTCCACCCGTTGCGGTAACTCCGCCGGCACCGTCGCCACGCCCAGCGTAGCCAGACGCGCCGGCTCGTATCCGGGAATCAGCGTGCCCAGTGGCAAAGCTGCCGACTGCCCAGCCAGCTGCCCCAGCGCCAGTTGATAGGGCGCCGAACCACGAGCGAGGAACACCACCTGCGTCGCGCGCATGGCCACCTGCAATTGCGGCTGCTGCGTGCCCAGGCCACCGCCACGCGGGTCCACTTGCAGCCGTAGTTGCTGGATCGGATAGCCCGACAGTTCGATCTCGTCGTGCAGCACGTCCTTGCCGTCCTGCGGCAGGCGATAGAGCAAGCCGCGACCCAACGGCTGCCACTGCGGACTGCCGTGCAGGCGCGCGGAAAGGCTGACCGGTGCCAGCGTGTTGGCCTGCGGCAAGGCGACCTTGATCCGCTCCAGCGGCAGGCTCAGCGGCAGTTCCCAGCTGAATTCGCCCGGTTTGCCGGCTTGCCCCGTCAGCGCCTGGGACCACACCAGCGGCGGCACCGCCGCCGAGCGCTCGATGCTCACCACCCGCGCCGACACCAGGGTCGGCGCCTGCTGCGGCGCCAACCACAGCAGGCGCAGGTAACGCGCCTTGGCACCTGGCAGTTCGACCTCACTCTGGTCGATGCGCTCGTTGGCAAAACTCAGGCGCGCGATCTGTCCTTCGCCCCAGTTGCTCCAGTGCTGCAGGTCGTCGCTGACCTCGATGGAGAAACGCTGAAAGCCCTCGTTGTCGGCGCTCCAGTCGAGCTGCAGGCGGTGCAGTGGGCGGTCGAAAGCACTGGCATCCAGTAACCAGCCACGCCGTATCTGAGTGGCAGCTCCTGATACTTCCGGGGTGACCTCCACCAACGTGCCACTGCTGCTGCGCTGCACACGGATGGCCGGAACCGCCTGGCTGGCCTCACCTTGCAACGGGAACCACTTCAAGGCCGCGTCTTCACGCT
>JBBNAI010000286.1:0-5632 GCA_037994305.1 Pseudomonas sp. | reverse complement strand
AAGAATGAACAAGGCACTGATCAGGCTGAACTTCATGCCGAAGCTCAGACGGTTCATTAGGCGAATGGCAGGGTTGATCAGCGTTTGCATGGCGGTCTCTTGTTGTTCTTGTCCGTGGGCTGGCAGTGCCGGGCAGATAGCGGGTTGGTGCGTGGATCAATGCATGTACAGCCCGCCATTTACGTGCAGTGATTGACCGGTAACGGCATCGGAGAGCGATGAGGCGAAGAACAGCAGGGTGCGTGCATATTCTTCGGTGCTTGGGATATAGCGCAGGGCGGCCTGGCTGCTCACTTGGCGCAGTTCATGTTCCACGCTGGAGCAGTTCTGCTCGGCACGGGCTTCCATAACCTTGCGCACCTGCGGTCCCCACATGAAGCCTGGGTGCATGGAGTTGACCCTGATGCCAAATTCGCCAAGCTCCATGGCGATGGCCCGGGTCATGCGTTGCAGAGCGATCTTGGAACCGGCGTAGGCTTCACTGCCGGGCAACACTTTTTCGGCAGTCATGGTGTTGATCATCACGATCCGGCCACTGCGTTGCTCGACCATATGCTTCGCTACGGCTCGGGTCATCTGCAGCGTGGCGAACACGTTGACTTCGAAGCACTCCCGGTAATTTGACAGGTCCGGTTGCGAATCGAGCAGGCTGGTGCGCTGAGGCCAGTCACCGCGGTAGGCGATATTGATCAGCGTATCTATCCGGCCGAACTCTTCAATGGCTAGGCTCACGGTTCTTTCGCAGTCTGCGAGTATGGCGATATCGCACACCAGCGGCAGGCAGCGCCGGCCTTTCGCGCGTACCTCTTCAGCAATGCGTTCGATGTGTTCCGCGCGGCGTGCGGTAATGATCAGGTCTGCTCCCTGATCAGCGAATAGCAACGCGGTGTCCCGGCCGAGGCCTTCGCCGACGCCCGATAGCAATACGACTTGCTCGGTCAACCATTTCACATCAACCACTCCTATGTCGGTTTAACCTGGTTATCTAGGTGATCGATGTTATATTTCTTGTGAGTGTGTGGCAATGACCGAATAGGGGGGGAAGGAGCATGGACTTAGTAGCAGGACAGGTCGCGGTGATAACCGGAGCGGCCTCAGGTATTGGTCTGGCATTGGCCATGGCGTTCGCCCAGCGCGGCGTCCATATCGCACTGCTGGATATCGAGTCAGAGGCGTTGAGCGAAGCGGCGCGTAATGTAATGAGCAAAGGCGTGGAGGTTCTGCCACTGGTCTGTGACGTCGCCAATCGTGCGGACGTAGAAGCTGCCAGAGACCAGGTGTTGGAGCGCTTCGGCCGGGTCGATATCCTCTGCAACAACGCCGGTGTCATGCTGCCGTTCGGTCCGTTATGGACGCTGGATGCGGCGGGGTGGGAATGGATTCTGAATGTGAACCTGCGGGGCGTTTTCAATGGCTTGCATGTATTCACGCCCTTGCTAGTTGCTCAGGACAGCGGGTATGTGGTGACTACCGCTTCCATGGCGGGCGTATCGACCATCCCTGGTAATGCGGCCTACAACGCCACCAAGCATGCCGTGGTCTCGCTCACCGAGACTCTGGAAGCAGACTTGCGCGTGGCTGGGAGTAAGGTCGGTGTAACGGTGCTGTGTTGCGGCCTGGTCCGTACACGTATACGCGATGCGGCGCGCAACCGACCCGGGCACAATAACGTCCCGCTTCAGGTGCCTGACGCGGCGGCCAACGCCAGCGGTGCCGGCCACATTGATCCTGAAGAGGTAGCGAAGCAGGTACTGGATGCCATCTCTCGGGGTCAGCTCTATCTGTTCACCAACCCCAACTCGCAGGTCCGCGTGCGTACACGCTTTGAACGTATATTGGCGGATTGTTGAGTTAGTACTGCCCAGTCTCGAGAGCGGTAGACGGTTGATCCCGAGGTTCACGGGACGTGGGCACCAGCCAGGCGGCTAGCAGAGCAATCGCGCTGCACAGGATCAGAAACAAAAAGGCCAGGCGATAGGCATCTGCACTCGGTAGCGGTGTACCGCCACCGTCGGGGGTCACCAGCGAACTTGCCAGCAGCGTCGCCAGTATCTGACTGCCCAGCGCGGCGCAGGTACTCCTGCAGACCTGCGCCAAGCCCATGGCTTCGCTGGTCCGGTGCGCTGGTGAGGCTATGACCACCTGGTTGCTGGTTGCGCTGAACAACACGGTGATGCCGAAGCTGAAGATCACCACGGTCAGCAGCAGCGCGCTCATTGAGTTCAAGTTCAGTAGCGGTGGAAACCAGGCCGCCAGGACCAGTGCGCCACCTACCAGCATCGCGACACGAATGCCGTAGCGGGCGGCAAGCAAGCCGGCGACCGGCCCGGCGACAAACCCCATGAAGGTGGTGGGCTGCTTTAGCAGTGAAGCGGCTGTGGCTGTGAGCCCCAGCCCAGCACCGCTCCACTCCGGTTGCTGGGCCAGGCTGAGGATCACCGCGCCACCAATCATTGGCCCCAGACCAATGGCAGCAAAGACCAGGTTGGCCAGCAAAATCCTGCGATCGGCAAACAGGCGCACGTTGATCAGCGGATCCGGGTGACGGTACTCATGGCGTGCCCACACAACCAGCAGCACAACGCTGGCCAGCAACAGTCCAGCGCTTTGCGGTTGCAGCCAGCCGCTCTTGGCCAGGGTGAGGGACAGCATCAGGCCGGTGACGGCGGGTACGAAAAGGACTCCCCCCAAAATATCCAGCGACCCGTCGGCGACCGCGGGAGGAGAGCCTGGTACCAGGCTCCATACGGCAACCATACCCATCACTGCCAGCAGCGCGCTGAAAAAGAACATGCCATGCCAGTCATACAGATCGATGATGGCGCCGGCCACTAGAAAGGCCAGACCGGAACTCACGGCCATCACACCGCCCATGACGCCAATATTGAACGTGAGGGTTTTGGGCGCCATGTTCTCGCGCATCAAGCCCAGGCACAGAGGCAGCACGGCGCCGGTGACACCTTGGAGCGAGCGCCCGATAATCACGCCCGGCAACGTGGTGGACAGAGCGCTGATCAGCGAGCCGCATGCTGCGATGGCCAACACCATCAGCAGCATGCGCCGGCGGCCGTAGAGGTCACCCAGGCGGGCGAACAGCGCGACACTGCCGGCGGCCACGATAAAGAAACTGGACAGGACCCAGCTGACAGCGGCGGGATCGGCGAATACGCGGTTAAGCGTTGGCAGCGCCACGAACGCCATGCTGACTTCAAACGTACTGGTTATCTCGGCAATGGCCAGTGCCAGCATGATCAGCCAGGTTGAGCGGGGAGAAGGTGTCATTGTTATTGTCTCCGTTGCTGAAGAGGTCATGGCCGGAGCTTCACCGGGCCGATGCGGAAGATAAAATACAGAGCAGTGAGCGATAGCAGCCCGCTGACAACGATGGCTTCGGCAATGGTGGCGGTGCTCGGATGGTGACCACCGCTCAGTTGCATCAGGATGGTTACGCCTGTGAGGCCCGTGACTTGAAAACCTTGTTGGCCGATGGCTGAAAGGGTCGTGGCAGCGCCGGTATCCTCTGGTGCGACACCGTGGAAGATCATGACCGCAGTGGTGCTAATGATCAGTGAGCGGAAGAAGCCGAATGCCAGGAGCAAGGAGCCGATCAGCCAAGGCGAGGAAGCTGGTGTGAGCCAGGCGCAACAAACGAAGGCAAGTACTGCAAGGACTGTTGAACTGGCCATCACTTCGCGGCAGCCGTACCGATCCAGCCAGCGATAGGTATAGGGTTTGGTAAGCAGTGACCCTACGGCGATCATTACGATCAAGATGCCGGTCAACGAAGGGGAGAGCCCAAGCCTCGATTGCAGCAACAACGAAAGCAGAACAGGCGCAGCATTCATCAGCAGCCGGCAACACAGATCTGTTCCCAGCGCGCGACGGAACAATGGTGCTCTGAGCAGCGACAGTTTTAGTAACGCATGCTCATGATGCCAGGCGTGAGCGACTGCCAGCACGCCAAGCAACAACCCCAGTCCGACGGTAATAGTCCCTACTTGCCAGAGCGCCCTGGATAGCAGGATCAGCCCAAATACGAACACTAGAAGCGCCAGGCTGGTCATCAGCATGCCTAGCAAGTCCATCTTGCGGGGCTGGGTTTCCCGGAAATTTCTCACTAGCAGGTAAACGGCCAGAAAACTGAACAGGCCCAGTGGCACGTTGAGAAGGAATATCCATCGCCAACTGCCGTACTCCACCAGCACGCCGCCTACCAGCGGTCCGAACATCGGTCCGAGCAATGCCGGGAGTACGAAGGTTGTATAGGCGCGGACGCGCTCATCGGCGGCGAAGGTGCGCATGATGACCATGCGCCCCAGGGGGACAAGCAGCGCCCCGGCCGCGCCCTCGGCAAAGCGCGCAACAAGTAGTACTTCTAAGGAAGGCGCCATGGCACAGGCCACGGATGCGAGAACAAAGCTCAGTATTCCCAGAAGAAATACATTCCGCCCACCGAATCGATCAGCAAGCCAGCCGCATGGCGGTACGCTGACAGCAGCACCCAGCAGATACGCGGAAATGGTCGCTGAAACCGCCAACGTGTCACGCTGCAGGTCGACCGCGATCGCCGGCAGAGCGACAGCAACTGACGTGGCGTCGAGGGTTTGCAACAACACTGCAACGCCTAACACCCACGGCGTCAGATGCTCTGAGGTGCGCGCCTTTGAGGTCATCAGCAACCGTCGTCCAGCGCCTGCTGGCTGGATCGCCGCATGTGCCACATCGCCCGAGCGATAAAACCGCTTCCAATAATGCTGAATAACACTGAACCGAGCATGCCGTAGGCAATGGCGGTGTTGCCGGCCCACGGCGTTAGATGGTCGCTGAGCATGCCCAGAAGCAATGTGCCAAGCCCGAACGAACCGAAGTTGAATGCCATCAGCAGAATGGACAGCGTGGTGCCACGCAGTGCAGACGGACACAGTGTGGTGGTAACGCCATAGCCCGTGCCGATAAAAAACTGCGCGAAGAAAGCCACGAAACCCAGGCACACCACCGCGACAACGGCATCGTTCACGACTACGAACGTGAGCACCGCCAGGATGCTGGAGAGCAGCGTGCCCAATACAGGGGAAATCAGCTTGCGCCATTCTTCGATGCGCCCGAGCCGATCTGCGATAAATCCACCCGCCGCCGCGCCCGCCGCGCCGCACAAGCCAACTGCCACGGACGCGGCCAGGCCCGCTTGCTTGATATCCATGCCATGAACGCGGATCAGGAAACTGGGACTCCAGACAGTGATTGCCGCCGGCACCACAGCACAGAAAACCATGCCCAAGAGAATGTTGAAGAGCGCGCGGTCGCGCCAGATATGAACCAAGACCTGAGGCAGCGCAACGGATCCCGTGCGTTGCTCGGGCGGGTCATACCGACCGCGTTGCGGCTCCCGCACGGAAAAGGCGATCAGTAGCGCCAGCAGCAGGCCGGGAAGTCCGGCGATGAAGAACGCGGCGCGCCAGCCGTAGGTGGCGGCGATGTAGCCGCCCAGCGCCAGGCCGAGAAAGGCGCCTGCCGGTGCGCCCAGGGCAAACAGTCCCATGGCGGTCGCCCGTGTGCGACGCTGGAAAGTATCGCTGATGATAGATAGGCTGAGCGGCGAAAAACCGGACTCAAATGCGCCGACGCCGATGCG
>JBBNAI010000285.1:0-4968 GCA_037994305.1 Pseudomonas sp. | reverse complement strand
CAGGCGACCGCTATGCGCTGAACTACTCGCCACGCAGCGGCCTCAGCCTGGAACGTAACGGCAGCATGGTGTTCCGCAGCGACAATGCTGAACTGGCACGCGCCTACCTGGGCATCTGGCTGGCACCCGAAGGTCTTTCGGAGGCACTACGCAAGCAGTTATTGGCGGATCGCTAAAACGCAAAACGGGAGCCTAGGCTCCCGTTTTGTTTAACGCTCTCGCGGCTTAGCGCGGGAAGGCTGGCGGGTTGACCCCGGCCATGTCTTCCATCACACGCACCACCTGGCAGCTGTAGCCGAACTCGTTGTCGTACCAGACGTAGAGCACGACACGGTTGTCGTTGGCGATGGTGGCTTCGGCGTCGACCACACCGGCGTGGCGCGAACCGACGAAGTCAGTCGAAACCACTTCCTGCGACTGGACGAAGTCGATCTGCTTCTGCAGGTCCGAGTGCATGGCCATCTGGCGCAGGTACTCGTTGATCTCTTCGCGAGTGGTGGCCTTCTCAAGGTTGAGGTTGAGGATGGCCATCGACACGTTCGGCGTCGGCACGCGAATGGCGTTGCCGGTCAGCTTGCCTTTCAGGATCGGCAGGGCCTTGGCGGCGGCAGTGGCAGCACCGGTTTCGGTGATGACCATGTTCAGCGCGGCGCTGCGGCCACGACGGCTGCCCTTGTGGAAGTTGTCGATCAGGTTCTGGTCGTTGGTGTACGAGTGAACGGTTTCGACGTGGCCGTTGACGATGCCGTACTGATCATTCACCGCTTTGAGCACCGGCACGATGGCGTTGGTGGTGCAGGAAGCAGCGGAGATGATCTTGTCATCGGCGGTGATTTCGCCATGGTTGATGCCATGCACGATGTTCTTCAGCGCGCCTTTGCCCGGTGCGGTCAGCACCACGCGAGCGACACCCGGGCAGGCCAGGTGCTGGCCCAGGCCCTCGGCGTCACGCCATACGCCGGTGTTGTCCACCAGCAGGGCGTTCTTGATGCCGTATTGGGTGTAGTCGACTTCTTTCGGGTCCTTGGCGTAGATCACCTGGATCAGGTTGCCGTTGGCCGTCAGGGTGTTGTTTTCTTCGTCGATGGTGATGGTGCCATCGAACTTGCCGTGTACCGAGTCGCGGCGCAGCAGGCTGGCGCGTTTGACCAGGTCATTGCTGGCGCCCTTGCGCACGACAATGGCGCGCAGACGCAGGCCGTCGCCACCACCGGTTTTCTCGATCAGGATGCGCGCCAGCAGGCGGCCGATACGACCGAAGCCGTAAAGAACTACGTCGGTGCCTTCACGGGCAGCACCGTTCTGCTTGCCGACCACGTCCGCCAACTCTTCCTTGACGAACTGCTCGACAGCGCGGCCAGCGCCTTCGGCCTTGAACTTGCTGGCCATCTTGCCCAGATCCACGGAGGCGGCGCCCAGTTTGAGCTCGCTCATCGCTTTAAGGATCGGGAAGGTGTCGTGCACCGACAGCTCGCCATCGTCAGCCAGACGGTGACGGGCGAAACGGTGGGCTTTCAGAATATCGATCACCGAACGGTTGATCAGACCACGGCCGTAGATCGAGGTCACCACGCTGTTGTTGCGGTAGAGCTGGCCGATCATCGGAATCATCGCTTCTGCGAGGGCTTCACGATCGATCCACTCACCGAGACACTGGTCGGGCTTCTGAGTCACGGGCAATACCTTCCACATGTAGGGGCTGAAAAAAGGGGCTACATTATGACGGCGTGCGAGCGCCTGAGCAATGCGCGCCTGTCGCAACTGACAGCCGCTATCTCCGCTGGCTACAATCGCCCGCTCGCCAATCTGGGGTTGTGTTGCCTGTGTCCGTCCTGCACCTACCGAAACTACCCGCTGCCGCCGGCAAGCAGCATTGGGGCAACCTGCCCGGCGCCGCGCTGAGTCTGGCGATTGCCGAAGCCGCCAGCGCCGCCAAGCGCTTTACCCTGCTGCTGACGGCCGACAGCCAGAACGCCGAGCGCCTGCAGGAAGAGCTGGCGTTTTTCGCTCCGGACCTGCCCGTTTTGCACTTCCCGGACTGGGAAACCCTGCCCTACGACCTGTTTTCGCCACATCAGGACATCATTTCCCAGCGCATCGCCGCCCTCTATCGCCTGCCGCAGCTCAAGCACGGCGTGCTGGTGGTGCCGATCAGCACGGCCTTGCACCGCATCGCACCAACGCGCTTCCTGCTCGGCAGCGGCCTGGTGCTGGATATCGGCCAGAAGCTGAATGTCGAGGAAATGCGCGCACGCCTGGAAGCCGCCGGCTACCGCTGCGTGGACACGGTTTATGAACATGGCGAGTTCGCCGTGCGCGGCGCCCTGATCGACCTGTTCCCGATGGGCAGCGAAACGCCATTTCGCATCGACCTGTTCGATGACGAGATCGAGACGCTGCGCACCTTCGACCCGGAAACCCAGCGTTCGGTGGACAAGGTCGAATCGATCCGCCTGCTGCCGGCCCGCGAGTTCCCGCTGGACAAGAAGTCCGTCACCGACTTCCGCGGCCGCTTCCGCGAGCGTTTCGACGTGGATTTCCGCCGCTGCCCGATCTACCAGGACCTCTCCACCGGCATTACCCCAGCCGGTATTGAGTACTACCTGCCGCTGTTCTTCGAAGAAACCGCCACCCTGTTCGATTACCTGCCGGCCGACACCCAGGTGTTTTCCCTGCCGGGCATCGAAAAAGCCGCCGAGCAGTTCTGGACGGATGCACGGGGCCGCTACGAAGAACGCAAGGTCGACCCGGAACGCCCACTGCTGCCGCCGGCCGACCTGTTCCTGCCGGTGGAGGATTGCTTCGCCCGCCTGAAGAACTGGCCCCGCGTGGTCGCCGACCAGGCTGATATTGAAACCGGCGTCGGCCGCGAACGCTTCGACGCCCGCGCCCTGCCCGACCTGGCTATCCAGGCCAAGGCCAGCGAGCCGCTGGCGGCGCTGCGTCGCTTTATCGAGGAATACCCGGGCCGCGTGCTGTTCTGCGCCGAGTCGGCCGGGCGCCGCGAAGTGCTGCTGGAACTGCTCGCCCGCCTCAAGCTGAAACCGCTGGAAGTCAGCGGTTGGCCGGAGTTCACCAGCAGCAAGTCGCGCCTGGGCATCTGCATCGCGCCGCTGGATGAAGGCCTGCTGCTCGACGAGATCGCCCTGGTCGCCGAAAGCCCGCTGTTCGGCCAACGCGTGATGCAACGCCGGCGCCGCGAGAAATCGCGCGACGGCGGCGACAATGTGATCAAGAACCTCACCGAGCTGCGCGAAGGCTCGCCGGTGGTACATATCGACCACGGTGTCGGCCGCTACCTGGGCCTGGTGACCATGGAGTTCGACGGCCAGGCCGCCGAGTTCCTCACCCTGATGTACGCCGAGGAAGCCAAGCTCTACGTGCCGGTCGCCAGCCTGCACCTGATTGCCCGCTATACCGGCAGCGACGATGCCCTCGCCCCGCTGCACCGCCTCGGTTCGGAAACCTGGCAGAAAGCCAAGCGCAAGGCCGCCGAGCAGGTGCGCGATGTCGCCGCCGAGCTGCTCGACATCTATGCCCGCCGCGCTGCCCGCGAAGGCTATGCGTTCAAGGACCCACTGGCCGACTACGCCACCTTCAGCGCTGGCTTCCCCTTCGAGGAAACCCCGGACCAGCAGACCGCCATCGACGCGGTGCTGGCCGACATGCTCGCGCCCAAGCCGATGGACCGCCTGGTGTGCGGCGACGTCGGCTTCGGCAAGACCGAAGTGGCCATGCGCGCCGCCTTCATTGCCGTGCACAGCGGCCGCCAGGTCGCGGTACTGGTGCCCACCACCCTGCTCGCCCAGCAGCACTACAACAGCTTCCGTGACCGCTTCGCCGACTGGCCGGTAACGGTCGAGGTGATGAGCCGCTTCAAGTCGAACAAGGAAGTCGACGAAGCCGTAGCCAAGCTGGCCGAGGGCAAGATCGATATCGTCATCGGCACCCACAAGCTGCTGCAGGACGATGTGCGCTTCAAGGATCTGGGTCTGTGCGTGATCGACGAAGAACACCGTTTCGGTGTGCGCCAGAAGGAGCAGCTCAAGGCCCTGCGCAGCGAGGTCGACATTCTCACCCTGACCGCCACGCCGATCCCGCGCACCCTGAACATGGCCGTGGCCGGCATGCGCGACCTGTCGATCATCGCCACGCCGCCGGCGCGCCGGCTGTCGGTACGCACCTTCGTCATGGAGCAGAACAACCCGACGATCAAGGAAGCCCTGCTGCGCGAATTGCTGCGCGGGGGCCAGGTGTACTACCTGCACAACGATGTGAAGACCATCGAGAAGTGCGCCACCGACCTGGCCGAACTGGTCCCGGAAGCGCGCATCGGCATCGGCCACGGGCAGATGCGCGAGCGCGAGCTGGAACAGGTGATGAGCGACTTCTACCACAAGCGCTTCAACGTACTGATCGCCTCGACCATCATCGAGACCGGCATCGACGTGCCGAGCGCCAACACCATCATCATCGAGCGCGCCGACAAGTTCGGCCTGGCGCAATTACACCAGCTGCGCGGGCGCGTCGGCCGTAGCCACCACCAGGCCTACGCCTACCTGCTGACGCCACCACGCAAGCAGATGACCGACGACGCACAGAAGCGCCTGGAAGCCATTTCCAACGCCCAGGACCTCGGCGCCGGTTTCGTCCTGGCCACCCACGACCTGGAAATCCGCGGCGCCGGCGAGCTGCTCGGCGACGGCCAGAGCGGGCAAATCCAGGCCGTGGGCTTCACCCTCTACATGGAAATGCTCGAGCGCGCGGTCAAAGCCATCCGCAAGGGCGAGCAGCCCAACCTCGACCAGCCGCTCGGTGGCGGCCCGGAGATCAACCTGCGTGTACCGGCGCTGATCCCCGAGGACTACCTGCCGGACGTGCACGCCCGCCTGATCCTCTACAAACGCATCGCCAACGCCGCCGACGAGGATGGCCTGAAGGAGCTGCAGGTGGAGATGATCGACCGCT
>JBBNAI010000284.1:0-2145 GCA_037994305.1 Pseudomonas sp. | reverse complement strand
CCGACTACTGCCTGGAGCGCGACGACGGCAGTGCCGTGCTGGATGCACGCTACAGCCTGCGCTGCGACGACGGCGCCATCATCGAGGTGCACAACAGCGGCCTGCTGAGCATGACCGCGAAGGGTGCGCGCCAGGCCGAAACCGGCTGGCCGATCGCCGACAGCGAATACCGCTGCCGCTGCGCACCACGCTTCAACACGGACGATCCGCGCTACGCCTGGCTGATGCACCACCTGTTCATCGGCAGCGTGTCTTACCCGACTGCAGACGCGGTCTGGATCGAATTTTTCCGGGTCGACTAAACCACCGCAAAACCAACCTATCCAGCACAGGAGATCCGCCCCTGCCCGACACTCAACCTCACCCGCAAACCCAGGAAAAACTCCCCAGCCACAACACAATAATCGGCTCGAAAATTTCGTGCCGGCGGGCTCTTTTCGCCCGAAAAAGCTGGGGAACAGGCAGCGCTGCACCTGCAGCCGTGCCCACAGAACAACAAGAAAGCAGCACAGTGTCTTTCTCTGCCATATCAATCAGAACAATTGGAGCAGAACCGCATGAACAAAATCGCAGCGTGGGGGATGGCCAGCACCCTCTATGGCCTCTCCCTCTCGGCTCAGGCCATCGACCTGACCCCGGAAACCCTATTGGCTATCAATGTAGGCCTGGCCAGCGACTACCGCGTCGGTGGTCTGTCGCTGAACCAGGACGAAGGTCCCGTCTTGTTCACCTCCGGCACCCTGGTGCACAAAATCAGCGGGCTACATGCAGGCGCCTATACCGTCAATGTGGAGATGGGCACCGACAGCAATCGCGAGCAGGGCTACTACATCGGTATCGCTCGCCCGATCACCGAGAACACTCGCTTCTCGTTGGACTACGTGCGCTATGAATATCCGGGCGACAGCTGGATCAACTTCGGCGAGTGGATGGGCACCCTCGGCTACCGCAGCGCCACCATCGGCGTGAAGTACGCCAACGACCTGCAGACACCCAAACCGATCGAGGATGCCAACAAGGAAATCGCGGCGGCCCACGCGGCCCAAGCTGCCGGACAAATTCCACCGTGGGTACAGCTGCCGGGCCTTATTCCCGAGCGCGATCCGCACCGCACCATCGGCTGGGCCGAATACGACTTCTACCTGCCCTACGCGACCAAGCTGAACGTGCGCTACGGCCACACCTGGACGCCTGACGAGAACGCCTGGCGCTCGGCCAGCGGCAGCACCCGCAGCGGCTATAGCGACTGGAGCCTAGCCCTGAGCAAGCGCGCGTTCGAGATCGAATGGAAAGCCGCCTACATCGACACCGACTTGTCCGAGACCGAGTGCAAGAACAACTTCGGCAAGGGCGGCGACTGTCAGGCCACCGTGGTGTTCTCGGCCATGAAGAACTTCTGACACGCCGCCAGCCCCTTTCGAGACGCCCCATTCAACCCTGAGGTTCAGTTATGCAAATCACTCCTATCAAGCACGCCCTCGGGCTCAGCGCCCTGTGTATGGCGCTGCTGATGGCCGGCTGTAACACCCAACCACCGATGGAAGGCCCGCCGCCTTCCGACCGCAGCTTCCAGGCCTTCTGGGGCAAGCGCGTCACCGGCTACCTCACCGCCGCCGACGGCACCGAATTGCGCTACTCGGTGCTGCTGCCCAAGGGCGAAGGCAAGTTCCCGGTACTGATCCGCTACAGCGGCTACGACTCCGGCAGCATCGGCGGCTCGGCCTACCTGGCCGACAACGAGACCTTCTCCGTGGCGATGGACAAGGACCTGGTGGAACGCGGCTACGCCGTGATGGGCGTACAGGCCCGTGGCACCGGTTGCTCCCAGGGCACCTTCGATTTCCTCGGCCCGGAATACGGCACCGACGGCCGCAGCGCGGTCGAGTTCGCCGCCCAGCAGGGCTGGTCCAACGGCAACGTCGGCATGTTCGGCTGGTCCTGGGCCGGCATGTCGCAACTGATGACCGCCTCCGAGCGCCCCAAGGGTCTCAAGGCCATCGCCCCCGGCATGATCCTCGGCGACGCCTACACCGACAGCTGGTCGCTGGGCGGTGTGCCCAACCAGGGCTTCACCACCGCCTGGCACTGGTTCGTCGACATGCGCTGGGACGCGGTCAAGGCCAGCGCCGAAAGCGAGAACGACGA
>JBBNAI010000283.1:0-6619 GCA_037994305.1 Pseudomonas sp. | reverse complement strand
CTGCGCCAGGCGCTGGCCCGCGAGCTGCACATCGACGCCATCGACGAACTGGATTCCCAGACCCTGCTGGATGCCCTGCACCGGCGCCTGATCGAGCTGGCCGCTGCCGGCAAGAGCACGGTGGTGTTGATCGACGAGGCTCAGGCGCTGCCGACCGCAACCCTAGAAGCGCTGCGCCTGCTGACCAACCTGGAAACCGAACAGGCCAAGCTGCTGCAAGTGGTGCTGTTCGGCCAGCCGGAGCTGGACGCGACCCTGGAGCGCAACGAGTTTCGTCAGTTGCGCCAGCGCATCACCTTTTCCTACCGCCTGCGCCCGCTGGACGTGAAAGACACCACCCGCTATCTCAGTGAGCGCCTGGCCGTGGCCGGTTACCGTGGCGAGCCGCTGTTCGGCGGCGCGGCAGTGCGCAGCCTGGTGCGCGGCAGCGGCGGCATTCCACGGTTGATCAATATCCTCGCGCACAAGGCGCTGATGGTCGCCTACGGCGAAGGCACCCGGCAGGTTACAGCCCGCCAGGTTCGCCGTGCACAACTGGATACCGAAGGCGCCCAGCCTTTCCTGCGGCGCAGCCCGACCTGGCTCGGCTGGAGCCTGGCGGCAATCAGTCTGTCACTGGTGGTGGTGGTCGGTGCATGGCCCTGGCTGGTGAGCTGGCGGGAGTTGCTGCCATGAGCCTGGTCAACGACATGCTGCGCGACCTCGAAGAGCGCCGCGCCGCGCCGGCCGAACGGCTTGCCCTGGAAGGCCTGCAGCCCGTGGACGAAGCCGGCGCGGCCCGCCGCGAACGCAGCGAACGCCTGCGCCGTGGCCTGGTCTGGCTGGGCGCTGTGGTGCTGCTCGGTGTTCTGGTGGGGTTGATGATCGGGCGTGTGGTCAACGGCCAGATTCCCTGGGGCGGCAACTTTCCCAAACGCGAGGAGGCGGTCGTCGTGCCGGTGGTTGTTGCACCGCGTCTGCTCGAGGTGCTGCCGCAGAACAATGGCCACAGCCTGGTGCTGCAACTGCTGCTCGACCGCTCGGTGCCGTACCAGCGCATCGAGGAAAGCGGCGCGGTGAGCCTGCGCTTGCCGGGCGTGCAGTTGGCCGGTCAGGCACAGTCCGGGCGGGTGCAGCATGACGGCAGCAGCCTGTCGTGGCGTGTCGATGCACAGGGCGGCGATGTCCAGGTGCTGCTGGTCGGCATGGGCGACAACCTGGAGGTGCGTGATCGCCTGGAGCCGGCCGGTGATCGCTGGCTGCTGTGGGTCGAAGTGCCGCTGGCGCCCACCCCGGCAGCCGAGGCGCCGGTGGAACTGGAGCAGTTGCCGACCGCCACGCCGGCCACCGAGCCCGAGGCTGAAGCGCCGTTGCCGAACTGGGCCAGCGCACCGCTCGCGCCGGCCAACACGCCGGCCAAGGTCGAGGCGCCCCAGCCGCCGGCTCGCCCCAGTGGGCCGCCTGAAGTGAAGATCGCCCCCTATCAGCCGGATGCTCTGAGCCTGGCTCGCCAGGCGTTGCAGGATGGCGATTACCCGCGTGCCATCCGCGAGCTGGAAGCCTTGCAGAAAACCCGTGGGCGTGACCCCGAGGTGCTGCGCTGGCTGGCCCGTGCCTACCTTGCCGGCGGCCAGCAGCAGCGCCTGCTCAGCTGGTTGCCTGCGCAGCTGGCGCAGATGCCGCAGGACAACGAGCTGCGCCTGTTGCTGGCGCGTGCCCAGCTGCAGGCCGGCGACACCACGGGTGCAGTAGCCACCCTCGAGCAGAACGCGCCGAGCCTGGTTCAGGAGCCGACCTACCACGCCCTGCTGGCCGCCAGTTACCAGCAGACCGGGCAGTGGCAGGAAAGCGCGGCCCTGTACCGGCAGATGATTGCCCTGCGCCCCAACCAGTCGACCTGGCAGCTGGGCCTGGCGATTGCCCTGGAACAGCTCGATCAACCGGCCGAGGCCGGCCGTCATTACCGCCTGGCCCTGCAGGGGCTGGGGCTGGACGAAAGCGCCCGGCGCTTTGCCAGTGAACGCGCCTCGGCGCTTGGAGGTCGCGGATGACCCAGGACGACGTACGCCAGCGCAAGGTGCGCCTGGGGGATCTGCTGATCCAGGCCGGGCTGATCAGCGAAGCGCAGCTGCAACTGGCGCTGCAGGAACAGAAACGTACCGGCTCCAAGCTCGGCCGCACGGTGGTCGACCTCGGCTTCGTCGGCGAGGTGAAACTGCTCACGGCGCTGTCCGAACAGTTGAAGATCCCGTTCCTCGAACTCAAGCACTTCAAGTTCGACCAGCAAGTGGTGCAGCTGCTGCCCGAGGCCATGGCCCGACGCTTCCGCGCCATGGTCCTGTCACGCGAGGCTGGCGGCATCCGCGTCGGCATGTCCGACCCGCTCGACCTGTTCGCCCTCGACGAGATGGAGCGCATCCTCAAGACCCGCGTGCTGCCGTCGGTGGTGCGCGAGGCCGAGCTGCTGGCCACCCTCGACCTGGTTTACCGGCGCACCAGCGAAATCGCCTCGATCGCCGGCGAGCTGGAAGGCGAGCTGCAGGACAGTGACTTCGACCTGTCCAAGCTGGGCGCCGACAACAACACCGATGCCCCGGTGGTGCGCCTGCTGCAGACGCTGTTCGAGGACGCGGTGCAGATGAAGGCCTCGGACATCCACATCGAGCCCGACGAGGGCGTAGTGCGCATTCGCCAGCGCATCGACGGCGTGCTCAACGAGCAGGTGATGAAGGAACAGCGCATCGCCTCGGCCCTGGTCATGCGCCTGAAGATCATGTCCGGCCTGGATATCTCGGAGAAGCGCCTGCCGCAGGACGGTCGCTTCAATATCCGGGTGAAGAACCGCAACATCGACGTACGGGTCTCGACCATGCCGGTGCAGTTCGGCGAGTCGGTGGTGATGCGTCTGCTCGACCAGACAGGCGGCGTGTCCAGCCTCGAGGCCAGTGGCATGCCGCCGGACATGCTGGTGCGTTTCCGCCGCTTGCTGCAGCGCCCGTTCGGCCTGGTGCTGGTCACCGGCCCCACCGGCTCGGGTAAGACCACCACGCTGTATGCCGGCCTCACCGAGCTGAACAGCCCGGAGAAGAAAATCATCACCGTGGAAGACCCGGTGGAATACCGCCTGCCACGGGTCAATCAGGTGCAGGTCAACGCCAAGATCGACCTGAGCTTCGCCCGCGTGCTGCGCGCCGCCCTGCGCCAGGATCCGGACATCGTGCTGATCGGCGAGATGCGCGACCAGGAAACTGCCGAGATCGGCCTGCGCGCGGCATTGACCGGTCACCTGGTGCTGTCGACCCTGCACACCAACGACGCCCTGACCTCGGCCATGCGCCTGATCGACATGGGCGCCGAGCCGTTCCTCGTCGCCACCTCGCTCAACGCCGTGCTGGCCCAGCGCCTGGTGCGCCGCGTGTGTGAGAACTGCATGGAGGACCATTCGCCCGAGCCGCAACAGCTGGTCTGGCTGGAGACCCTGAACGGTGCGGCGCTGACGGGCCGCCAGTTCAAGCGCGGCACCGGCTGCCACCAGTGCCACAACACCGGTTATTCGGGGCGCCTGGGGGTCTACGAGTTGCTGGAAATGGACGAGTCGATGATTGCTGCCCTGCGCCGTAGCGACCCCCAAGGCTTCGCCGAGGCCGCCAAGGCCAACCCGAGTTATCGCCCGCTGGCGGCCTGTGCACTGGACTACGCCCTGAGCGGGGTAACCAGTGTCGAGGAAGTGCTGAAGGTCTGCGCCACCCTTACCGATGAGGCGCTGGTCTGATGTCGCAGTTTCGCTACACCGGCCGTGACGCCCAGGGCGCCAAAGTCACCGGGACGGTGCAGGGCACCAGTAGCGACAACGTCGCCAGCGACCTGCTGAGCCAGCGCATCACCCCGCTGACCATCGAAGAGCAGGTCGAGCAGGCGGGTGATGATGTGCTCGCTGTCCTGCGCGAGCGTTTGAAGCGCAAGCGTGTCGACCTCGAAGAGCTGATTATCTTCTGTCGGCAGATGTACAGCCTGAGCAAGGCCGGCGTGCCGATCATTCGCGCCATTGGTGGCCTGGGCGAATCGCACCGCAATGAATACTTCCGCGAAGTGCTGCAGGCGGTGCGTGGTGATCTGGAAGGCGGCATGAGCATGGCTGTGGCCCTGCATGCCCACCCCAAGGTGTTCGGCACCCTGTTCATCAGCATGATCAGCGTCGGCGAGAACACCGGCCAGCTCGACCAGGCGTTCCGCCAGCTCTCCGGCTACCTGGAAATGGAGCGCGAGACGCGCAAGCGGATCAAGCAGGCCACTCGTTATCCGATGTTCGTCATGCTGGCCATGGCGGTCGCGTTGGTGGTCATCAACATGCTGGTCATTCCCGCGTTCTCCAAGGTGTTCGAGCAGTTTCATGCGCAGCTGCCTTTGCCGACGCGCATTCTCATCGGCACCTCGCAGTTCTTCCAGGACTACTGGTGGCTGATGGGGCTGCTGGCAGCCGGTGGCGTCTACGCCTTCATCCGCTGGCAGCAGACCGATGCCGGCGCATTGAAGTGGGATGAGATCAAGCTACGGCTGCCCATCGTCGGTGGCGTGTTCGAGCGTATCGCCCTGGCCCGTTTTACCCGTACTTTCGCCATGATGTACAAGGCCGGCGTGCCGTTGCTGCAGACGCTGTCGATCAACAGCGCCAGCGTCGGCAACCTGTATATCGGCCAGGCTATTCTGGGTATGCGTGAAGGCGTGGAGCGCGGCGAAGCGTTGACCAGCACGGCCTCCTCCAGCGGTCTGTTCACCCCGCTGGTGCTGCAGATGATGGCGGTGGGCGAGGAGACCGGCGCGCTGGATGACCTGTTCATCGAGGTGGCGGATTTCTATGAACAAGAAGTCGATTACGACCTCAAACAATTAGCCGATGCCATCGAACCGATCCTGATCGTGGCGATGGGCATCATGGTCCTGGTCCTGGCGCTGGGTGTGTTCTTGCCGATGTGGGACCTGGCCTCGGTGGCCAAGGGCGGCGCGTGACAGCGGATTACCAGGTCGGCCTCACTGTGCGTCGTGCACGTTGGCTAGGCTGGTCGATGACGACATTGATGGCGCTGGTCGTCGTACTGGCGCTGGGCTGGAAGATGGCGGCGGTCAGCGAGCGGCGGGCGATGGAGGCTACCCGTGAACACCTGGCAGCCAGCCTGAGCAGCCTGGCGGCGGAACAGTTGGCGCAGGACCAGGTGCTGGATACCACCTGGCGCAAGAAGAATCCGTTTGTCCTGCTGCGCTGGCAGCAGGACAGCTACTGCGGCGAACTGGCTGCAGGCGATGAGCCGCAATCCGGCTGCTGGTACTGGCTACCCGCGCGGAACTGGGTGGTGTACCGGGCGCGGTTTGCCGCTGGATGGACGAGGGAGGAGGAACAAATGCGTGCCTGGCGGTTGTTGACGGTTCCCGATGGAATGTCGATTGCGTCACAATCAGCGGGCACCGCTTTTGCTCTGGAGCTTGCTGCGGTACCCCTGGCGGAGCTGTCTGCGTCAGGGCTGTTAAGTCACTGAGGGACACAATGAAGAACAGCAAAGGCTTTACCCTGATCGAACTGGTGGTGGTGATCGTCATCCTCGGCATTCTGGCCGCGGTGGCGTTGCCGCGTTTCATGAACGTATCCAAGGATGCGCACGAATCCGCGGTCAAGGGCGCCGGTGGTGCGCTGGCCTCGGCGGTGCTGCTGGTGCGCTCGCAGTGGGAAGTCAACCGCAGCAAGGGCATCGATATGACCAACGGTGTGACCGGCTTTGGTTCCGGTGACGTGGATGCCAATGCCGATGGCTGGCCCCTGGGCACTGGCGGCGCCGGGCTCAACTGCATCGAACTCTGGCAAGGCGTGCTGCAGGGCTCCGCGCCGGTTGTGGCAACAGCCGCCGCGACGGGCGTCGACTATGTGGTGACCTCCAGCGGGACCGAGTGCGTGTTCACCTATCAGCTGGATGACGGCAACGACAGCATTACCTACGACTCTGCCGACGGCACTGTCGAAACCATTTTCACCCGATAAAACCTGACTCTGTTACGAGGATGTAAAGATGAAGAAGCAACAAAGCGGTTTCACCTTGATTGAACTGATCATGGTCATTGTGATTCTCGGGATTTTGGCGGCGTTTGCGCTGCCGAAGTTTGCCGATCTGAGTGGTGACGCTCGCTATTCAACAATCAACGGTGCGCTCGGCTCGGTGCGTTCTGCGAGCGCCATTGTTCATGCTGCTGCTCTGGCAGGGAATGCAACTGGCCCTACTGTCACGGTAACCTTAGAAGGCACGTCTATTGCCCTGGCCCATGGCTATGCCACTGAAGCTAGCATTCTGACTGCCGCGCAGCTGAGCTCCGATTTTGACACCACCACTGCGGGCACCATCGCGCTGGGCGCCTGTAGCTTCACCTATACAGAAGCGACCAGCGCAACTAGTGGTGTGGTGATCGGCGATATTTCCGGTGATGTCGACGAGTCCTGCGCCCCCTAATGCCTGAGTCGCGCGGTTACACCCTGATCGAGCTGTTGATGGTGATGGTGATCATCGGCATCCTCGCCGCCGTGGTGGGGCCGCGTTTCTTTGATAGAAAGGTGTTCGACGAGCGCCTGTTCTACGAAGAAAGTCTGGCGGCTGTGCGC
>JBBNAI010000282.1:0-1791 GCA_037994305.1 Pseudomonas sp. | reverse complement strand
CGCACGCTTTCTCTCATTCCTCCAGGTATCGCGTTTGCCGATACATCGCATCCCGACAAGCGATTAGTCAGGGGTTAACCGGCGCGGCAATCTCGCCACCAGTCGGTTGGCCGTGACGCTTTTTCCGACTCCACCACCGGATACCCACACCCCCTGGCAGACGCTTGTCGCGCTGACAGGACCTTTGGTGACGGGCTGTCCGCAGAATAATTTCAATGGAGTGGTAACCATGAACATCATCGGCCTTGACGCCCTGATCTTTGGCGTCGATGACATTCAAGCCTGTACCGATTGCCTGCGTGACTATGGCTTGCAGCCCGTCGATGTAGATAGCAATGGCGGGCGCTTCGAAGCCCTCGACGGCACCGCGGTGATCATCCGCCGCGCCGACGATACCAGCCTGCCGGCCGCCATCGGCCCGGCACCCTCGATTCGCGAAACCGTCTACGGCGTGGCCAGTGCGGCCGACCTCGACGCCATTGCCGATGAGCTGGGCCGTGATCGCCCGGTTACTCGTGATGCTGCTGGCGCGGTGCATAGCGTCGACGACATGGGCTTCGCCATCGCCTTCCAGGTCAGTGTGCGCCGTGAATTCAGCGCGCCTGCCGACCTGAGCAACGCCCCAGGCCATGCGCCGCAGCGCCCGCTCAACCAGCCGGGCATCACCCTGGACATGCCGGCAGTGCCGCGCACCCTGTCGCACGTGGTGTATTTCGTACCGGACGCGGTCAAGGCCGAGGCCTTCTACAAGCGCCTCGGTTTCGTCACCACCGACACCTTTATCGGTGCCGGTCCGTTCATGCGCCCGGCCGGGTCTGACGACCACCACTGCCTGTTCATGATCCAGACCCCGCCGCACATGAAGGGCTGCGAGCACTTCACCTTCCACATGGGCAGCGGCACCGAAGTGCTGCTGGCCGGGCGCCGTTTCGAGCAAAAAGGCTGGACCAGCTTCTGGGGGCCGGGCCGTCACCTCTTCGGCTCCAACTGGTTCTGGTACTTCAACAGCCCGCTGGGCTGCCACATCGAGTACGACGCGGACATGGACAAGCACGACAGCGAGTGGGAAGCGCGTGTTGCCCCTCTCACTGCGGATAACTCGCAGCTGTTCCTGTTCACCTCCAAGGAAAAGTGGGCCCCGGGTGGTCCGCCACCGAAGCAGGCCTGAGTCCAGGTTCGCCCGTGAGTCACGCCGCTATCGCGTTGTGTCTGCTGGATGAGCTGGTTGAGGGGCAGGCCCGTGGGTTCGACCCGCTACAGGCGGGCAAGGACAGCGTGTTTGCCCTGCGCCACGGCGGCGAGGTGCGGGTTTACCGCAACAGCTGCCCGCATCTGGATGTGCGCCTGGAGTACCGCAAGGACCGTTTTCTCTCCGCCGACGGCAGCCTGATCGTCTGTTACGCCCATGGCGCGCAGTTCCTTCCGGACAGCGGCCTGTGCATCTACGGGCCCTGCCTGGGCGAGCACCTGAACGCTCTGCAGTGGCATCTGGAAGACGGCTGGCTGGTGCTGGAAGGCGGTCAGTTGGCGCTGTGTGAGGGCTGAACGAGGTATCGCGTTTGACGATACATCGCATCCCTACAAGTGATTAGTCAAAGGGCTGCTTTGCCGGGAAAGTGACCACAACGCGGCAGCAGCTGGATCAGTAAGTACCCGGAAACGACGCCTGAATCGTTCCGGCAAAACGCTAGCCCGAATCACAAGAACAAGAAGTGAGACAGCCATGAATGCAGTGAACAAGGTTCTCGTCGTGGGTGGTGGTATCGGTGGCCTGTGTGCCGCCATCGCCCT
>JBBNAI010000281.1:0-2841 GCA_037994305.1 Pseudomonas sp. | reverse complement strand
CCGCCGTTGGGGCCACCCTTCTCGATGAACTTCTCACGACGAAAGCTCATCATGCCGTTACCGCCGTCGCCGGCTTTTACAAAAATCGAAACTTCATCGACGAATTTCATGGGTACGCCTCCCGTCTCGGCGACGGGCTAGTGGAACACTGGATACAGGATATACAGAAACAAAAAAGCCCCGTCGCAAGACGGGGCTTTTTCAGCAAGCGCGGACTTAAGCAGCCACGACGCTCACGTAGCGACGACCGAAGGCGCCCTTAACTTCAAACTTGACCACGCCGTCGACCTTAGCAAACAGAGTGTGGTCTTTACCCATGCCAACGCCGTAGCCAGCGTGGAATTGGGTGCCGCGCTGACGCACGATGATGTTGCCGGCTTTGATAGCCTGGCTGCCATACATCTTCACGCCAAGGCGTTTGCTTTCTGAGTCGCGGCCGTTACGAGTACTACCGCCAGCTTTCTTGTGTGCCATGAGTCAAACCCTCCAATCAGGCCTGGATGCCAGTGATCTTGATTTCGGTGAACCACTGACGGTGGCCCTGACGCTTCATGTGGTGCTTACGACGGCGGAACTTGATGATGGTCACTTTGTCATGACGGCCTTGGGCAATCACTTCAGCAACAACCTTGGCACCATCAACTACCGGAGCGCCGATTTTAACGTCGTCACCGTTGCCGATCAGCAGAACGCGATCAAAAGTAACGGATTCGCCAGTGGCGACTTCCAGCTTCTCGATCTTGAGGAACTCACCTTCGGCGACTTTGTATTGCTTGCCACCGGTAACAATTACTGCGTACATGGATATCTCTCCGTTAAACCTGCTCACCCGACTCTTTATAGGAAGAGTTATTGGCCGGCATGGCTGCTTGGGTCTGCGTTGAACCCTAGCAATTGCGTAAGGCAGGGAGTGCCCAAAGAAGTTAGGGGCCGCAATTGTACGGAAAGCGCGATAGCGAGGCAAGCCCCCGAAGCGCTTGCCTTGACAGCCCCAACCCTGCCCCCTAGCATGCCGCGCAGCCCGTATAGAGCCCGGCCCGGCATGCCATTTGCCCGTTTCCACTCCCGAGAAACACGCCGGCACCAGCCCAGGAGCCCCCGTCAACGATGCAACCCCAGGCCTTTTACAGCGTGGTGGCGGACGATTTCGCCGCCGTCGACGGGATTATCCGCCGCCAGCTGGTCTCCCGAGTGCCCTTGGTGGAAAAGATCGGTGACTACATCATCTCCGCCGGCGGCAAGCGCCTGCGTCCGCTGCTGGTCCTGCTCAGCGGCAAGGCCTTAGGCTACCAGGCCGAGGATCTGCGTCTGCTGGCCGCCACCATCGAATTCCTGCACACCGCCACCCTGCTGCATGACGACGTGGTCGACATGTCCGGCATGCGCCGTGGTCGCGCCACCGCCAATGCACAGTGGGGCAACGCACCCAGCGTGCTGGTCGGCGACTTCCTCTATTCGCGCTCGTTCGAAATGATGGTCGAGCTCGGCTGCATGCCGGTGATGAAGATCCTCTCGCGCGCCACCCGGGTGATCGCCGAAGGCGAAGTACTGCAGCTGTCGAAGATCCGCGACGCCAGCACCACCGAAGAAACCTACATGGAAGTCATCCGCGGCAAGACCGCCATGCTCTTCGAGGCCTCAACCCACAGCGCCGCCGCGCTGGCCGGTGCCAACCAGGCGCAGAGCGAAGCCCTGAGCCGCTTCGGCGACCACCTCGGCATTGCCTTCCAGCTGGTCGACGACCTGCTCGACTACCAGGGAGACGCCGCCACCCTCGGCAAGAACGTCGGTGACGACCTGGCCGAAGGCAAGCCAACTCTGCCGCTGATCTACACCATGCGCGAAGGCACCGCCGAACAGGCTTCCCTGGTACGCACAGCCATCCAGAAAGGCGGTCTCGACGACCTGGAAAGCATTCGCGCCGCCGTCGAAGCCTCCGGCTCCCTGGCCTACACCGCCAAACTCGCCCGCGAGCATGCCGACAAAGCCATCGCCTGCCTTGCTGCCCTGCCGGAAAACGCCTACCGCGACGCCCTGAGCGAGCTGTGCCGCTTCGCCGTAGCCCGCACGCACTGACCCCTAAGCACCCCACAAAAAGCCCGTCCTTGTGACGGGCTTTTTATTTGCCCGACAAAAGGAGGCGATTGAGGCTTGCTATTATTTGAATAGGAATTATTCTCATATCGAGGTTCAAGACAAGGAGATAGAGCCATGACCTATTTGATTGACGCCTGGCTGGATCGCCCGCACCCCTACCTACGCATCCTCAATCGGGAAACGGGCGAGGTGTGCGTCGTACTGGAAGAGGAAGCCATCGATGAACTGCGCGACCAGGGCGATCTCGACCTGAACGGTCTCAACTCCAGCGAGCCGATCGTGCTCAAGGAGCTGGTTCGCAGCCTGTTTCTGTTCTGCTACGCCCGGGCATTGCGCCCTCACGGCGAGCTGCACTGAGCAACAACCCGACGCAAGGACGCGTCAGGCACATGGCCGCCACCGCACAGGCTAGCCATGACGCAGGAGCAACGGAGCCCCTGCTGATGCCCGAATGATCAGGACGATCATTCGGGCATCGCTTTTTAACCAGCTTAAAGTCTCGCGAGCTAGAGCCAGACAAGGCAGAAATGACCGAGGGCGCTGAGTTTACGAGCTGTAAATGAGCAGTACTCGCTCCACTTCGCCCTCCGGGTCGCGCTAAAGCGCGTTAGCGGCAAGCCGCTTTCCGAGGTCATTTCTAACGCCGTATGGCCGACGCGCAGCAGACTTTTACAGGATCTCGAGCAGCTCGACGTCAAACACCAGTACGCTGTGCGGCGGGATGCTGCCAACGTCCTGGCCGCC
>JBBNAI010000280.1:0-3597 GCA_037994305.1 Pseudomonas sp. | reverse complement strand
GGCCTGCGCTGGATCAACTACCAGGACATGCCCGAAGCCGAGGAGCGCGCGCACATGGCCGAGGCCATCCGCATCCTCACCGAGATCAGTGGCGAGCGCCCGCTGGGCTGGTACACCGGCCGTACCGGGCCCAACACCCGGCGCCTGGTGATGGAAGAAGGCGGCTTCCTCTACGACAGCGACACCTATGACGACGACCTGCCGTACTGGGAAAAAAACACCCCGAACGGCCAGCCGCACCTGGTGATCCCCTACACCCTGGACACCAACGACATGCGCTTCACCCAGGTGCAGGGCTTCAACAGCGGCGACGACTTCTTCACCTACCTCAAGGATGCTTTCGACGTGCTCTACGCCGAAGGGGAAGCCGGCGCGCCGAAGATGCTCTCCATCGGCATGCACTGTCGCCTGCTCGGTCGCCCGGCCCGCCTGGCGGCCCTGCAGCGCTTCATCGCCTATGTGCAAAGCCACGAGCGCGTGTGGTTCGCCCGCCGCGTCGACATCGCCCGCCATTGGCAGGCCGTGCATCCCTGCCCGCCGGTGCAGCCATGAACCGCTTCCACACGCTGACCCCGTCGACCCTGTCGCGCGAGGCGTTCATCGCCGCCTTTGCCGATATCTACGAGCACTCGCCGTGGGTCGCCGAGCGCACCTATGACCAGGGCGAGCCGGCGAGCTTCGACGACATCGACGCCTTGCATGGGCAGATGGCCGCCGTGTTGCTGGCTGCCAGCCACGACGAGCAGTTAGCGCTGATCAACGCCCACCCGGACCTCGCCGGCAAAGCCGCCATTCGCGGCGAGCTAACCGCCGCCTCCACCTCGGAGCAGGCCGGCGCCGGCATCCAGGACTGCAGCGCCGAGGAGTTCGCCCGCTTCAACCAACTCAACGACGCCTATAAGACGCGCTTCGGCTTCCCCTTCATCAAGGCGGTGAAGGGCAGCAACCGACAGCAGATCCTCGCCGCCTTCGAAACCCGCATCCACCACACCCCGGAACAGGAATTCGCCACCGCCCTGGCGGAAATCAACAAGATCGCCCTGTTCCGCCTGCAAGCCCTCTGACTGGATACCGACACCGTGAAGACCTACGCCGCCCCCTTCGAGAAGTACGTCAACCTCGCCGACGCCCGCCTCGGCACCCGCGCCATCTACGTCACCGACGACTGGTTCGCCGAGGTCAACCGCATGCTGGAACCCACCCCTGCGGTGTGGAAAGACGGCGTGTACGACGACAACGGCAAATGGATGGATGGCTGGGAGTCGCGCCGCAAGCGCTTCGAGGGCTATGACTTTGCCGTGCTGCGCCTGGGCGTGCCGGGCTCGATCAAGGGCGTGGACATCGACACCAGCTTCTTCACCGGCAACTTCCCGCCGTCCGCGTCCCTCGAAGCCTGCTTCGTCGAAGGTGGTGCCGATCCGGATGACAGCACCGCCTGGAGCGAAGTGCTGCCCGCCGTGGCCCTGCAAGGCAACAGCCACCACCTGCACGCCATCGACGACGAGCGCCCGTGGACCCACCTGCGCCTGAACATCTACCCGGACGGCGGCGTTGCCCGCCTGCGCGTGTACGGCATTCCCTACCGAGACTGGTCGAGCGCCAGCGACGAAACCCTCGACCTCGCCGCCGCCCTAAACGGTGGCCGCGCCCTCGCCTGTTCTGACGAGCACTACGGCAGCATGAGCAACATCCTCAACCCCGGCCGTGCGGAAAACATGGGCGGTGGCTGGGAAACCGCACGTCGCCGCAGCCCGGGTTTCGACTGGGTGATCATCGCCCTCGGCCATGCCGGGGTGATCGAGGACGTGCTGGTCGACACCCTGCACTACAAGGGCAACTACCCGGACAGCTGCTCGATCCAGGCGGCCTACGTGAAAGGTGGCACCGATGCGCAGATCGAGACCCAGAGCCTGTTCTGGCGCGAACTGTTGCCCAGCCAGAAGCTGCAGATGAACACCGAGCAGCGCTTCAGCGCGCTCAATGACCTGGGCCCGGTGACCCATGTGCGCCTGAACATTTTCCCGGACGGCGGCGTCAGCCGACTGCGCCTGTTCGGCAAGCTGGCCAAGTAACCGGCTCTATTTATCCGGAGGCTGCAAAGGTGCCTGTTTGCTGGATCCTCGCAGTCGCGAGGATGACGGTGAGGCTGAAATTTCTCCGCCCACTCCGTCGCCCTCGCGAATGCGGGGGCCCAATAAACCAGAGCCGCTTTCGCGATAAACGCCGCACCGCGACACGATCAAGGCCGCACCCAACCATGCGAGTAGCCCCATGCGCACCCTGACCATCGAACCGCTCACCGCCCAAGCCTTCGCCCCGTTCGGCGAAGTGATCGAAGCCGAGGGGCGTGACTTCTTCATGATCAACAACGGCTCGACCCGGCGCTATCACCGCCAGGCCGAGGTGCAGACCAGCGGCCCGGACGATGCGGCAATCATCAGCATCTTCCGCGCCACCGCGCTGCCCATGCCGCTGACCATCGGCATGCTCGAACGGCACCCGCTGGGCAGCCAGGCCTTTATGCCGCTGCGTGGCCAGCCGTTCCTGATCGTCGTTGCGCCGCCTGGCGAGCAGCCCTACAGCAGCCAGGTGCGGGCCTTTCTCAGCGATGGTCGCCAGGGCGTCAACTACGGCAAAGGCGTATGGCACCACCCGGTGCTGTGCCTGGCCGCCGAGGACGACTTCCTGGTGATCGACCGTGCCGGCCCCGGTAACAACTGTGATGAACACTTCTTCGCCGAGGCCGAGCACTGGCTGCTCGACCCGGCCTCCGTACACAGGGGATAACACCTTGGAAGCACACCTGATCGAATGGCTGAATCTCGTGGTGCGCTGGTCGCACATGATTTTCGGCATTGCCTGGATCGGCGCCTCCTTCTACTTCGTCTGGCTGGAAAACCACCTGGACCGCAGCAACCCGCGTGAAGGCCTGTCCGGCGACCTGTGGGCCATCCACGGTGGCGGCATTTATCACCTGGAAAAGTACAAGCTGGCACCACCGCAAATGCCGCAAACCCTGCACTGGTTCAAGTGGGAGGCCTACTGCACCTGGCTGTCCGGCGTGGCCCTGCTGGGCGTGGTGTTCTACCTCAACCCGACGCTGTACCTGATCGCCCCCGGCAGCAGCCTGGCGCCTGCCGCGGCCATCGCCATCGGCCTCGGTTCGCTGCTGCTCGGCTGGCTGGTGTACGACCAGCTCTGCGACTCGCCGCTGGGGCGCAAGCCGCTGTTGCTCGGTATCGTGCTGTTCGTGCTGCTGGTGGCCGCCGCGTGGGGCTACAGCCAGGTATTCAGCGGCCGGGGCGCGTACCTGCATGTTGGCGCCCTGATCGGCACCATCATGGTCGGCAACGTGTTTCGCACCATCATGCCGGCACAGCGGGCGCTGGTCGCCGCCATCGCAGCCGGTCGTGAGCCAGACCCGGCGCTGCCCGCCAAGGGCCTGCTGCGCTCGCGGCACAACAACTACTTCACCCTGCCGGTGCTGTTCATCATGATCAGCAACCACTTCCCCAGCACCTACGGCAGTGCCTGGAACTGGCTGCTACTGGCCGCCATCGCCGCCCTGTCGATTGGCGTGCGGCACTACTTCAACAC
>JBBNAI010000279.1:0-5476 GCA_037994305.1 Pseudomonas sp. | reverse complement strand
CCGACCACATCACCAGCGCGCACCGTGGCGAAACCGATGGTTTCGCGCTCGCGGGCACCGGTCTGGCCTTCGCGACCGTAGACCGCGACCTTCTGCAGGTCGCGCCCCAGGGCATTGGCCACCACCTCACCCATGCGCAGCGCGGTGCCGGAGGGCGCATCGACCTTGTGCCGGTGGTGCGCCTCGATGATTTCGATATCCACCTCATCACCGAGCACACGAGCAGCCGTATCCAGCAGCTTCAGGCACAGGTTGACACCGACGCTGTAGTTGGCGGCGAAGACAATCGGGATGTCCTTGGCCGCTTCCGCCAGCAACTGCTTCTCTTCCACGCTGAAGCCGGTGGTGCCGATGACCATGGCCTTGCCGGCCTGGCGGCAGACCGCCAGGTTCTTCAGGGTGACCGACGGATGAGTGAAATCAATCAGCACGTCGAACTGATCGAGCACCGCACTCAGGTCACCCGCCAGGATCACGCCGATCTTACCCAGTGCCGCCAGTTCGCCGGCGTCAGCACCGATCAGACTGCTGTCCGGGCGATCCACCGCCGCAGTCAGCTGGGCGCCTTCCGCCTGACCGACCGCCTCGATGAGGATCTTGCCCATGCGCCCGGCGGCGCCCATCACTGCAATACGTCGCATAGCCGATTCCTTAAATGTCGCCGAAGAAGCGCTTCACGCCGTCAAACCAGCCGCTGGCCTTGGGCGAATGAGAGCTGTCACCTTCCAGCGACTTGCGGAACTCATCCAGCAGCTCGCGCTGGCGCTTGTCCAGGTTGACCGGGGTTTCCACCGCCACCTTGCACAGCAGGTCGCCAGCACCACCACCACGCACCGGCGCCACGCCCTTGCCCCGCAGGCGGAACAGCTTGCCGGTTTGCGTGCCTTCCGGGATCTTCAGCTTGACCCGGCCATCCAGGGTCGGTACTTCCAGCTCGCCGCCCAGTGCCGCGTCGGCGAAGCTGATTGGCACTTCGCAGTACAAATGCTTGCCGTCGCGCTGGAAGATCGCGTGCTCGCGCACATTGACCACCACGTACAGGTCGCCCGCCGGGCCACCCATGCTGCCAGCCTCGCCTTCGCCCGACAGGCGGATGCGGTCACCGGTATCGACACCGGCCGGCACCTTGACCGACAGGGTCTTGCTCTCTTCCACGCGACCCTGGCCGTGGCACGAACCACAGGGATCGGTGATCATCTTGCCGTTGCCGTGGCAACGCGGGCAGGTCTGCTGCACCGAGAAGAAGCCCTGCTGCATGCGCACCTGGCCGATGCCGCCACAGGTGGTACAGGTCACCGGACTGGTGCCCTTCTTCGCCCCGGAGCCATCGCAAGGCTTGCAGTTGACCAGGGTCGGCACGCGAATGGTCACGGTGGTGCCGCGCACCGCCTCTTCCAGATCCAGCTCCAGGGTGTAGCGCAGGTCACTGCCACGCTGGGCGCCGCCACGCGAGCCGCCGCCACGACCACCACCGAAGAAGTCGCTGAACACATCGCCGAAGATGTCGGAGAAGTTCGCCCCGCCACCGCCGAAGCCGCCACCGCCACCCATCTGCGGGTCGACGCCGGCATGCCCGTACTGGTCGTAAGCCGAGCGCTTGCTCGCATCGGAGAGCACTTCGTAGGCCTCATTGGCTTCCTTGAATTTCTCTTCCGAAGCCTTGTCGTCCGGATTGCGATCCGGGTGGTGCTTCATTGCCAGGCGCCGATAAGCCTTCTTCAGCTCGGCTTCGCTGACGCCACGCTCCACACCGAGCACTTCGTAATAGTCACGTTTGGCCATACATCTACACCTTTAAATTCGTCTGCCCCAGACACGCCAACGCGGGAGCAAGCTCCCGCGCGGCGAATCGCGCCTGCCGAAGCCAGGCTTCGGCAGGCAAGGACGGAGGTAAGCCGTGGCTTACTTGTTGTCCTTGACCTCTTCGAACTCGGCATCGACAACATCGTCGGCCGCGTCCTGAGCATCGTCCGCACCCTGAGCAGCAGCGCCCGGCTGCGGCTGTTCGGCATACATCTTCTGCGCCAGCGGTGCAGTGACTTCGGACAGGGCATTCATCTTCGCATCGATGGCTGCCTTGTCGTCGCCTTTGACCGCGATTTCCAATTCGCCCAGCGCTTTTTCGATGGCTGCCTTCTCGTCAGCAGTCGCCTTGTCGCCCGCTTCAACAATCATCTTGCGAGTGGCGTGAACCAGACCATCACCCTGGTTGCGGGCAGTGACCAGCTCCTCGAACTTGCGGTCTTCCTCGGCATTGGCCTCGGCGTCACGCACCATCTGCTCGATTTCTTCCTCGGACAGGCCGGAGTTGGCCTTGATCACGATGGACTGCTGCTTGCCGGTGGCCTTGTCTTTGGCGCCGACATGCAGGATGCCGTTGGCGTCGATGTCGAAGGTCACTTCGATCTGCGGTACGCCACGCGGCGCCGGCGGGATCTCGGCCAGGTCGAACTTGCCCAGCGACTTGTTCTGCGCGGCTTGCTTGCGCTCGCCCTGCAGCACGTGAATGGTCACCGCGCCCTGGTTGTCGTCGGCAGTCGAGAACACCTGCGACTTCTTGGTCGGAATGGTGGTGTTCTTCTCGATCAGCGCGGTCATCACGCCACCCATGGTTTCGATACCCAGGGTCAGCGGCGATACGTCGAGCAGCAGCACGTCTTTGACGTCGCCAGCCAGAACGGCGCCCTGAATCGCAGCACCGATGGCTACGGCTTCGTCCGGGTTGACGTCCTTGCGCGCTTCCTTGCCGAAGAACTCGGCGACTTTCTGCTGCACCAGCGGCATGCGGGTCTGACCGCCGACCAGGATCACTTCGTCGATGCTGCCAACGTCCAGACCGGAGTCTTTCAGGGCGATGCGGCACGGCTCGATGGTACGAGTAACCAGCTCTTCAACCAGGGCTTCCAGCTTGGCGCGGGAAATCTTCACGTTGAGGTGCTTCGGACCGGTGGCATCGGCGGTGATGTACGGCAGGTTGACGTCGGTCTGCTGCGCGGACGACAGCTCGATCTTGGCCTTCTCGGCAGACTCTTTCAGGCGCTGCATGGCCAGCGGATCGCCTTTCAGGTCGATACCGGACTCTTTCTTGAATTCGTCGACGAGGTAGTCGATCAGGCGAATATCAAAGTCCTCACCACCGAGGAAGGTGTCACCGTTGGTGGCCAGCACTTCGAACTGGTGCTCACCATCGACTTCGGCAATTTCGATTACCGACACGTCGAAGGTACCGCCACCCAGGTCATAGACGATCACGGTGTGGTCGCCCTTGCCCTTGTCCATGCCATAGGCCAACGCAGCCGCGGTCGGCTCGTTGATGATGCGCTTGACCTCGAGACCGGCAATACGGCCGGCGTCTTTGGTGGCCTGGCGCTGGCTGTCGTTGAAGTAGGCCGGCACAGTGATGACCGCTTCGGTCACTGGCTCACCGAGGTAGTCTTCGGCGGTTTTCTTCATCTTCTTCAGCACTTCCGCGGAGATCTGCGGCGGTGCCATTTTCTGGCCCTTCACTTCCACCCAGGCGTCACCGTTGTCGGCCTTGGCGATCTTGTAGGGGACCATCTTGATGTCTTTCTGCACCACGTCTTCTTCGAAACGACGACCGATCAGACGCTTCACCGCGTACAGGGTGTTGTGCGGATTGGTCACGGCCTGACGCTTGGCGGACTGGCCTGCGAGGATCTCGCCATCGTTGGTGTAGGCGATGATGGAAGGCGTGGTACGCGCGCCTTCGGAGTTTTCGATGACCTTGACGCTACCGTTTTCCAGAACTGCGACGCAGGAGTTGGTAGTCCCCAGGTCGATACCGATGATTTTGCCCATTTCACTCTCCCGAAACTTTGTCTTTGACCTTGGTTGCGCGGCCCGTTGATTGGGTTGGCCGCGCCAGCACTAAATCGCTTGTACTAATAGATGGGGCCGAAGCCCCGAATTTCAAGCCTGCTCGTCAATCGACGGCAGCGGAGCGCTCGGTGCCTTGCTGACCACGACCATGGCCGGGCGCAGCAGGCGGCCGCTGAGCAGGTAGCCCTTCTGGAACACCTTGAGCACGCTATTCGGCTCGACATGGGTGCTTTCTTCCATGGCCATCGCCTGGTGGTGCTCCGGATTGAACGGTGCGCCGTGCGGATCGACCGCCTCGACCTGGTAACGCTTGAGGGTGTCGTGGAACAGCTTGAGGGTCAGCTCCATGCCTTCACGCACAACCTTGATCGACTCGTCGCTAGGGCTGGTCAATTCCAGGCCGCGCTCCAGGCTGTCGACCACTGGCAGCAGGTCGTTGGCGAATTTTTCCAGCGCGAACTTGTGCGCTTTCTCGACATCCTGCTCGGCACGGCGGCGCACGTTCTGCAAGTCGGCGGCCACGCGCAAGGCTTGATCCTGCGCAGCAGCCAGCTGCTCTTCGAGCGATTGCACACGCGCAACCAGATCCTCGCCAAGCACCGCCTCGGGCGCCGGATTGTCCTGCGGGTTCTGCGTATCGAGAGTCTGTTCGTCAGCCATTGGGTCCTCCTGTAAATACAACAGCGGGTCATGGCCCGCGCTTCTTCCGCCTATATGGGGCCCAAACACAGGCTTTCAAGGGTTATTGTCAGGACAAAACAAAACACTGTATAAATAGCCAGCACAATTTTTTGGGAGTGATCTCCATGCTGGCGCACCTGTCCGTACACAACTACGCCATCGTCGAACACCTGGATCTGGAACTGGCCCGCGGCATGTCGGTGATCACCGGCGAAACCGGCGCCGGCAAATCGATCATGCTCGACGCCCTGGGCCTGGCCCTCGGTGATCGCGCAGACAGCGGCGTGGTGCGCCCCGGCGCGGACAAGGCCGACATCCTCGCCAGCTTCGACCTCGACGACATCCCCGAAGCCCGCACCTGGCTGAGTGAGCGCGACCTGGACAACGATGGGCCATGCATCCTTCGCCGAGTTATCACCAGCGAAGGCCGCTCGCGCGGCTATATCAATGGCAGCCCCTGCCCGCTGGGTGACCTCAAGGCGCTCGGCGAGCTGCTGATCGACATCCACAGCCAGCACGAGCACCAATCGCTGCTCAAGCCGGACACCCATCGCCGCCTGCTCGACGAATACACCGGCAGCCAGGAGCTGGCCCGCCAGGTACAACTGGCCGCCCAGCGCTGGCGCCAGACCCGCCAGGAGCTGCAGCGCCTGACCTCGACCCGCGACGAGCAGCGCGCGCGCCACCAGTTGCTCAGCTACCAACTGGAAGAGCTGGAGAACCTGACCCTCGGCGACAACGAACTGGAACAGCTGGAGCAGGAACACAAGACCCTGAGCAACGCCGAACAGCTGCTCGGCGCCTGCCGCCAGGTGCTCGACCTGTGCAGCGAAAGCGATGCCGGCAATGTGCTATCCGCCCTGACCGCCAGCCTCAATCGCTTGAGCGCCTTCAGCAGCCAGCCTGGCGCCCTGGGCGAAGCCAGCAACCTGCTGGCCAGCGCACAGATCCAGGT
>JBBNAI010000278.1:0-3429 GCA_037994305.1 Pseudomonas sp. | reverse complement strand
GCGAGCTGAACGAAGGCACCCGCCAGCAGATCATCACGGCCGACCACAACTACCACAAGGAGCAGCTGGTCGACTGGCTGCTGGCCAACGAGACCTACCAGAAGGCGATCATCTTCACCAACACCCGCGTCCAGGCCGACCGCCTGTGGGGCAAGCTGGTGGCGGCCGAGCACAAGGTGTACGTGCTGCACGGCGAGAAGGACCAGAAGGATCGCAAGCTGGCCATCGACCGCATCAAGCAGGGCGGGGCCAAGGTGCTGGTTGCCACCGACGTGGCGGCGCGTGGCCTGGATGTCGACGGTATGGATCTGGTGATCAACTTCGACATGCCGCGCTCCGGCGATGACTACGTGCACCGCATCGGTCGTACCGGCCGTGCGGGCGCTGAAGGTCTGGCCATCTCGCTGATCACCCACAGCGACTGGAGCTTGATGTCGAGCATCGAACGCTACCTCAAACAGCGTTTCGAGCGGCGCAATATCAAGGACCTGAAAGGCATCTACCAGGGGCCGAAGAACCTCAAGGCCTCCGGCAAGGCAGTCGGGCCGAAGAAGAAAAAGGTCGACAAGAAAGACGCCAAGAAAACCGGCGCCAAGGCCGCCGCACCGAAGCGCAAGCCAAGTGCCCGGCCGAACAACGCGCCGTCCGCGCTGATCAGCCAGGACGGTCTGGCGCCGCTCAAGCGCAAGAAGCCGGCAGCAGAGTGAAACGAAGAGGGGGCCCGAAGGCCCCCTCTGTTTTTCTGCGGGTTGTGTTCAGGGCACGATCAGGATCTTGCCGCCGCGCTCGCCACTGGCGGCTGCGGCAATGGCTTCCTTGATCTGGCTGACGTTGTAGGTCGCGGCGATGCGCGCCTTGAGCTTGCCGGCAGCAATCAGCTGGGTCAGCTCGCCGAACACCTTGAACTGCTCGGCTGGCGTGGCTTTCTGGAACCACTTGGCCAGCCAGAAACCGCGCAGGGTCACGTCGCGAAAGACGAAGGACGATGCTGACACCTGGCACGGCTCGCCGCTCATCAGGCCGTAGTTGACCAGGGTGCCGCCCTCGCTGAGGGAGGCGGCCAGGTGATCGGTGGCCTTGCCGCCCACGGCATCGATCCCCAGCATCACCTTGGCGCCGCCGGTCGCTTCGCGGACCTGCTTGTGCAGATCAGGGCCGTCCACCAGCACCACATCGCCCCCTTCAGCCTTGACCTCGGCGGCTGCCGATTCGCGGCGCACTACGTTGATGGTCTTGAAACCACGCAGCTTGGCCAACTGAATCAGGTAGCTGCCAACGCCGGAGTTGGCGGCGTTCTGGATCACCCAGTCCCCCGGTTGCAGGTCGACGAACTGGCTGAGCAGCAGGGAGGCTGTCGGCGGGTTGATGGTCATCATCGCCAGTTGCTGCGGGTCGGTGTCCGGCAGCGGGATCAGTTTGTCGGCGGGTGCGTGCAGGTGGGTTACCCAGGTGCCGCTGCCCACGGGCAGCAGTACGGTCTGGCCGACCTTGAGGTTGCTGACGCCTTCGCCGAGTGCTTCGACGCGGCCCACGCCTTCGTTGCCGCCAATCGCCGGCAGCGGCGGCAGCATGCCGTATTCGCCGGTCAGGGTGAGGACGTCGGACGGATTGATCGGCGCCGCCAGAACCTTGATCAGTGCCTTGCCAGCCGGCAGGGGCGGCAGGGTCAGTTCGACCGCTTCGATGACGTCTTGCGGCACCTTGCCACGGTGTTGATATTCGGCTTTGAGCATGGAAAATTCTCCGGTGGACCACGAGGCAGTGAGCCACAGAGTCTAGCCCCTTGCTGCTGGCTATGGAGGTATCGGCTGCCATACGCCTGGGTGATGGTGCCGGGCTCGGCCTATGCTTATGCTCGTCGGCACAGGAGATCGGCATGTGGTCACGGGTTTGGCTCGGGTTGTCGTTGCTACTGGCGCTAGACGTTGCGGCGGAACCGCTGCGCATTGGCTTCGGGACCAACAAGCCCCCTTATGTATTCGAGAACGAGGCGCGCGGCCTCGAATACGACATCGTCGCCGCTGCAGCACGCCGCGCCGGGTTTACCCTGGAAGTGCACTACGCACCGATGGAGCGCCTGCACCTGGCACTGCGTCGTGGGGATCTCGACGGTATCGCCACCACCAGCCCGCGCAGCGGTATCGAGGCCTACTACTCGGCCACCTATATCCACTACCACAATGCGGTGGCCGCGCTGTCGTCCCGTGGCTATCGGATCACCAGTGTCGCGGACCTGGCAGGACATTCGGTCAGTGCCTTCCAGCGTGCCCGCCAGTTGCTCGGGCCGGTGTTCGGGGCCATGGCCGAGAGTAATCCGCGCTATCGCGAAGAGGCACTGCAGATCAATCGAAACCGCCTGCTCTACAGCGGGAGGGTCGATGTGGTGGTGGGGGATCCGCGTATCCTGCGCTACTTCAATGCGCAGGTGGCTGACCAGGTCGACAGCCACCAGCCGCTGACCTGGTACTTCATCTTCGAGCCGACGGCCTATAGCGTCGGCTTTAACGATGAGGCGCAGCGTGATCGTTTCGATACAGGGCTGGAGGCGATCCGCGCCAGTGGTGAGTACCTGGAAATTGAGCGGCGCTACGCGGACTACTGAGGCCGGCCGCTAATCAGAATTTTTCGTTGGCACCCAGGTAGCGCCATTGCCCGGCCGGCAGCTTGGCCATGCCGGTGCGGCCGATGCGCAGGCGGCGGATGCTCGCGACCTGCAGGCCGACACTTTCGCACATGAAGCGCAGCTGGCCCGGTTGGACGTTCTTGATGGCGAAGCGCAGGCGGGTTTCGCTCTGCCAGCTGACCTTGCATGGCGACAGCGTGACGCCCTTGTAGCTGAGGCCGAAGGCCAGGCGTTTTAGGCCGTTGCTGGCCAGTTCACCGCTGACTTCCACCACGTATTCGTGTTCCAACTGGTCGGCATCGTCCTTGAGCAGGCGGATCACCGAACGGTTCTGGCTGAACACCAGCAGGCCGCTGGCATCGGTTTCCAGCGGGGTGAGCATGTCCAGGCGGGTGAAGTGGCGTTGCAGCGGGCGGATGCCGCTGGGATCGCTTTCCATCTGGTTGGCCAGGGTCAGCAGTTGCAGCACGGAGTTGGCGCCCATGCCGCAGCCCAGGCCAGCCGGTTTGTGCAGGATCAGCGTCACCGGTGGCAGGGTTTCCGCCACGGCGCCCGGCAGCAGGGCGATTTGCTCATCGCGCACTTTGAACTGCGGTTCTTCCACCACACGCCCGTCGACGGTTACCCAGCCATTCTCGATATACAGCTCGGCCTCGCGCCGCGAGCAGGGCAGCTGTTGGGTCAGGCGTTTGGACAGGCGCTCGGGTTCACTCATGGTGGGCAGTCACAAAAGGGAAAGAGTGCTGATTGTAACCGCCCTGCAGCCCTTGCCGGGATCAAGCTGCAATAAAGCTGGAGAAGGGGGG
>JBBNAI010000277.1:0-3271 GCA_037994305.1 Pseudomonas sp. | reverse complement strand
CTTCGATCAGCTTGGTGTAACGCTCGACCATGCCGCCGACTTGCTCGCTCTGGTCCGGGTGAACCAGAAAGATGATTTCGTAATGACGCATGAATGCTCCTTACGGGTTGTAGCCTGCCAACAAAAGATGGTCAGGCAAGGAGTGAATGACTCGTTTGATCTTGCCGGGCGGTGGGCGCGCAAACGCCTGCCGTCACAGCAAGGGGCGACATTCTAGAGAAGCCCCCTGCCGGGCGCAAGGCAAACTGGTGATTATTTGAACAGCGCGAACACGCAGAAAATGCTCCGCGAAACGTAAACCGGCGCCCTGAGGCGCCGATTTTCCGAACACTATGCCGCTGCGGGCTAGCGCTTGGCCTGACGCTGGCGCACTGCCTCGAACAGACAGATGCCCGTCGCCACAGAAACGTTGAGGCTGCTGACGCTACCGGACATCGGCAGCTTGACCAGGTAATCGCACAGGTCACGCGTTAGGCGGCGCATGCCTTTGCCTTCCGCACCCATGACCAGCACGATCGGCCCGGTCAGGTCCTGCTGATAGACATCCTGCTCGGCCTCGCCGGCAGTACCGACCACCCACAGGCCACGCTGCTGAAGTTTCTCCAGAGTGCGCGCCAGATTGGTCACAGCAACCAGCGGAATCACTTCGGCAGCGCCGCAGGCGACTTTCCGCACGGTCGCATTGAGCGTCGCCGATTTATCCTTGGGTACGATGACCGCCAGCGCACCCGCTGCATCGGCCGTGCGCAGACAGGCGCCCAGATTGTGCGGGTCGGTCACACCGTCCAGCACCAGCAACAGCGGAGGCCCTTCACGACGGTCGAGCAGTTCTTCGAGCATCGCCTCGCCCCACACCTGGCTGGGGCTGACTTCCGCCACCACACCCTGGTGCACGCCCTCGGCCCACTCATCCAGCTCGCGGCGGTCTTTCTGCCCCACCGGGACGCGATTCTGCCCGGCCAGCTCAAGCAGGACCTGCACGCGAGGATCCTGCCGACTTTCCGCCAGCCAGAGCTGCTTGACCCGCTTCGGGTGGTGACGCAGCAGGGCTTCTACGGCGTGTACGCCGTAGACCTTTTCCAACTGGCTCATGGTTTGGCCTTGCGCTTACGAGGCTTGCCCGCAGCGGCCGGCGCAGCGCCCGCTTTCGGCGGACCCTTGCGATGAGCAGGCGCTTTCTTCGCCGCACCATCCGACGCACGACCAGCGGCCGGCTTGCTGCCGCCCGACTTGGCGCCCGACAGCAGCGCCTTCTTCAGGTCGCGACTCTTCTGCACGTCGGTATTGCCAGCAGCGGCGCCGGCCGCACTCTTGCCGCGACGCGCACCTTTGTCTGCCGATGCCTTATCGGCCGCCGGCTCGCCACGCGCACCGCTGCGCTTGCGCCCGACAGGCGCATCGATAGCAGCCTGAGACATCTCGAAATCGATCTTGCGCTCGTCGAGATCTACGCGCATGACCTTCACTTCCACGCTGTCGCCGAGACGGAAGCTACGCCCACTGCGCTCACCCGCCAGGCGGTGGTGAACCGGGTCGAAATGGTAGTAGTCGCCCGGCAGCGCAGAGACATGCACCAGACCTTCGACGTAGATATCCTTGAGCTCGACGAACAGACCGAAACCGGTCACCGCCGTGATTACGCCCTCGAACGTCTCGCCGACGCGATCCTTCATAAACTCGCACTTGAGCCAGTTGACCACGTCACGGGTCGCCTCGTCGGCGCGCCGCTCGGTCATCGAGCACTGCTCGCCCAACTGCTCCAGCGCCGCCTCGTCGTAAGGATAGATGCGCGCCTTGGGCATGCTCACCGCACCGGCACGCCGCACATGCGGGGTGTCCATCTTGGAGCGAATCACACTGCGAATGGCGCGATGCACCAGCAGGTCCGGATAACGACGGATCGGCGAGGTGAAGTGGGTGTAGGCCTCGTAGTTGAGACCGAAGTGGCCGTTGTTGTCGGCGCTGTACACCGCCTGACTCAGCGAACGCAGCATCACGGTCTGGATCAGGTGGAAGTCCGGCCGCTCGCGAATGCTTTGCAGCAGTTTCTGGTAATCCTTCGGCGACGGACCTTCCTTGCCCTTGTGCAGCATCAGGCCCAGCTCGGTGAGGAAGGCCTTGAGCTTCTCCAGACGCTCCGGCGGCGGACCGTCGTGCACACGGTACAGCGACGGCACTTCATGCTTCTTCATGAACTGCGCGGTGGCGACGTTGGCCGCCAGCATGCATTCCTCGATCAGCTTGTGTGCATCGTTGCGCTGGGTCGGGCGGATCTCTGCGATCTTGCGCTCGGCACCGAAGATGATACGGGTTTCCTGGGTCTCGAAATCGATGGCGCCGCGCTCGTGACGGGCGGCCAGCAGCACCTGGTAGAGGGAGTACAGTTGCTTGAGGTGCGGCAGCACTTCCTTGTACTCAGTGCGCAGGGACTTGCCTTCACTGCTCTTCGGCTGTTCCAGCATGTAGCTGACTTTGTTATAGGTCAGGCGCGCATGGGAGTGGATCACCGCCTCATAGAACTGGTAGTCGACCAGCTTGCCAGCCTTGGACATGGTCATCTCGCAGACCATGGCCAGACGATCGACATGCGGGTTCAGCGAGCACAGGCCGTTGGAGAGCTCCTCCGGCAGCATCGGCACAACACGTTCGGGGAAATACACCGAGTTGCCGCGCTTGGTGGCCTCCTCATCCAGAGCCGAGCCGACCTTGACGTAGTGCGACACGTCAGCGATGGCGACATAGAGCTTCCAACCACCGGAAAACAGCTTCCAGGCACTGCTGTTCTTCTCGCAGTAAACCGCATCATCGAAGTCGCGCGCATCCTCACCATCAATGGTCACGAACGGCAGATGGCGCAGGTCGACACGCTTCTCCTTATCCGACTCTTCCACATCAGGCTTGAGCTTGCGCGCTTCCTTGATCACAGCCTCAGGCCAGACGTGCGGAATATCGTAGCTGCGCAAGGCAACGTCGATTTCCATGCCAGGCGCCATGTAGTTACCCACCACTTCGACGATATCGCCCTGCGGCTGGAAGCGCGCAGTCGGCCAGTGGGTGATCTTGATCGCAACGAACTGACCAACCTTGGCGTTACCGGCACGCCCCGGCGTGACTAGCACTTCCTGTTGGATCTTCGGGTTGTCGGCCTCGACGTAGCCGATACCGGCCTCCTCGAAGTAGCGACCGACGATAGTCTCGTGTGCCCGCTCGATCACTTCGACAATGGCGCCTTCACGGCGACCACGCCGATCAAGGCCGGCAACCCGTGCCA
>JBBNAI010000276.1:0-2682 GCA_037994305.1 Pseudomonas sp. | reverse complement strand
ATGCCCTTCAGCTGCGAATAGGGGATCAGCCGCGCCAGGCCTTTGTCCAGCTCGGCGACGGACTGCACACCACGCGCCGCGTACAGGCGGGTCAGCAGCGGCGGCAGGTCGCCCAGGTCAGGCAGGTTGGCGGGAAGCGGGCGGGGATCGATGCGCATGGAGGGCTGGATATTCCGGTAGGAGCGAGCTCTGCTCGCGAAGCTTGTGTGTCGCCGCGTTCGCGAGCAGAGCTCGCTCCTCCGGGGTTCAGCGCTCGCCGGCGAGCCACTCCAGGGGAATTTCATGCTGGCCGCGCTCGTCGGTGACGAACAGTTCGCCGTCGCTGATCATCACGCTCCAGCTCACCGAGCGCGGCAGGTCGCGGGCCAGGTTTTCCAGGGCTTCCTGCTGCACGCCAACCACGTTGATGTTCTTCAGGCTACGCACGCTGTCGAGCACTTTGGTCTGCCACACGCGCAGGCTGCCGTAGGTCACCAGGCTGAATTTCTCGGTACGCCGCGAGCACCAGGTGATGCGCTCGGCATCCGGCTGGCCGACTTCGATCCAGTGCAGCACACGATCATCCAGGCTCTTCTCCCACAGCGCCGGCTCGTCGATATCCGACAGGCCGCGACCGAAGGCCAGCTGCTCGTGGTACCACAGGGCATAGGCAATCAGCCGTACGCACAGACGCTCCTCGGTTTCCGAGGGGTGCTTGGCCACGGTGAAACGCAGGCTCTCGTAGACATTGCGGTCAATGTCGGTGAGGTTCAGGTCGATTTTGTAGGGCGTGGCTTGCAGGGCCATGGGCGGGCTTCTTGATGTTCTGGAAAGCTCGCAAGTCTACCCGAAAGACCCGCCCCGGTTGCGCCGGATGCTTGCCCGGTCATCCGGCCAGCGCCCATCAACGCGCCTCGGGCGGCGCCAACCTGTGCCACAAGGCGGCATACAGCCCGCCACACAACGCACCGAACAGGTGGTACTCGAACGAGACACCCTCACGCGGCAACAGGCCGTACCACCAGCCGCCGTAATAGAACAGCACCAGCGCCGCGATCAGCAGGCTGCCGAAGCTGCGCTGGAACCAGGCCTGGGCCAGCAGCAGGGCCCACAAACCAAACAGCCATCCGCTGGCCCCCAGGTGCATGCCAGGGCGCGCCAACAACCAGACCAGCACACCGCTGCCGAGGATGATGAATGTGCTCGCCAGGATGAAATGACGCAACGACACCAGGCTCACCAGCCAGCCCAGCACCAGCAAGCCCGGCAGGTTGCCCCACAGGTGCAGCCAGTTGGCATGCAGCCAGGGCGCGAAGAGAATTCCCGGCAGGCTAGCGACAGTGCGCGGCAACACGCCCCAGGCATTCAGCGCGCCCCCGCTGAGGCTGTTGAGCACCTGCAGGGCCACCATCAGCGCCGCGATGCCAAGCAGCACCTGCAGACGCGGAACGATCCAGGCTTTCACTTCCGTTGTGCTCCTCTTTCCAGTAGGTCGATGCTTCCCGATAGACCGATTGCCACGCAGGACATGCACCCGTCAGGGATTTAAGCGCAGAACAGCTGGCGGACGACACCGGCAAAGCGCCAAGCCGTTCGCACCGCGCGCTCCCCAGCCACGCCGCAATCGCATAGGCTTAGCGCCTCACCCAGTTCCCGGAGTCCGCATGAGCCCCAGCAAACCCCTCGCCGGCCTGAAAGTGGTCGAGCTCGGCACCCTGATCGCCGGTCCGTTCGCCTCGCGCATCTGCGCCGAGTTCGGCGCCGAGGTGGTCAAGGTCGAGTCGCCGGATGGCGGCGACCCGCTGCGCAAGTGGCGCAAGCTGTATGAGGGCACCTCGCTGTGGTGGTTCGTGCAGGCACGCAACAAGCAGTCGATCACCCTCAACCTCAAGCATGAGGCTGGCCGCGAGGTGCTGAAAAAGCTGCTGAGCGAAGCCGACATCCTGATCGAGAACTTCCGCCCCGGTGTGCTGGAAAAGCTCGGCCTGGGCTGGGACGTGCTGCACGCCCTCAACCCGAAACTGGTGATGGTGCGCCTGTCCGGCTTCGGCCAGACCGGGCCGATGCAGGATCAACCGGGCTTCGGCGCCGTCGGCGAATCGATGGGCGGGCTGCGCTATATCACCGGTTTCGAGGATCGCCCGCCGGTGCGCACCGGCATCTCCATCGGTGACTCCATCGCCGCGCTGTGGGGGGTGATCGGCGCGCTGATGGCGCTGCGGCACCGCGAGGTCAACGGCGGCAGTGGCCAGGTGGTGGACGTGGCGCTGTACGAGGCGATCTTCGCCATGATGGAAAGCATGGTCCCGGAGTTCGACGTGTTCGGTTTCATCCGTGAGCGCACCGGCAACATCATGCCCGGCATCACGCCCTCCTCCATCCACACCTGTGCCGACGGCAAGCACATCCAGATCGGCGCCAATGGCGACGCGATCTTCCAGCGCTTCATGCGTGCCATCGGCCGCGACGATTTGGCCGAGGCGCCAGACCTGGCCGACAACGCCGGCCGCGACGCGCGGCGCGACGAACTGTACGGGGTGATCGACCGCTGGGCCGCCAGCCTGCCCTTGGCCGAAGTGGAAGCCACCCTGGTGCGCGCCGAGGTGCCGGCCAGCCGCATCTACTCGGCCGAAGACATGTTCAAGGACCCGCAATTCCTTGCTCGCGAGATGTTCCTCTCGGCCAAGCTGCCGGACGGCAAGC
>JBBNAI010000275.1:0-4168 GCA_037994305.1 Pseudomonas sp. | reverse complement strand
AGAGCTGGAACTGCGCCACCAGTTGTTCCTGGCTGCCGGCTACCCGGCGCAGGTGTTCGCCGCAGTCGCGGGTGTGCGCGGCGGTCTGGCGGTTCTCGCCGGTCATGTCGCTGAGACGATGCATGTGCTGGTTGACCTCGTGGGTGGTGGCCGCCTGTTCCTCAGCCGCCGCGGCTATCTGGAAGGCCAGGGCGTGCACGCCTTGCAGCGAGTCGTCGAGGTGGCTGAGTGAGCCGAGCACCGCCTGGGTTTCGTCTTCCAGCGCGCGGGCCTGTTCGGTGGCGCCCTGCATGCTGGCCTGGGCCTGGTCCGAGGATGCGCCGAGGGCGCCGACTATGGTGACGATTTCCTCGGTAGCGGTGCGCGTGCGCAGCGCCAGGTTGCGTACCTCGTCGGCGACCACGGCAAAGCCCCGGCCTGCTTCACCGGCACGCGCCGCCTCGATGGCGGCATTCAGGGCCAGTAGGTTGGTCTGTTCGGCGATGGCGCGAATCACCCCCAGTACCGAGCTGATCTGCTGGCTGTCGTTGGCCAGCGCCTGCACCACTTGATCGGACTTGCGCAGGCCGGCGAGCAACTGGTCCTGGCGGCCGATCATCTGTTGCAGGGTGCCCTGCATGGTGGCGAAGGCCTGGCGCGCGGCGGCGCTACCGTCGGCACTCTGGCTGGCGTTGGCGGCGATTTCCTGCACGGTGGCGGACATCTGGTCGACTGCGCTGACCACCATTTCCAGCGACTCCTGCTGCTGGTCGAGGCGATTGCTGGTCTGCCCGGCAGCGCCGAGGATATCGCCGCTGGCGTCGCCCACGGCCTGGCTGGCCTGGCGCAGGCGTTCGACCACTTCGCGCCAGGCGCTGGCCATTTCGTGCAGGGCCTGCATCAGGCCACTGTGCTCGGCACTGTTGCCACTCAGGCGCAATTCCCCGGCCGCCAGGCGGCGGGCGAGGGCGGCCATGTTGCTCGGTTCGCCGCCCAGTGGGCGCATCACGCTGCGGCTGATCAGCCAGGTGGCGATGGCCACGCCGAGCATGGTCAGCGTGGCGAGCAGTAGCACTTGCCACATCAGCTTGCGCACCGGGGCGAAGGCCTGGTCCTGGTCCATCTCGGCAACCAGGGCCCAGCGCATGCCATCCAGATCCAGCGGGACGAAGGCCTTGAGTACCGCCTGGCCATCCAGCCCGGCTTCGACCAGGCGCCCGTGCTGGCCCTCAAGCGCCTGTTCGATGGCTTTGCCCGGCAGCGCGGTGGCCAGTTGGCCGTCGCGCTGGACCTGGTGGTCGGGGAAGCGCACCGAGTCCGAACGCAGGCGGCTGTCGGCACCGACCAGGTAGGTCTCGCCCGCCTCACCGAGCCCCTGACGGGTCTGCATCACGTCGTTGAGCGCATCCAGAGGCAGCTCCAGGACTAGCAGCAGCTGCAGTTCGCCATCGCTCATCACCGGTGCGGCGAGCAACTGGCTGGGACTCTGCTCGGTGCCATTGGGCGCCAGGTCGCTGATCTGCGCCTGCTGGCTGTCCAGGCCCGTGCGCGCCAGGCGGCCCAACGGGGTGTCGCGCCAGGCGGGGTCGCCGAGGTTCTGCTGGTAGTCGGGGCCGCGCAGCACGCTGAACAGCACCTTTCCGTCGCGGTCGATCAGACGGAGGTCGCGGTAGCCGAAGGTCTTGATGAAGTTCTCGAAGATCGGTCGGTCGTAGTTGCTGGTGCTGATCAGCGCGGTGGAGTCCAGCCCGGCATAGCTGGTGCCGAGGTTACTGGCCAGGGTGGCGAGCTGGTTGTGCCGCGATTGCCAGTTGTCCTGCAGCTGGCGTTGTTTGATATTCGCTACGGCTTCCAGGGCGTTCAGGGTCTGCTCCTGAAGGGCATGGCTGGCCTGGCGATAGACCGTGAAGGCCATCGCTAACACTGGAATTAGACCGATCAGCAGAAAACTGATCGCAAGCTTGGCGCGCAACGGCATGTCCAACGACTCCGCGGGTAGATGGGTGACAAATAGGGGCAAGCGTCAAATATTTTGCAAGAAGCGTGCAAATTTATTAACGGCTGTCAAAAAAAACGAGCGGGTGGCTGCAAGGCCGCCATTCTGGCCGCAGGAGCAACAGTCAGAAGCCGTGGCGGCTGCTAGAGTCGCAGGCACAACAAGACCCCAGGGGGCTGACGAATGAAGATTCTGGTAACGGGTGCGAGCGGCTTCATTGGTGGGCGCTTTGCCCGCTTCGCGCTGGAGCAGGGCCTGGCGGTCCGCATCAATGGGCGCCGCCCGGAAGCGGTCGAGCACCTGACCAAACGTGGTGCGGAATTCGTCCAGGGTGACCTGAGTGACACCGATCTGGTGCATCGCTTGTGCCGCGATGTCGAGATGGTGGTGCACTGCGCCGGCTCGGTGGGTTCCTGGGGCACCCGTGAGCATTTCCACCTGGGCAACGTGCAGCTCACGCAGAACGTCATCGAAGGTTGCCTGGGGCAGAAGGTGCGGCGCCTGGTGCACCTGTCGTCACCCTCGGTGTACTTCGATGGCCAGTCGCATATCGGCCTGCGCGAAGAGCAGGTGCCGAAAAAGTTCGTCGATCACTACGGCGCGACCAAATTCATCGCCGAGCAGAAGGTCATGGAGGCGCAGGAGTTCGGCCTGGAAGTGATCGCCCTGCGTCCGCGCTTCGTCACCGGCGCCGGCGATACCAGTATCTTCCCGCGGCTGATCGAGATGCACCGCAAGGGCCGCCTGATGATGATCGGCAATGGCCTGAACAAGGTCGATTTCACCAGCATGCAGAACCTCAACGACGCCCTGTTCAGCAGCCTGCTGGCCGCTGGGCCGGCGCTGGGCAAGGTGTACAACATCAGCAATGGCGCGCCGGTGCCGCTGTGGGATGCGGTCAACTTCGTGTTGCGCCAGTTCGGCCTGGCGCCGGTGACCAGGCACATGCCCTATGGTGTGGCCTATTCAGCGGCGGTGCTCAACGAAACGATCTGCAAGTTGCTGCCGGGGCGCCCGGAGCCAGGCTTGTTCCGCCTTGGCGTGGCGGTGATGGCGCGCGACTTCTCCCTGGATATCAGCCGCGCGCGGCAATACCTGGACTACGACCCGCAGGTGAGCGTGTGGACCGCGCTGGAAGAGTTCTGCAACTGGTGGAAAGTGCAGGGGCGCTGAGTGCCCGGTGGTGGATAAGCAAAGCGTTATCCAACCTGCAAGCCGGGATAGCCCGTGTAGGGTGGAAAACGGTGCAGCATTTTCCACCGCTGGCTCGGTCGTTCAGTCGTTTGAAACCTGCGTTGTGGCTATCAGCTAGGTAGCCCGGACTTCAGTCCGGGCTACGGGGGCATATCCAACTACGGTTATCAGCCTGACCAGCCTTATACCCAGTCAACCCAGCCTGACCTGGTGGGCGACCTATACTGGCCCTTAAAGCCAGCGAGGAAGTCCGCATGTTCGCCATGATGGAAAGCGCCCGGCTCGAAGCCCTGCACCTGGCGCAAGACCCCGTCACCGGCCTCAAGGCCATTATCGCCATCCACAACACCCGCCTCGGCCCGGCCCTGGGGGGGTGCCGCTATCTCGCCTATCCCGACACCGACAGCGCCGTGCGCGATGCCATCCGCCTGGCCCAGGGCATGAGCTACAAGGCGGCCCTGGCCGGCCTGGAACAGGGCGGCGGCAAGGCGGTGATCATCCGTCCGGCGCATGTTGATAATCGCGGTGCCTTGTTCGAAGCCTTCGGTCGCATGATCGAGACGCTCAAGGGCGGCTACATCACCGCCGTCGACAGCGGCACCTCCAGCGCCGACATGGACTGCATCGCCCAGTACACCCAGCACGTCACCAGCACCACGACCGCCGGGGACCCCTCGCCGCACACGGCCATGGGCGTGTTCGCCGGTATTCGCGCCACCGCCCTGGCGCGGCTCGGCAGCGATGACCTGCAGGGCCTGCGCGTAGCAGTGCAGGGCCTGGGCAATGTCGGCTATGCCCTGGCCGAACAGTTGGCCGCTTCCGGGGTAGAGCTGTATGTCAGTGACCTCGATCCCGGTCGGGTGCAACTGGCGGCGGAGGAGCTGGGGGCGCACCCGGTCAGCAGCGAAGACCTGCTCGGCACCCCCTGCGACATCCTCGCGCCGTGCGGCCTGGGCGGTGTGCTCAACAGCCATACCGTCGGTGATCTGCACTGCGCGG
>JBBNAI010000274.1:0-9470 GCA_037994305.1 Pseudomonas sp. | reverse complement strand
TGGGCACTGATGACGGCCATCATCGTGGCCCAGCCGTTGTCCGGGATGGTGGTGCAGAAGGGCATGGCACGCCTGCTCGGGACGCTGGTCGGCACCTGCATGTCGGTGCTGTTCATGGGCCTGTTCGCCCAGGCGCCCTGGTTGTTCCTGCTGGTGATGGCCTTGTGGATGGGGTTGTGCACGGCTGCTTCGACGCTGCTGCGTAGCGCCTGGGCGTACGCCTTCGTGCTCTCGGGGTACACGGTGGCTATCATCTGCCTGCCCGCGATCAGTCATCCGTTGGCGGTGTTCGATCAGGCCGTGGCGCGCTGCACGGAAATCTGCCTGGGCATTCTCTGCGCCACTGCCAGCAGTGCGTTGTTGTGGCCGCAGCGGGTTGAGCTGCAGTTGGCGCAACAAGCGCGCCTGACCTGGCAGGCCGGCATGCAGGCGGTGAGTGGCGCGCTGAGTGGAGCCGCGCAAGGTCGGCAGGGCTTGCTGGAGGTGCTCGGGCGCATCGTTGCAGTGGATGCCCAGCGCGAGCATGCCTGGTTCGAGGGCGAGCGTGGGCGCCAGCGCGGGCGTGCGCTGCGCGTGCTGACGCGTGATTTGCTCAGCTTGTTGCGCCTGGCGCGAGGGGTGGCGCGGCAATGGCGCCAGCTGTCACCCGTCGAGGCACTGGGGCTGGCGCCGTGGCTGAGTGAAGTGCAGGCGGCGCTGGCCGAGCCGCAGCAAGCCGATCTGCCGGCGCTGCGTGAGCGTTTGCGCCTGGAGTCCCAGGATGCACGCCATCCGCCGCTCCGGCAGTTCTGCCTGGCTCGCCTGGGCGTGCTGGTGCGCCAGTTCCTGCTGGCGCGCGAGGCATTGCAGGCGGTGGAGTTGGGTGTCGCACCGAAAGACGCGCCCCCGCCACTGTCCTGGCACCGCGATGTGCAGACAGCCTTGTTCTATGGCCTGCGCAGCGCGCTGACCTTTATCGTGCTCTCGGCATTCTGGTTGCTCAGCGCCTGGCCATCGGCCAGTGGGGCCTTGCTGATGGCGGTGGTGCTCTGCAGCCTGTTTGCCAGCCGCGAGAACGCTACGCAGATCGGCATGGGTTTCCTGCGCGGGGTGCTCTATGCGTTGCCGGTTGCCTTCGTCGTCGGCCAGTTGCTGCTGCCGCAATGGAGCGGCTTTCCGTTGCTTTGCCTGGCCCTCGGCGTGCCCCTGTTGTTTGGTGCGCTGGGCATGGCACAACCGGCACTGGCGGGGACCTCGACGGCGTTCTGCCTGCAGTTCATCACGCTCTGTGCGCCGCAGAACAACATGGTTTATGACGTGGCGTCATTCCTCAATTCAGGCATTGCCATGCTTATCGGTGTCAGTTGCGCGGTGCTGGCGTTCCGCCTGGTGAGCCTGCAGAGCCCGGTGTGGCACGGTCGGCGCCTACTGCGTGCAAGTCTCGATGACTTGGCGCGCCTGACTTCACGCACCTTGCCGGGTGCCGACAACTGGTTCGGCGGGCGCATCGCCGACCGCCTGCTGCAGTTGGCGCGGCATTACCCGGTGCTGCCCAGCGAGACCCGCAGTCGCTGGGACGACGGCGTAGCCTGCCTCGACCTGGGTGACGAGTTGCTGCACCTGCGCGCCTGCCTGACCGTTGCCCAGGTGCCACAGGGCGAGGCCGAGCAGCGCTTCTGGCAACAGTTGCAGCAGTCGTTGCAGATTGGCCCGGATAGCGCCCAGGCCGCTGCCCTCGAGCAAACCGGACAGCAGCTGCAGCAGGCGCTGCAGGGGTATCCGCAGTCGGCCGAGTTGCGCCTGGCCGAGGCCGCGCTGCTGCAATTGCAGGTCAGCTGGCGGCAGTGGTGCGAACGACAAGGAGACGGTTATGGATTTGCATGAGTGGGCCTGGGGCGGTGTGCTGCTCAGCCCGATGCTGGTTTACGCGCTACTGGCGCTGCTGCTTACCGGCGTGCTGCGCCTGGGGCTGCAGCGCGCCGGGGTAGCGCGCTGGATATGGCACGAGGCGCTGTTCGACTCGGCCCTTTATGTGTGTGTACTGGCGGCGCTGGTCGCGCTGTTGTCCGCCTGAGAGAGGAGTCCGATATGCAAGGTGCCGTGCGCAAGCTGATTACCCTGGCCTTGGTGGTCGTCGCCATCGCCGCCGGTTACTGGCTGTGGAATTACTACATGTTGTCGCCCTGGACGCGTGATGCACGGGTGCGCGCCGATGTGGTGATCGTTGCCCCCGATGTATCCGGTTGGGTGGTCGAGCTCAAGGTGCATGACAACCAGCAGGTCAAGGCGGGCGACCTGTTGTTGAGCATCGACCGTGAGCGCTATCAGACGGCTCTGGAAAAGGCGCGCGCGCTGGCCGAAACGCGCCACCAGCAACTGCGCCTGCGTGAGCACGAGGCCAGTCGTCGTGTGCAACTGGGGCCGCAGGCGATCAGTGCGGAATTGCGCGAGAACGCGCAGATCAGCGCCGCCATCGCCCGCAGCGAATACCAGGAAGCCCTGGCGGACGTGAAAGTGGCCGAGCTCAACCTGGCTCGCAGCGAAGTGCACGCGCCGCGTGACGGGCAGATCACCAACCTGCACCTGGCTCAGGGCAACTATGTCCAATCCGGCCAGGCGCTGATGGCGCTGGTGGTCGACGACTCGTTCTATGTGCAGGCCTATTTCGAGGAAACCAAGCTGCCGCAGGTGCAGGTCGGCGCACCGGTGCGGGTGCTGCTGATGGGCGGCGGTGTGCCGCTACAGGGCGAGGTGGAAAGCATCAGTCGCGGCATCACCGACCGCAACGCGGTGCCGGACAGCCAGTTGCTGGCCAATGTCGAACCGACCTTCAACTGGGTGCGCCTGGCCCAGCGCATTCCGGTGCGGATCAAGCTCAAGGAGTTGCCGCAGACGTTGCAGCTGAGTGCGGGGATGACCGCCAGCGTGAAGGTGCAGGGTGCGGTTGAGGCGGGCGAGTCAGGCAAGTGATGCCAGGTGCCGGCTATCGGCACCTGGCGCACCAGGCCGCATGTTGCGGCACTGGTGGTTAGCGCGGTTCAGCCAATGGTGACCTGCGGCATTGCCGGCATGGTCACGGTCTGCTCGGCGCGCGGTGCCAGCACTTCGGCTTCGCCATCGACCACTTGCTCGTTGTTCTGGTTGAACACGCGAGTAGCCAGTTTGACGCGGCCCTTGGGCAGCTTTTCCAGCACTTCCAGCTTCACGGTCAGGGTGTCGCCGAGTTTCACCGGACGGGTGAACTTCAGGCTCTGGCCGAGGTAGATGGTGCCCGGGCCTGGCAGGCGGCAGGCGATGGCCGCGCTGATCAGCGCACCGCTGAACATGCCGTGGGCGATACGCTCCTTGAACATCGTTTCGGCCGCGAAGGCGGCATCCAGATGAACCGGGTTGTTGTCGCCGGATACGGCGGCGAACAGCTGGATGTCGCGCTCTTCCACGGTCTTGTCGAAGCTGGCTTGCTGGCCGACTTCGAGGGCTTCGTAGGGGATGTTGGTGACCTGGGTCATGCGGGCTCCTTGGCAGGTAGTGAGCACTGACGGCTGTGGGCGAGGCTGCTGTTCAGCCAGTCGAGCAGATGGGTGGTGACCTCGTCGCGGTTGCTCTCGTTGAGCACCTCGTGGCGGGCTTCGGGGTAAATCTTCAGTTGCACGTCTTTGATGCCGGCGGTGCGCAGGGCACCGGCCAGGTCTGCAAGACGCTTGCCCTGGCTGACCGGGTCACGGTCGCCACCGATTACCAGCAGCGGCAGGTCGTGGTCGATCTGTGCCAGGTTGCGCACCGGGGTGATCTGTTTGAAGCCGTGGATCAGATCGACCCACAGCTGGTTGCAGCAGATAAAGCCGCACAGGGGATCGTTGACGTACTTGTCGACTTCCGCCGGATCGCGGCTGAGCCAGTCGAAGGCTGTGCGGTTGGGCTGGAAGGCCTTGTTGAACGAGCTGAACGAGAGGAAGTCGATCAGCTTGCTGCGCGCATTCGGGCCCAGGCGCCAGCGTTCGAAGCGGGTCAGCAGGCTGGCGGCTTGGTACAGGCCCAGTGGCTGGTAATTGGAACCGGACAGGATCGCGCCCTGCAGGCTGCAACTGTGCTGCATCAGGTAGGCCATGCCGATGTAGCTGCCCATGCTGTGGCCAAGCAGGATGATCGGCGCCTGCGGGTGCTGCTGGCGGATATGGTGGTTGAGGCTGGCCAGGTCGCCGACCACCTTGTTCCAGCCGTCGCGGTCGGCATACAGCCCCAGTACACCCTGTTCGGCAGTGCGGCCATGGCCGCGCTGGTCATGGGCGTAGACCTCGAATCCATCCGCCACCAGCACTTCAGCCAGGCGGGCATAGCGCGCACTGTGCTCGGCCATGCCGTGGGCGATCATCACCACCGCCTTGGGCGGCTGCTCGGTGAACCAGCGATTGAGATAGAGCTGGGCCCCATCACTGGCGGCGAGCCAGAACGCATGGTGCTGCATGGAAGGTCCTTGTCCGTGGGGAAAGCGGCATTGTGCATGGCTGGCCGAATCCGGCAAAGCCCAACGGGGCACGACTACTGTGGCGGCGCGTGGCGCCGCAGGATCTGCATGTACTCGCCGCTGGCATGCAGTTCGCGCAGGCCGCGCTCGAATATCGCCGCCCAGTCGGGCTGGCCGGGTGTTTGTGGGCGGAAGCCGATGAACAGGGGCAGGCGCTCGAGGGCCGGTTCCTGCCACACCAGCTTGCCGCGCAGTTCATCATCACTGGCGATCAGGTATTCACCGACGGTGCGCTCCAGCAGCACCAGGTCGAAACGCCGGGCTTCCAGCTTGCGCAGATTGCTGATGTCGTCCACCGCCTCTTCGGTGGCGATGCCCGAGCGCAGGATGCTCGGCGGGTATCCATACCCGCGCACGGTGCCGACCTTGAGCCCTTTGAGATCGCTGGGTTGGCGAAAGTGCACCGGTTTGCTGCGCCTTACGAATACGCCGAGCTGGCTGTAGAACAGCGGGCGTGAAGCGTTGAGCTTTTCCTCCATGATTTCCTGCGGCCATAGCGCCAGGGCGCCCTGGTAGACACCGCTGTGCAGGTCCGCGCGTACCCGCGCCCAGGGCAGGAAGTCGATACGCACATGCTGGCCCTGGGTGGCGAAGGCGCGGGTGGTCAGCTCGACGATACTGCCGCCGCCGGGCAGCAGCTGGGAGCAGTAGGGCGGATATTCCAGAGTGGCCAGGCGCAACTCGGCCGCCGTGGCTGGCAGCAGAACGAGCGAAAGCAGGGCAGCGAACAGGCGCAAGTGCATGGGCAGGAAGAAGGTCCGGGCAGACACATGGATAGTTACAACTAAAGCTAGCAAGCGTGGCGCTGTATCTTCGGCAAGATTCACATGATCAATGACACCCGCCAGCTATTTGCCTGACCCGGCAGAGCTGCTAAGTTCCGGCGATGCCTTCCCCATGCAGCGGGATGGTTCAGACATTAGGTCAAGGGGAATAAAAACAATGCAACCTGACTTCTGGGACGACAAACGCCCGGCTGGGGTATCCAACCAGCTCGATCTCACCACCTACCGCTCGGTGGTCGAAGTATTCGAGCGTTCCTGCAAGAAGTTCGCCGACCGTCCGGCCTTCAGCAACCTCGGCGTGACGCTGACCTACGCCGAGCTGGATCGTTACTCGGCGGCCTTCGGCGCCTGGCTGCAAAAGAACACCGACCTCAAGCCCGGCGACCGTATCGCCGTGCAGATGCCCAATATCCTGCAGTACCCGATCGCCGTCTTCGGTGCCATGCGCGCCGGGTTGATCGTGGTCAACACCAACCCGCTGTACACCGTGCGCGAGATGCGCCACCAGTTCAACGATGCCGGTGTGCGTGCCCTGGTGTACCTCAATACCTTCGGCAAGTCGGTGCAGGACGTGCTGCCCGACACGCAGATCGAGTACCTGATCGAAGCACGCATGGGCGACATGTTGCCGAGCCTCAAGGGCTGGCTGGTCAATACCGTGGTGAAGAAGGTCAAGAAGATGGTGCCGGATTACCACCTGCCCCAGGCTCTGTCCTTCAAGAGCGTGCTCAGCAGTGGCCGCGGCCATGCGCTGAAACCAGTCAAGGTCGGCCCGGATGATGTGGCCGTGCTGCAGTACACCGGCGGCACCACCGGCGTGGCCAAGGGCGCCATGCTCACCCACGGCAACCTGGTGGCGAACATGCAGCAGGTGCACAACTGCCTGCAGCAGCAGGGCGCCGACGGCATGCCGCTGATGCGTGAAGGCGGCGAGATCATGATCGCGCCGCTGCCGCTGTATCACATCTATGCCTTCACCGCGAACTGCATGGGCATGATGGTCAGCGGCAACCACAACGTATTGATCACCAACCCGCGCGACATTCCCGGCTTCATCAAGGAAATGGGCAAGTGGCAGTTCTCCGCGTTCCTGGGCCTCAACACCCTGTTCGTCGCGCTGATGGATAACCCCGAGTTCAAGAACCTGGATTTCTCCCGCCTCAAGCTGACCAACTCCGGCGGCACGGCCCTGTCCAAGGCCACTGCCGAGCGCTGGCAGCAGGTCACCGGCTGCGCCGTGGTTGAAGGCTACGGCCTGACCGAAACCGCTCCCGTGGCGACCACCAACTGCTACGGCGCCCTGGCGCGCCTGGGGACCGTGGGTATCCCGGTGGCCGGCACCGCGCTCAAGGTGATCGACGACGAGGGCGTCGAGCAGCCGATCGGTGAGCGTGGCGAGCTGTGCATCAAGGGCCCGCAGGTGATGAAAGGCTATTGGCAGCGCGAGGAAGCGACCGCCGAAGTGCTCGACGCCGAAGGCTGGTTCAAGACCGGCGACATCGCAGTGATCGATCCGGACGGCTACGTGCGCATCGTCGACCGCAAGAAGGACATGATCATCGTCTCCGGCTTCAACGTGTACCCCAACGAAATCGAGGACGTGATGATGGCCCACCCGCAGGTGGCCAGCTGCGCGGCCATCGGCGTGCCGGACGAGAAATCCGGCGAGGCGGTCAAGCTGTTCATCGTCGCCCGCGAGGGCGGGGTCACCGCCGAAGAGATCAAGGCGTATTGCCGCGAGAACTTCACCGGCTACAAGGTTCCCAAGCACATCGTCTTCAAGGATGCCCTGCCAATGACCCCGGTCGGCAAAATCCTTCGTCGCGAGTTGCGCGACATCGCGTGAAACGCCGCTGAAGCCTGGTCTAGTCTGGGTTTCAGCGCGGCGCCTGAGAAAATGACCGATCAGCGATGATCGGTCATTTTTTTGACCAGTAAGGGCTACTTTGGTGCTGGTCGCTCCTAGGCAAAGCTGCTACTCTCGGCGCGCTTTTTTGCCGCACCCTGTGCCAAAAGAAGGCACACTCATCACAACAAATCGCCGCCATCCGCGCGGTGAACATAGCTGTAGCTCAGGAGTAGGCTTCCATGACCGATAACTTCTGGAAGGACAAGTACCCTGTCGGGATCGCTGCCGAGATCGATGCCGACCAGTACCCCAATATTCAGACCGTACTGAAGCAGTCCTGCCAACGCTTTGCCGACAAGCCTGCTTTCAGCAACCTGGGCAAGACACTCACTTATGGTGAGATGTACGAGCTCTCCGGCGCATTCGCCGCCTACCTGCAGAGCCATACCGATCTCAAGCCCGGCGACCGTATCGCCGTGCAGCTGCCGAACATCCTGCAATACCCGGTCGTGGTATTCGGGGCCATGCGTGCCGGCCTGATCGTGGTCAACACCAACCCGCTGTATACCGCGCGGGAGATGGAACACCAGTTCAACGACTCCGGCGCCAAAGCCCTAGTGTGCCTGGCCAACATGGCTCACCTGGCCGAGGAAGTGCTGCCCAAGACCGGCGTCAAGCACGTCATCGTCACCGAGGTAGCCGACCTGCTGCCGCCGCTCAAGCGCCTGCTGGTCAACGCCGTGGTCAAGTACGTGAAGAAGATGGTGCCGGCCTACAACCTGCCGCACGCCGTCAAGTTCAACGCGGCCCTGGCCCTGGGTCGTGGCAAGCCTGTCACTGAAGGCAACCCGGCTGGCAACGACGTAGCCGTGCTGCAGTACACCGGCGGCACCACCGGCGTGGCCAAGGGGGCGATGCTGACGCACCGCAACCTGATCGCCAACATGCTGCAATCCAAGGCGCTGATGGGCTCCAACCTCAATGAAGGCAGTGAGATCGTCATCTGCCCGCTGCCGCTGTACCACATCTACGCCTTCACCTTTCACTGCATGGCGATGATGCTGACCGGTAACCACAACATCCTGGTTACCAACCCGCGCGACCTGCCGGGCACCGTAAAGGAACTGAGCAACTGGAAGTTCAGCGCCTTCGTCGGCCTCAACACCCTGTTCGTGGCCCTGTGCAACAACGAGGCGTTCCGCAACCTGGACTTCTCCGCGCTGAAACTGACCCTGTCCGGCGGCATGGCCCTGCAACTGGCCAGTGCCGAGCGCTGGAAGGAAGTCACCGGCTGCGCCATCTGCGAAGGTTACGGCATGACCGAAACCAGCCCGGTGGTCTCGGTGAACCCGTTCCAGAACATCCAGATCGGCACCATCGGTATCCCGGTTCCGTCGACCCTGTGCAAGGTCATCGACGATGCCGGCAACGACCTGCCGCTGGGCGAGCGTGGCGAGCTGTGCGTCAAGGGCCCGCAAGTGATGAAAGGCTACTGGCAGCGCCAGGAAGCCACCGACGAAATGATCGATGCCGAAGGCTGGTTGAAGACCGGTGACATCGCCATCATCCAGGACGACGGCTTCATGCGCATCGTTGACCGCAAGAAGGACATGATCCTGGTGTCCGGCTTCAACGTGTACCCGAACGAGCTGGAAGACGTGCTCGCCACCCTGCCGGGTGTGCTGCAGTGTGCGGCCATCGGTGTGCCGGACGAGCGTTCTGGCGAGGCGATCAAGGTCTTCGTGGTGGTCAAACCGGGCGAAAGCCTGACCAAGGACCAGGTGATGGAGCACATGCGTGGCAACCTCACCGGTTACAAGGTGCCGCGTTCGGTCGAGTTCCGCGACAGCCTGCCGACCACCAACGTCGGCAAGATCCTGCGCCGCGAGCTGCGCGACCAGGAGCTGAAGAAACTGGCCACCCCGGCCTGATCTTCACCCTGACCTGAAAAGCCCCGCCTCGGCGGGGCTTTTTTATGCCGGCTGTTTATTGCCAGCAGGAGCCGCTTGCGGGTGATCCAGGCTCTGGCTTTTATCCCCTCGCCCCTTTGGGGAGAGGGTTAGGGTGAGGGGCGAGTTTTCAGGCCAGCACCGTCGCGGCCCCATGCCCCTCACCCCCAGCCCCTTTCCCCAAAGGGTAGAGGGGGGCGTCCCGCCGATTGGCAGGTATCCCTGTAGGAGCCTGCTTGCTGGCGATCCGGTGCTAGCCAGCAAGAGCATCGCCAGCAAGCTGGCTCCTACAAGAGCGCTGTCGACGCGCAGCGGGTATGGCGGGTGAAACCCGCGTTGCCAGTGTCGCGGGTTGCCGCCCTACGCAGCGCTGGCCTGCAGGG
>JBBNAI010000273.1:0-1062 GCA_037994305.1 Pseudomonas sp. | reverse complement strand
AGGGCTCGATCATCCCGTGTTCCTGGGCCATGCGGCGAATCCACTTGTCCGATTTGATGCTCATGGCGGGCGTCCTGACTCAAGGTGTGGTGAAAAACTGAGCGCGCATCTTACCGGGAGGCAAGGCGCGCTTCAAAGGCCCCTCGTCTGCAGGACCCGCTTGCTGGCGATCCGCGCTCAGCAAGCCCTGGGATCGCCAGCAAACTGGCTCCTACAAAAGCGGGTATCAGTCGTCGGATATTTCAATGCTGGGCATGGCGCTCGCACCCAAGCCGCTCTGGGCGATGCGCGCGCCGACGCAGCGGGCCATTTCCTGGTAGATCATGGCGATCTGGCTTTCCGGATCGGCGATGGTGGTCGGCTTGCCGCCGTCCGACTGCAGGCGGATGGCCATCGACAGCGGCAATGAGGCCAGCAGGTCGACGCCGTACTGGTTGGCCAGCTTCTCGCCGCCGCCTTCGCCGAACAGGTGCTCGGCATGCCCGCAGTTGGAGCAGATGTGCACGGCCATGTTCTCGACCACGCCAAGCACCGGAATGTTGACCTTGCGGAACATCTCCACACCTTTCTTGGCGTCGAGCAGGGCCAGGTCCTGCGGCGTGGTGACGATCACCGCGCCGGCCACCGGCACCTTCTGCGCCAGGGTCAGCTGGATGTCGCCGGTACCTGGCGGCATGTCCACCACCAGGTAGTCGAGGTTGTCCCAGGCGGTCTGGGTGATCAGCTGTAGCAGCGCGCCGGAAACCATCGGTCCACGCCAAACTACCGGGGTGTTCTCATCCGTGAGGAAGGCCATCGACATGATCTGTACGCCATGCGCCTCCAGCGGTACGAAGAACTTCTCGTCGCGCACCTTCGGCCGGGTGCCCTCGGCGATGCCGAACATGATGCCCTGGCTCGGGCCGTAGATATCCGCATCGAGGATGCCAACCCGTGCGCCTTCGCGAGCCAGGGCCAGGGCCAGGTTGGCCGCGGTGGTCGACTTGCCCACACCGCCCTTGCCGGAGGCCACGGCGATAATGTTCTTCACGTTCTCCAGCGCCGGCACCTGGGCCTGGGCCT
>JBBNAI010000272.1:0-2012 GCA_037994305.1 Pseudomonas sp. | reverse complement strand
CCCTGAAAGTGCTGGCCGCGCGCATCAAAGACGTGCAGATGCGCGAGCAGCAATCGAAAGAAGCGGCCACCCGCAAGAGCCTCATCGGATCCGGCGACCGCAGCGAGCGCATCCGCACCTACAACTTCCCGCAAGGGCGCATGACCGACCACCGCATCAACCTGACGCTTTACAAGCTCGACTTCATCATGGATGGCGACCTGACCGAGCTCAGCAACGCCCTCGCCGCCGAGCACCAAGCCGAACTGCTCGCCGCCCTCGGCGACTAAACTGGGGTCAGATACCGTCTTGAAAATCAAGCTTTTTGTTTGCGACGAGCGGATCAAATGGCTTTCCGGAGGTAACTACGCCGTAAATGGTGTGTATCAATTTCCGCATGACGGCACCGATGACGGCTTTGGGGGCTAGCCCATTGGCCTGCAGGCGATCCCCGAAGGCCTTCAAGACGGGGTTGCGTCGACGTGCCACCAGCCCCGGCATATAAAGCGCAGTCCGTAGCAGCTGGTGGCCGCATCGACTGATCGTCGTTCGACCACGTACCGAGGTGCCGGACTGGCGCTGGCGCGGCGTGACGCCGGCAAAGGCGGCGAGCGCCTTGGCGTTGCTGAAGCGCCGGATATCGCCCGCATAGGCCAGCACTTTTGCCGCAGTCGTCGCGCCGACACCAGGAATGGTGCTGATCAGTTCCGCGTCACGCGTCAATGCCGGATGCTGGTCAATATGGTCGTCAATGTTTTTTTCCAGCTGCTTAATCTGCGCATCGAGCCAATCGATGTGCTGCTGGACGTTGCGCGTCAGTGCAGGTTCGCCGAGCAACTCATGGCCCTGCAGACGATTACTTTCCTGTTGCCGCATCTCCTTGAGCGCCTGCAGGCGCTCAACCCACGCCCGCAACTGACGATGGGGCAAGGAAGGTGGCGTCCAAGGCTCCGGTTGCATGACGGCGCAAAAACGGGCCAACAACGCCGCATCGACGCGATCTGTCTTGTTACGCAGCATCTCGCTTTGCGCAAATCCTTTGACGCGTGCCGGATTGACCACGCTCACCGCCATCCCCATATCGCTCAAAGCGATCGCCGCCGGCTCGCTGTACGGGCCGGTCGCCTCCATGCAGACCGGCAATCCGGACAACACCTGCCCATATTTCAGCAACCAGGCGCGCAAATCCGCATACCCGGCAGGGTTGTTGCTCACCACCTTGCTCCTGACTTTGCCCTGCACCAGCAGAGCCACATCGAGCTTCAATTTACTGACATCAATACCAACTACAGGGCTGATCTGATTCATCTCGTTTTGTCCTTCCTCGTATGCAGGCTCTCAAGCACGCTGCCGTGCTGGCCTAAGTTACCGTACGGACTGAGAAACGAAAACGAACAGGGGTGCTTATCTGACCCACAGGTTCAAGGACCTAAGGCCTGGCCAGCATCACCCTGTCCGACCGATTCCTCCGCGATTTTATCCGCAATGATCTCGGTATGAGTAAGATACGAGGCCTGCATTCCTGCGCATTTCGCGTAGTCTGAGAGCAAAAGCGCACGAATGCAGGCCTGACCCCAGCAACCCCAGCAAGCGCGTCGTATGTTGAATGGCAACTCGTGCGGGAGTAGTCTTACAGGCATGGGGCCTGCGCACCGATGCCCCAGTAGGTGATTGTAGGAATAGGATGGCAACACCCCTCACTGGCTGCGGCTGGCGGGGCCACCTCTTTTATTTCAGGAGATAGTCATGGCCACGAACAAGGACGACAACAGCAGGGACAGCAAGCAATCGATGACGCAGAGCGGCAGCAAGCAGAGCTCCCGCAGCGGCGCGGACTTGCAGGCTGACCAGCAGCAGGAAGCCAGCCAGAGCGGCGCCGGTAAGCAGGGCAATATGGGCGGCAGCCAGGGCAGCGATCTGCAGAACAGCCAGAGCGCACGCGAGCGCGACAGCGACGCGCTGGGCCGGGACCTGGCAGAGGCACGCGCCGGCGCCAAGGCCGGCGGCATCAAGGCCAAGCCGCTGGCCGGCCC
>JBBNAI010000271.1:0-4430 GCA_037994305.1 Pseudomonas sp. | reverse complement strand
TCACCGGATTGCCGTGCTCGTCGGCGTAGGTGCCATAGATGAAGCGGCGCTGGGCCTCTTCATCATCACCGGGAAAACCCTTGTGCAGCTCCAGCGGCGCCTGGCGCGAGAGCAGGGCGACGCCGTAGTGGCCTTTCTGCCCGTGGTAATGCACGTGGTAGCCGAGCGCACGGATTTCCGCCTCGGGGAACTGTGGGTCATCCACCTTGGTTTCCTGCAGGCCGATCACATCCGGCTGATGCTTTTCGATCAATGCCGCCAGTTGATGAGGGCGGGCACGCAGGCCGTTGATATTGAAGGAAACGATCTTCATGGGGAGCACCCTGCGGGGAAAAGGGCGATGCTAGCCCAGTCATCGGGCGACGGCCAGCGTCTGGCAGCGCCGGAAGACGGGTGCTACCTTGGCTCCTGACCCGTACGAACCTGTTCTGCAGCCTCCGCGCCGAGCACGCTCAAAACCTATAACAACAGAGGTCAGCCTGATGCCCCATCGCACCGCCGAAGTCCGCATGCTGCAACACGGTTACGTTCGTGAAGCCCGCTCGTTGCTGTACCACGCCTATCGCCATGACCCGACCTTTGCCTATCTGTTCGAAAGCGAACGGCCGGGGTTCGACCAGCGTGTGCGCGCCACGGTGCGCGAGCTGGTTCACCAGCATTTTGCCGAAGACCTGCCGGCCATTGGCCTGGTGATCGAAGAGCGTCTGGTCGGCATCGCCCTGATCGCGCCGCCACAGCGGCGCCTGGGGATTACCGAGAGCTGGGGCTGGCGTCTGCGCATGTTGATGACCACCGGCTTTCGCTGCACCAAGCGCTACCTCGAATACCACGACGCGGTGCTCGCCTGCCTGCCGCCTGGGCCGTATCACGTGCTGCCGCTGATTGGCGTGCACCCGGAGTTCCAGGGCCAGCACCTTGGCGAACAGCTCCTGGCGGCGCTGCACAACTGGTGCGCCGAGGACTCCAGCTCGCAGGGCGTGGTGCTCGACACCGGCAACCCGCATTACCTGGAGTTCTACAAACGCCAGGGCTACGAGGAAATCGGCGAAGTGGCGGTCGGGCCGATTCTCGAGCATGTGTTCTTCCATCCCAATCCGCAGGTAGCGCTGCAAGCCAGCGCCTGATCGGCCAAAGAACATGGAGTGATGCTTCGCTTGTCCAATAAAAAGGCCTGCAGAAAATGCAGGCCTTTTTTGTTTGCCGAGGCCAATCGCGCTACCCTCCATCACCACTGAATGCCGGCCCAACCGGTCAGTCATTTTCCCAGCCTCGATGCTCGGGCGTCGGGCTCAACTCCAGCGATAAGGACAACTCAAATGGCTCAAGTAACCCTCAAGGGCAACCCGATCCAGATCAACGGCCAATTGCCGCAAGCCGGTCAGCAGGCTCCGGCATTCAGCCTGGTCGGCAAGGACCTCTCTGACGTGAGCCTGGCCAGCCTGGCCGGCAAGCGCAAAGTGCTGAACATCTTCCCAAGCGTCGACACGCCAACCTGCGCCACCTCCGTACGCAAGTTCAATACCGAAGCGAGCAAGCTGGCCAACACCGTGGTGCTGTGCATCTCGGCCGACCTGCCGTTCGCCCAGGCGCGCTTCTGCGGTTCCGAAGGCCTGGAAAACGTGATTAACCTGTCGACCATGCGCGGCGCCGATTTCCTCCAGAACTACGGCGTAGCCTTCGGCAACGGCCCGCTGGTAGGCGTTGCGGCGCGTGCGGTGGTAGTGCTGGACGAGAATGACAAGGTGCTGCACAGCGAGTTGGTAGGCGAAATCGCCGACGAGCCGAACTACGATGCGGCCATCGCTGCGCTGAAATAAGCGTATCCGCGTGCTTCGACGGCCTGCCATGCAGGCCGTTTTCATTTGCAAACTTTAAACGCCTTGTTACGTCAATTAAGGGTAAATAGGCGGTAAAGACCCTTTGCCTGGCAGCACAGAGTAATTATCGTTCACGCTCTCCAGGAAAGTGACCCCGACCCCATGCCCGATATACGCTCTGCGCCACGCTTTTCCCGCACGTGGCTGATCGCTCTGATTGTGCTCGCTGTACTCCTTCTGCTCTGGTGGCAGTGGCCGGCAAAACCGCAGGGCGAAGCGGGGCAGAAAGGGCCATGGGACCGTGACGAGGGACCGGTACCGGTACGTTTGGCCAGCGTGACACGTGGCGACTTCAATATCGAACTGAAGGCACTGGGCACTGTAACGGCGCTGAACACCGTAAACGTGCGCTCCCGGGTCGACGGGGAACTGACCAAGGTATTGTTCGAGGAAGGCCAACTGGTCAAGGCCGGCGAGCCGCTCGCGCAGATCGATTCGCGCCCTTACCAGATAGCGCTGCAACAGGCCGAAGGTACCCTGGCGCAGAGCCAGGCACAGTTGCAGAACGCCGAGATCGACCTGGCCCGCTATAAAGGCCTGTATGCCGAAGACTCCATCGCCAAGCAGACCCTGGATACCCAGGACGCCTTGGTTGGCCAGTACCGCGGTACGGTGAAGAATAACCAGGCCTCCGTCGCCGATGCCCGCCTCAATCTCGATTTCACCCGTATTCGCGCCCCAATCTCCGGGCGCGTTGGCCTGCGCCAGGTTGACCTCGGCAACCAGGTCAAGAGCAGCGACACCACGCCGCTGGTGGTGATCACCCAGGTCGAACCGATTGCCGTCAGTTTCACCTTGCCTGAGGGCGAACTGCCACCGGTGCTGGCCAAGGTGCGCGCCAACCAGAAGCTGCGGGTGCAGGCCTGGGACCGTGGCGAGCAGCAGCAACTGGCCGATGGTGTTCTGCACAGCCTGGACAACCAGATCGACACCGCTACCGGCACGGTCAAGCTCAAGGCACGCTTTGAAAATGCCAGCGAGCAACTGTTCCCCAACCAGTTCGTCAATGTCCGTCTGCGCGTGGAAACCCGTGCCGGCGCCACGCTGATTCCCTCGGCAGCGCTGCAGTTCGGTTCGCGCGGGACCTTCGTCTTCCTGGTCGACGCGGAGCACAAGGTGCAGGTGCGCAGGGTCACGGTAGGCGCCAGCGATGGAGCCACCACGCTGATCAGCGAAGGCCTGGCCGTGGGTGATCGCGTGGTGCTGGAAGGCACCGACAAGCTCAAGGATGGCAGCGCAGTGCAGGAAATCGACGACAGCGGCAAGGCAGTGAATGCTGCCGACAAGGCGCCGGCGAAGAAAGACGCATGAACGCTTCACGCCTGTTCATCCTGCGTCCGGTCGCCACCACGCTGTTGATGGTGGCGATCTTCCTCACCGGCCTGATTGCCTACCGCATGTTGCCGGTTTCGGCGCTGCCGGAAGTGGACTACCCGACCATCCGCGTGATGACGCTCTATCCCGGCGCCAGTCCGGAGGTCATGACCAGTGCGGTCACCGCACCACTGGAACGCCAGCTCGGGCAGATGCCGGGCCTCAAACAGATGTCCTCGGCCAGCTCCGGCGGTGCCTCGGTGATCGCCCTGCGCTTTAACCTCGACATCAATCTGGACGTGGCCGAGCAGGAGGTGCAGGCGGCGATCAACGCAGCGAGCAACCTGTTGCCGACCGACCTGCCCGCGCCACCGGTGTACAACAAGGTCAACCCGGCCGACACCCCGGTGCTGACCCTGGCGATCAGCTCCAAGACCTTGCCGCTGACGGAAGTACACGACCTGATCGATACGCGCATGGCGCAGAAACTGGCGCAGATCAGCGGCGTCGGCCTGGTCAGCCTGGCTGGCGGGCAACGCCCGGCGGTACGCATCAAGGTCAACCCGGAGGCGCTGGCCAGCCACGGCCTCAACCTGGCCGATGTGCGCACGCTGATCACGGCCTCGAACGTCAACCAGCCCAAGGGCAACTTCGACGGCCCGACCCGGGTCTCGCAACTGGATGCCAACGACCAGTTGAAGAGCGCCGGCGAGTACCGTTCGCTGATCCTCAAGTATGAGAACGGCGCGCCACTGCGCCTGCAGGATGTCGCCGAGATCGTCGATGGCGCCGAGAACGACCGCCTGGCCGCCTGGGCCGACCTCAACGAGACCGTGCTGCTGACCATCCAGCGCCAGCCCGGGGCCAACGTCATCGACGTGGTCAACCGCATTCAGTACCTGCTGCCGCAGATCACTGCCGCCTTGCCAGCAGGGCTTGAAGTCAAGGTGCTGACCGACCGCACGCAGACCATCCGTGCCGCCGTCAGCGATGTGCAGTTCGAGCTGATGCTGGCCATCGGCCTGGTGGTACTGGTGACCTTCCTGTTCCTGCGCAAGGTTTCGGCCACCCTCATTCCGTCAGTGGCCGTGCCGCTGTCATTGATTGGCACGTTCGGCGTGATGTACCTGGCCGGGTTCTCGGTCAACAACCTGACGCTGATGGCCCTGACCATCGCCACCGGTTTCGTGGTCGACGACGCCATCGTCATGCTGGAGAACATCTCGCGTCACCTGGAGG
>JBBNAI010000270.1:0-30793 GCA_037994305.1 Pseudomonas sp. | reverse complement strand
GCCCCAATACCGGCTCGATGCTCAATTGCATGAGCGAGGGCTGCCGAGTCTGGTTCAGTCGTTCCAACGACCCCAAGCGCAAGCTGCCAGGCACCTGGGAGCTGGGCGAGACGCCGCAGGGGCGACTCGCCTGCATCAATACCGCGCGGGCCAATGCTCTGGTCGAAGAGGCGCTGCGGGCCGGAGTTATCACGGAATTGCAGGGGTTCGACGGGCTCAAGCGCGAAGTGGCCTATGGCGTGGAAAACAGCCGGGCGGACTTTCGCCTGGATTATGCCGAGGGCGCGGTATTCGTCGAGGTGAAGAGCGTGACACTGGGCTTTCCCGCTACGCCTGTGGCAGCGTTCCCGGATGCCGTGACCACGCGTGGCACCAAGCACCTACGCGAGTTGGCGCTGCTTGCGCAGCAGGGCTTGCGGGCGGTGCAGCTGTACTGCGTGAACCTGTCGGGAGTCGAAGCGGTGCGCGCGGCTGAGGAAATCGATCCGGCCTATGCGGCGGGCCTGCGCCTGGCCAAGGCGGCGGGTGTCGAGGTGCTGGCCTATGGCGCTGAGATCACGCCGCAGGAGATACGCCTGGTACGGCGCCTGGACGTGCTGTTGTAGGAGCGGGATGCCGGTCAGCCTGGATTGTTCGCGAGCAGAGCTCGCTCCTACGGGTTGAACCTACGGATTGATCCAGATGCCGGCGGCATCCTCGTGGCAATCGATCGCCTGCAGTGATTCACCGGCGCAGGGGCCGGTAACGCACTCGCCACTTTCTATAAGGAACAGCGCGCCATGATGGGCGCACTGCAGCATGCTGCCGCTGGCATCGAGGAAGTCGTCTGCCCGCCACTCCAGGCTCAGGCCCCGGTGTGGGCAGCGGTTGCGGTAGACATAGGCGCGTCCGTCGCGGCGCACGGCCAGCAACTGCACTCCTGAAACGGAAAAGCCCCGGCTCTGGCCTTCGACCAGTTCATCCGGAGCGCATAAAAGCTTCATCGGTATCTCCACGCAGGGAGCGGGATTATCCCGCACCTGCATGGCGATAGGGTAGGGCGCGCATCCGTGCGCAGGTGTTACTCGTCTTAGTACTGCCAGGATGCCGACACGCGGAAGCTGCGGCCCGCTTCGCTGTAGTAGTCGTCCGGTTGTACCAGGGTGCTGGTCGGCACGTTCAGCGCGTTCCAGTACTTCTTGTCCAGCACGTTGAACAGGCCGGCCTGCAGTTTCACGCCATCCAGCGCACCCGGTTTCCAGTAGCCGGTCAGGTCGACCACGCCGTAGCCCGGCGCTTCGAAGTCGCCGTCGGTCTCTACCTTGTCGCGCGCTGCGGCGGCGGTCAGCATCAGGTCGGCGCCGTAGCGGTCACGCTCGTAGCTCAGGCCGAGGATGCTGGTGAGCGGGGCCACGGAGCTGAGGTACTGATTGGTTTCGCGGTCTTCACCTTCCGCCCAGGCCAGCGAGCCCCAGACTTTCCAGTGCGGCACGAACTCCCAGTGAGCGGCGGCTTCGGCACCGTAGATCTGCACCTTGGCGCGGTTCTCGGTGCGGGTCACGCCGTACGGGTAGTTGGCTGCGTCCAGGCCCAGGTCGGCGATTTCCGCAGCGCTGAGGGTGACGTCGTCGTCGATGAAGTTCTTGTAGTGGTTATCGAACAGGCTCAGCGAACCGCCCAGCTTGTCGTTACCCAGTTGCGCGCCGATCTCGTAGCCGTTGCTTTCTTCCGGCTTGAGGTCGGAGTTGCCCACGCGCAGGTAGCTGCCTTCGGCGCCGTAGTTCATGTACAGCTGGGTTGCGTCGGGTGCCTTGAAACCTTGCGCCCACTGGGCGTACAGCATGGCTTCCTCGGCAACCTGCCAGGTGGCCAGCAGGCTGCCGGAGAGCTTGTGGTCCTTGCTGCTTTGCAGGGTGTCGTCGTTCGCCGGGTTGACGTTGTTGTCGAAGTCGCTGGTGGCTTGCGGGTCCTGCTTGTAAGCGTCGTAGCGCAGGCCGGGGGTCAGCTTGAAACGGCCGTCGGCGAAGCTGATTTCGTCAGTGGCGAATACCGCCCACTGGCTGCCTTCGGCTTTCGGCATGTCGGCCTGGTTGGTGTGCAGGAAGTCGCAAGCGGCCGGGCCCATGTACATCGGGTTGCTCGGGTCGATCGAGACGTCCAGGCAATTGTCGTAGCCTTCGGAAACCTGCTCGGTGTTGATCTGGTAGATCTCGCCACCCAGGGTCAGCTTGTTCGGCAGGCCGGCGATGTCGATGGTCTTGCCGACGTTGCCGGAGGTGCCGTACAGCTCTTTCTCGATCTGGTTGTCACGACCGAAGGCACCGCTCGGGTATTTGTACGGGTTGCCCGGCAGTCCGAACATCTGGAACACGGAATCCGGCACGTTGGCGCGCGCGTCGGTGACGGTGCGGATGCCGTTCTGGTCGTCGTGGCGGCGCAGTTTCTGCCAGTAGCCGATGGCGTGGGCCGTGTCGATCAGGCCGTTGCTGTCTTCGGCCTGGTAGTCGTAGTCGACGGACAGGCGCTCGCGCTTGTTGTTCTCTTCGGTGCTGTTTTCGCCCAGCAGGTAGCTGGTGCCCTGGTTGGTGCGGGTGTCGATGTCGTTGGTGCGCTCGAAGAATTCGCCGGTGAGGCCGACCTTGTGGCCGCCGTCGAAGCGCTGCTGCACCTTGACCAGCAGGCTTTGCTGATCGGTGTCGGCCGGGTTGGCCTCGGTGCGCGAGGTGCCGTAGATGTTGTCGTCGCCACCGCTTTCCAGCTCGTGGCCCTGACGCTGGCCGGCTTGCAGCAGCCAGCTGGTGTCGTTGTAGCGGCCGGCCAGGGCGCCGTTCAGGCCCCAGCTGTTGTCGACGCTGTCGTAGTCGGTTTTCACCAGGCTGCCGAAATCCTTGCCTTCGCGCAGCAGGTCTTCCGGGTTCAGGGTGTGCAGTTCGACCGCGCCACCCAGGGCGCCGGACCCGACCACGCTGGAGTTGGAACCGCGCACGATGTCCACCGACGACAGGCCATTGAAGTCGATCGAGTCGAGGCCGCCCTGGGCGCCGCCGGTCGGGCCCTGGCTGCGTGCGCCGTCGGTCATCCATGGCACGCGGATGCCGTCGATGGTGGTCAGCACGCGGTCGCGATCAAGGCCGCGGATGTTGATGCTTTCGGTGGTGCGGCTGTAGTTCACGCCGGGCTCGGAGCGACGCGAGAGGTCGTCGAAGCTGCGGATGAAACGCTTGTCGAGGGTCTCGGCAGTGGTTTCGGTGCTGGTCGGCAGGGTTTCTTCCGGCGCGGTGCCGGTGACCTGGGTGGCAGCGAGTTCGGTGGAGCTGTCCTTGGTGTCGGCGGTCTGTGCAAAGGCCAGGGCTGGGCTCAGCAACAGCAGCGCCATCCATGGGCGCAGTGCGAAGGGTGGGTTGGACATGACGTTACTCCCGCGGTTCGGCTCTTGGTGGCCGGGTGAATTTGGCGGGGCGCACGTTAATCGAAATTTCTCGCTAATTGCAAATCATTATCAATGGCATTGGAGTTTTATTCTTGTTGGTGTAGCCTTGGCTCCTCGAAAAGCAGTCGTCCGGCGCGCAGCCACAGGCTGTCGCCGGTCTTATTTAGTCGAAGGAAAAACCATGAGCAGTCTCAGCCCGAATCCCTCCGTCACTCCCAGCGGCCTGTATCAGGACTGGCAGCGCTTGCGCGCCGAGCAGTCCGGCCTGCGTGCCCGCGATGCGGCCGCCAAGCTCGGCGTCAGCGAGGGTGAACTGACCGCCAGCCGCCTCGGTGTTGACGCCCAGCGGCTGCGTCCGGAATGGGCCGCGCTGCTGCCGGCACTCGGCGAGCTGGGCTACATCATGGCGCTGACCCGCAACGAGCATTGCGTGCATGAGCGCAAAGGCTACTACCGCGACGTATCGGTGATGGCGAACGGGCAGATGGGCCTGGTGGTGTCGGCTGACATCGACCTGCGCCTGTTCCTCGGTGGCTGGGCCAGCGTGTTTGCGGTTGCCGAAGACACCGCGCGTGGTACCCAGCGCAGCATCCAGGTGTTCGACCGCCAGGGCGTGGCCGTGCACAAGGTGTTCCTCACCGAAGACAGCGAACTGGCCGCCTGGGAGCCGCTGGTCGAGCGCTTCCGCGCCGAGCAGCAGAGCGCCGAGCAGGATCTGCAACCGCTGGCCGAGCGCAAGGCAGCGCGTGCCGATGTCGACGTCGATGCCGCCGCGCTGCGTGCCGACTGGGCCGAGCTGAAGGACACCCACCACTTCTTCGCCATGCTCAAGCGCCACGACGTGGCCCGTACCCAGGCCCTGCGCCTGGCCGGTCGCGAGTGGGCAGAGCCGCTGGATACCGCCGAACTGCCGCAGCTGCTGGAAGAGGCCGGTGCACGCGAAGTACCGATCATGGTCTTCGTCGGCAACCAGCACTGCATCCAGATCCACTCCGGCCCGGTCAACAACCTGCGCTGGATGGGCGACTGGTTCAACGTGCTCGACCCCGCGTTCAACCTGCACCTGAAGACCCCGGGCGTGACCGAGCTGTGGCGTGTGCGCAAGCCGAGTAGCGATGGCGTGATCACCAGTTGGGAAGCCTTCGATGCCGACGGCGAGCTAGTGGTGCAGCTGTTCGGTGCGCGCAAGCCGGGCATCCCGGAACTTGCCGAATGGCGTGACCTGGCGGAAGCCGCCGCGGCTCTGGCGATCTGAGGAGAAGCATGATGCGCCTGACACGTCTGTTGGCCCTGTGCAGTGGCCTGTTGTTCAGTCATGTCGTGATCGCGGGCGAGGCCCTGCCGCAGCGCTGGGTCAGCGCTGGCGGCTCGCTCAGCGAATGGATCGTGGCCCTGGGCGGCGAAAGCCGCCTGGTCGGGGTTGATAGCACCAGTCTGTATCCGCAATCGCTGCGCAGCCTGCCCGGCATTGGCTACCAGCGTGCGCTGGCGGCCGAGGGCATTCTCGCCCTGCGCCCGGACATTCTTCTCGGTAGCGAGGAGATGGGCCCGCCACCGGTGCTGGCGCAGATCAAGGCCGCCGGGGTACAGATCGAACAGCTCTCCGCCAAACCGACCCTGCCGACCCTGGAGCACAACCTGACCCGTCTCGGTCAGTTGCTGGGCACCGAGGCGCAGGCAGCAATGTTGCTCGCTGACTACCGTCAGCGCCTGCAGCAGCAGGCGGCCTGGGTCAGCGCGGCGCAAGCCAAGCAGGCGGCGCCGCGCGTGCTGATGCTGCTCGGTCATGTCGGCAGCGGGCCGATGGCTGCTGGCCAGGACACCCTGGCGGCGTGGATGATCGAGCAGGCGGGTGGGCGCAATCTTACCGAGCACAACAGCTACAAGGCGATCTCCAGCGAAGCCTTGCTGGCGCTCGATCCCGAGGTGGTGATCATCGCTGACCGTCGCCTTGAGGGTGACGCCGCGCGCGCTGCCATGCTCGAGCAGAACCCGGCGCTGGCGCAGACCTTGGCGGCCAAGAACGGTCGCCTGCTGTCGCTCGATCCGACCCTGTTGGTGGGTGGTTTGGGCCCGCGCTTGCCGGATGGGCTGGCCGTGCTCTCCGCAGCCTTTTATCCTGCTGCGCAAGCCCTGACCGCCGAAGCCTCCCGATGATCGCTGTGATTCGCCCGCGCCCACTGCTTATCGCACTGGGCCTGTTGCTCCTGTTCGCGTTCTGGCTGTCCCTGGCCCTTGGGCCCGTCAGCTTGCCGCTGGGCGAGACCCTGCGTGCGTTCCTGCGTCTGTTCGGCTTGCCGCTGGATGGCGAGGGTCTGCAGCAGGCCGAGCTGATCGTCGGGCAGATCCGCCTGCCGCGCAGCTTGCTCGGTGTGGCCGTGGGCGCCGTGCTGGCCTTGTCCGGGGTGGCGATGCAGGGGTTGTTCCGCAACCCGCTGGCCGATCCCGGCCTGGTCGGTGTGTCTGCCGGCGCTGCGCTTGGGGCGGCGGTGGCGATTGTCGGCGGCAGCTACCTGGGTGGCCTGTCGCCGCAGTTCGCACCTTATTTATTGTCGGCTTGCGCCTTTCTCGGCGGCCTCACGGTGACCGCGGTGGTCTACCGCTTCGGCCGTAGCGACGGGCAGACCAACGTCGCCACCATGCTCCTGGCAGGGGTGGCGATGACCGCCATGGCTGGTGCCGGTGTCGGACTGTTCACCTACCTGGCCGACGACTCGACCTTGCGCAGCCTGACCTTCTGGAACCTCGGCAGCCTGAATGGCGCCAGCTACCAACGGCTGTGGCCGCTGCTGCTGGTGGCCACCGGGGTGGCGCTGTGGTTGCCACGCCGGGCCGCGGCGCTGAATGCCCTGCTGCTGGGCGAGTCCGAGGCGCGCCACCTGGGCTTCGATGTGCAACAGCTGAAGCGCGAACTGGTGCTGTGCACGGCCCTGGGTGTCGGCGCGGCGGTGGCGATTGTCGGCGGCAGCTACCTGGGTGGCCTGTCGCCGCAGTTCGCGCCTTATCTATTGTCGGCCTGCGCCTTTCTCGGCGGCCTCACGGTGACCGCGGTGGTCTACCGCTTCGGCCGTAGCGACGGGCAGACCAACGTCGCCACCATGCTCCTGGCTGGGGTGGCGATGACCGCCATGGCCGGTGCCGGTGTCGGCCTGTTCACTTACCTGGCGGACGACGCGACCCTGCGCAGCCTGACCTTCTGGAACCTCGGCAGCCTCAACGGCGCCAGTTACCAGCGCCTGTGGCCGCTGCTGCTGGTGGCGGTGGGCGTGGCGCTGTGGCTGCCCCGGAGGGCAGCGGCGTTGAATGCCCTGCTGCTCGGTGAATCCGAGGCGCGTCACCTGGGCTTCGACGTGGAGCGGGTCAAGCTGGAGCTGGTGCTGTGCACGGCACTGGGTGTCGGTGCGGCCGTGGCAGCGGCGGGGCTGATCGGCTTCGTCGGCCTGGTGGTGCCGCATCTGATGCGCCTGCTGGTTGGCCCGGATCACCGCGTGCTGCTACCGGCCTCGCTGCTGGCGGGCGCCAGCCTGTTGCTGCTGGCCGACCTGATTGCGCGGCTGTTGCTGGCCCCGGCGGAATTGCCGATCGGTATCGTCACGGCGCTGATTGGTGCGCCGTTCTTCCTTTATCTGCTGGTACGGGGGCGCACCTGATGCTGCGCGCAGAAAATCTTGCCGTGCGCCGCGGTGGCTGCACGGTGCTGGCCGATATCGATCTGGAGCTGCGCCCCGGCGAAGTGTTCGGCGTGCTCGGCCCCAACGGGGCGGGCAAGAGCAGCCTGCTCGGCGCGTTGAGTGGCGAGCTGCCTTTGGCCTCTGGTGCGGTTTCGCTGGGCGGCCGGCCGCTGGCCGAGTGGAACGGCCGCGAGCGCGCACGGCGCCTGGCGGTATTGCCGCAGAACTCGACCCTGAGCTTTGCCTTCAGCGTCGAGCAGGTGGTCGGCATGGGCCGTTTGCCCCATGACAGCGGCCGCGTGCGCGATGCAGAGATTGTCGCGCAGGCGTTGCACGCCGCCGACGCCGAGCACCTGCGCGGGCGCAGCTACCTGGCGTTGTCCGGTGGCGAGCGCCAGCGCGTGCACCTGGCGCGGGTGCTGGCGCAACTGTGGCCGGGGGCGAAGGAGCAGAACCTGCTGCTCGACGAACCGACCTCGGCGCTCGACCCGCTGCACCAGCACACCATCCTGCAGGCGGTGCGCGAGTTCGCCAGCCAGGGTGCGGCGGTGCTGGTGATCCTGCATGACCTCAACCTGGCGGCGCGTTACTGCGACCGCATCCTCCTACTGCAACGCGGCCTGCCGCACAGCCAGGGCACTCCGGACGAGGTGCTTAACGCGCCGGGGCTGGAGGCGGTATTCGGCCTGCAGGTACTGATCCAGCAGCATCCGGAGCGCGGTCATCCGCTGATCGTGGCGCGCTGACTCTCAGTTTTTGTAGGAGCCAGCTTGCTGGCGATCAGCGGTGTGCGACCCGATCGCCAGCAAGCTGGCTCCTGCAGTTGTCGATTTGATGAAGGATCAATGATGCGAATTGTATGGCTCTGCTGCATTGCCCTGCTGGCCGCCTGCCAGTCCCATGACATGGCGCCGCCGCCGGCCTGGCTCAGCCCCGAAGGGCGTCAAGCTGCCGAACTGGGGCAGATCCGCGACCTCGCCAGCGGCGAGCTGCTCAGCCCGCAGCAACTGGTCGAGCGCCTGGCCGTTGCGCCGCGGGTGCTGGTGGGCGAGCAACACGACAACCCGGACCATCACGCCCTGCAGCTCTGGCTGCTGCGTGAGCTGGCCGCGCGTCGGCCGCAGGGCAGTCTGCTGCTGGAAATGCTCACGCCCAGCCAGCAGGTGCGGGTGGATGAGGTGCAGGCGCAGAGTCGTGCTGGCAACGCGCCGGTCGATCTGATCGGTGCGCTGGCCTGGCAGCCGGGTTGGGATTGGTCGGTGTACGGCGCACTGGTCAGCGAGGCGCTGCGCCAGCCGTATCCGCTGCTGTCGGCCAACCTCGATCGCAGCGAGATCATGAGCATCTACCAGCAGCGCCCGGCCTTGCCGACTGGTGTTTCCACCACGCCGGCGGTGCAGGATGCGTTGTTCGCCGATATCCGCGAGTCGCATTGCGGCCTGCTACCGGAAAGCCAGTTGCCAGCCATGCTCGCCGTGCAGCAGCAGCGTGACCGGCGCATGGCCGAGCGCCTGTTGGCCGCGCCGCAACCGGCGGTGTTGTTGGCAGGCGCCTTCCATGTGCGCAAGGACCTGGGCGTGCCGCTGCACCTGGCCGATCTGGGCGCCGGGCAGGACACTGCGGTGCTGGTGCTGGCGGAAGTGGGCAAGGAAGTGGAGGCGGGCAGCGCCGACTACGTGTGGTACACCGCCGCGCTGCCGGAGCAGGATCACTGCGCCAAGATCAAGCCGCGCAAGTAACGGTTAGATCCCATCGGGGGTTCTTCGCGCCCCACAGACGCGGAGCGTCCAACTGCGTTCCCACGCAGAGCGTGGGAGCGAGCAATTAGCCGCGTAGGCGCTTACTGGCTTTGCTGGTCGAGCTGTTCCAGGCGCTGCTGGTTCTTGGCGTTGGCGTCGTCGATCTGCTGCTTGAGCTGGGTCATCTGCTGCTGCGCCTGCTTGGCCTGTTCGGCTTGCAGGGCGGCGTTGGTGGCCGTGGCGCCGCCATCGCAGGCGGTGAGGGCGAGCAGGCTGGTCAGGGTCAGGCAGGTGGCAAAAGCGCGCATGGCAGGCTCCACAGAGGATGAGGTGCCTACCATAACGCGCCTCTGCCGGGCTGCGCAGAGACGTCGGTCGCGATCCGCCAGGCGGGCCGATCAGCCGTAGCGGCGGCGCGCCTCGATGGCCAACCCGCTGCCGATGCTGCCGAAGCTGTTGCCTTCGGTGGAGCGGGCGTTGGGCAACAACGCGGCGACGCTCTGGCGCAGGGCCGGAATGCTGCTGGAACCGCCGGTGAAGAAGATCGTGTCGATCTCACCATGGCCGACCCCGGCGCGTTTGAGCAGCTCCTCGACCCCGTCACGGATGCGTTGCAGCAGGGCATCGATGGCCTGGTCGAACAGCGCGCGGTCGAGCAGCACTTCCAGGTCGGTCTCGATCCGCGCCAGGTCGATGCGATGGTTGTCGCGCTCGGTCAGGGCGATCTTGCTGTCTTCCACCTGCATCGCCAGCCAGTGCCCGGCGCGCTGCTCGATCAGCTTGAACAGGCGGTCGATGCCGGTCGGGTCGACGATGTCATAGCGCATGCTCTTCAGTGCCAGCTGGGCCTTCTGCGCGTAGGCGGCGTTGATGGTGTGCCAGGTCGCCAGGTTGAGGTGCTGGCTGGTAGGCATGAAGGCGTCGCTCTTCATCCGGCTGCCGTAGCCGAACAGCGGCATCACGCCATCCAGGCTGAGCTGCTTATCGAAGTCGGTGCCGCCGATGTGCACGCCGCCGGTGGCGAGGATGTCGCTCTGCCGGTCGGTCAGCTCGCGGCGCTCCGGGGCCAGGCGCACCAGGGAGAAGTCGGAAGTACCGCCGCCGATGTCGACGATCAGCACCAGCTCTTCGCGTTGGATGCTGCGCTCGTAGTCGAAAGCCGCGGCGATCGGCTCGAACTGGAACGACACATCCTTGAAACCGAGCTTCTGCGCCACGCCGAGCAGGGTGTTGGCGGCCTCGGCATCGGCCACCGGGTCATCGTCGACGAAGAATACCGGGCGCCCCAGCACCACTTGTTCGAACTCGCGGTCGGCGAAGGTTTCGGCCCGTTTTTTCAGCTCGCCAATGAAGAACCCGAGCAGGTCGCGAAACGGTAGGGCGCTGCCCAGTACGGTGGTCTCGCTTTTCAGCAGCTTGGAGCCCAGCAGGCTTTTCAGCGAGCGCATCAGGCGCCCTTCGTAGCCTTCCAGGTACTCGTCCAGCGCCTGGCGGCCATAGACCGGGCGGCGCTCCTCGGTATTGAAGAAGATCACCGAGGGCAGGGTGATCTTGCCGTCTTCCAGTTCCAGCAAGGGCTCGCTGCCTGCGCGCCACCAGCCGACGGTGGAGTTGGAGGTGCCGAAGTCGATGCCCAGGGCATTGGCGGGAAGATCAAAACTCATGCTGCAACGGCTCCGGGAAAAAACGGCCGCGCAGTTTATGCGAGAGCGGCGCAGTGTGCTCGCGCAATCGCATGCCACAGGTCGGGCGCGGGCAAAGTGCAGGCGTCAGCGTGGTGGCAAAGTGCTAGATTTAGCGTAGGAAGCCCTGGGAATTCGCTGATCGGGATAAACAGCTTCCGTTCACCGCCCTGCTGTTGCGGAAATTTCAGTCATGTCTGCTGTTGTCTCGTCGGCGCTGCGCCGTAGCCTGTTGTTATGCAGTTTTCTCCTCCCTGTCAGTACGGCCTTCGCGGATGACTGCATCAGCCTGGTGCCGGGCGCTGGTGGCCAGGCATTCTGGAAACAGGTGCAGGTGGGCGCCATGGCGGCGGCCGAGGAATACGGGGTGCGCCTGTACTTTCGCGGGCCGATGCGTGATGGCGACGAACAGGTGCAGCTGCGCATCATCGACAAACTGCTGGCCCACGGTTGCCGGGCGCTGATCGTGGCGCCCAGTGGCCCGCAGGTGAAAGACAAGCTGGCGGCGCTCAAGGCCCAGGGTATCGGGACCTTCTATATCGACCGCGATCTCGCTGGCGATGCGGTCCTGGCGGCCATTACTTCGGACAACTACCAGACCGGTCGCAAGGCCGGTGAAAGCATGGCGCGCCTGCTGGGTGGCCATGGCCGGGTTGCCCTGCTGCGCATGGATGAGCGGGTGCAGTCGACCAGCGAACGCGAGCGCGGTTTTCGCGATGCGGCGAGCGCGGGCGGTTTGCAGGTTGTCCTGGAGCGTTACCTGCCGATCGGTGATCAGCCGGGGCTGTCGCGCCTGGTTCAGGATCTGAAAGGGCTACAGGGCGTGTTCACCCCCAACGAGTCGACCACCCAGGAACTGCTGGGCGCCCTGCGCCGCGCCCATGTAGCGGGCCAGCAGGTGCATATCGGCGTGGATGCCAATCCGCTGCTGGTCGATGCGCTGCGTGCTGGCGAATTGAGCGGGCTGGTGATGCAGCAGCCGCGGGAAATGGGCTATCGCAGCGTGCAGCAGGCCTATCGTTACCTGCATGGCCAGCCACCAGACGCGCGACTGACCGAACTTGCAGCCCTGTTTGTCGACAAGCGCAACCTCGACGAAGCGCCGATCCGTCTGCTGCTGGCACAACCCTGATTCGGCATTAGCCCAGACGTCATTTGGGCTAGGCTTTGCTGACGGGGAGGGTGGCGAACATGCGTGTATGGCTGCTTGTCGGTCTGCTGGTGGCGGAGCTGTTGCCGAATCTGGTGGCGGCGGAATTGCGCCTGCTGACCGAAGAGGCACCGCCGACCAGCTACCTGGAAGCCGGTAAACCCACCGGCTACGCCGTGGCGGTGGTGGAGGCGCTGATCCAACGTACCGGCCAGGCCGCGCATATCGAGCTGTTGCCCTGGACCCGCGCCTATCACCTGGCCAAGAACGAGCCGGATACCGCGCTGTTCTCCATGGTCCGCACCGAAGAGCGCGAAGCGCAGTTCCAGTGGGTCGGGCCGATCCTGCAGGGTTCCACGCGCTTCTATTCGCTGAGGTCCAGCCACCTGACCGTCGACAGCCTGGAGGCCGCTGCCCACAGTGGTACCGTGGCGCTGCCCAAGCAGTGGTACACCTACGAGACCCTGCAGCAGAAGGGCTTCACCAATCTCTATGGCGTACCCAGTTCGAAACAGATGGTGACCATGCTCAAGCACGGACGGGTAAAACTGATTGCCACCGAGGATGTCACCTTGCGCGAAGAGCTGGCTGCCGGCGGGCTTACCCCGGAAGAGGTGCAGGCGCACCTGGCGTTCATGAAGTCCGATTACTACATCGCCTTTTCACCGCAGACCGATAGCGTGCTAGTCGCCAAGTGGCAGAGCGAACTGGACGGGATGCGGCATGACGGCAGCCTGCAGGCGATCCTGCAGCGCTGGCTGCCGCAGGTGAGCCAGCCCTCGGCGCAGCGGGGCAAATGATGGGGCGCCCGCTAGCGCGAATGGCGACGTTGGGACTGGCGCTGCTGGCCTGGCTGTTCTGGCAACCGTTGCAGGCGGCGCAACTGCTGCTCTACAGCGAAGAAAACCCGCCGCTGAACTTCATGCGCGACGGCCAGCCGAGCGGTTTTTCCGTGGACATCGTGCAGCTACTCAGTGCGCGCACCGGCGATCCGGTCAAGATCGAGCTGGTGCCGTGGACGCGCGGCTATGCCCAGGCCCAGCAGCAGGCCAATAGTGGGCTGTTCTCCGTGGTCCGCCTGGCGCAGCGCGAGGCGCTGTTCCAGTGGGTTGGGCCGCTGATGGAAACCCGCACGCGCTTCTACGCACTGCGTGACTCCGGCCTGCGTATCGACAGCCTGGACGATGCCCGGCGCCTGGGCAGGCTGGCGCTGCCGCGGCAGTGGTACAGCCTGGAATACCTGCAGGGCCAGGGCTTCGACACGATCTTCACGGTGACCTCGCCGGACAAGATGATGCACATGTTCAAGAGCCAGCGGATCAACCTGATCGTCTCCAGCGAGATCGCCCTGCCGTACTTCCTGGCGCTGGAAGGGATGAGCACGAACCAGGTCGAGGCGCAGTTCAGTTTTCTCCAGCACCAGTCGTTCCTGGCGTTCTCCCAGGCCACCGACCCGGCGCTGGTGCAGCGTTGGCAACAGGCCCTTGAGGCAATCAAGGCTGATGGCAGCTTCACCCGCATCTATCAGCGCTGGTTCAGCGATCTGCCGCTGCCGGCCGAGTTGCTCGATAGTCGCGCCGCTCAGCGCTGATCGCTCCTGGCTGCAGCCGTTACACTGCGCGCACCACTCTCGAGATAACCCGCATGCCGTCACCTTCGTCCGCCGCGCTCGACCTCAGCGAGCGCGCCGCCCTGTTCGCCCAGCTGGCTGCGATGGAGCAGGCCGGGCTGCCGCTGGACCGTGCCTTGGCCACCTTGCAGCTGCGTCCGGCCACCCAGGCGCGCATCGCGGCGACGGTCCGGTACCTGGAGCAGGGCTGCGACCTGGCCAGTGCGGGGCAGAAGGCAGGGTTGTTCTCCACACTGGAAGTCACCTTGCTGCAGGCCGCGCAGAGCGCCGGCAGTCCCGCGCGGTTGTACCGGCGCCTGGCCGACACCTATGCGCACCAGGCAGCGCAGGCCAAGGCGTTGAAGTCGCGTTTGCTGATGCCGGCGGGTGTGTTGCTGCTGGCGCTGTTGATCCAGCCCCTGCCTGCGCTGGTTGCTGGCAGCCTGAGCCTGCTCGGTTACCTGTGGGGCGTGCTGCAGCCCTTGCTGGTACTGGGCGTACTGCTCGTGCTGGGGCGAAGTGTGCTGCAGCGCCTGGAACAACCGGCCAGCGCGGCTCGGGTCAGTAGCCTGGACCGCGGGTTGCTGAGCCTGCCGCTGTTCGGGCCGATGCTGGCGCGGCGCAACCTGCGTGATTACTTCGAGAGCCTTGGGCTGATGCTGGAGGCTGGTTTGCCGATGTTCGAGGCCTTGCCCAAGGCCGGCGCGACGCTGCGCAACAGCCAGCTGCGCCGCGACTTTCTCGGCTTGCAGCAACGGGTACAGGCTGGCGCCCCGTTGGCCCAGGCCCTGTCGCCGCTGGAGTTTCCCGGCAAGGCGCAGCTGGTCGGCCTGGTGCGTACCGGGGAGGCCAGCGGCAGCTTGCCCGCGACCCTACTCGGTTATGCCAGTCGCGAATCGGCGGCGCTGGCCAGCTTCCAGGAACAGCTGGCGATCTGGCTGCCGCGCCTGGTGTATGCCGCGCTGGTGTTGTGGATGGCTTACGGCTTGCTGACGGGGCCGGGTATCGGCCCGCAATTGCCGGCAGATCTGTGAGAGCCCAGGCGGGCTGAAAGCTGGACGTAAGGCTGATCAGGTATTTATGTAGTTTTACTACATGACTGATTTTGTAGTTTTGCTACATAATTGCCCCACAGAACAGACCACGACCTTATTGAAGTGCATCCCATGCAAAGAACCTCGCACCATGACCTCCGCGCCCAGTTCCGTGCGCTTCTCAATGCCAATGCCTGTTACCACACGGCTTCGGTATTCGATCCGATGTCCGCAAGGATCGCCGCTGATCTCGGTTTCGAAGTGGGCATCCTGGGTGGTTCTGTAGCTTCACTACAAGTTTTGGCTGCCCCCGACTTCGCCCTGATCACCCTCAGCGAGTTCGTCGAACAGGCCACCCGCATCGGTCGTGTGGCACGTCTGCCGGTAATCGCCGACGCTGACCACGGCTACGGTAACGCCCTCAATGTGATGCGCACGGTGGTCGAGCTGGAGCGTGCTGGCATCGCTGCGCTGACCCTGGAAGACACCCTGCTGCCGGCCCAGTTCGGACGCAAATCCACCGACCTGATCAGCGTCGGCGAAGGTGTCGGCAAGATCCGCGCGGCGCTGGAGGCGCGGGTCGACCCGGACCTGGCGATCATCGCCCGCACCCATGCCGGTGTGCTCGATGTCAGTGAGGTGATCGACCGTACCAAGGCCTACCAGGCCGCTGGGGCCGATGCCATCTGCATGGTGGGGATCCGCGACTTCGAGCACCTGGAGCTGATTGCCGAGCACCTCAGCGTGCCGCTCATGCTAGTCACCTATGGCAACCCGTCGCTACGCGATGACGCGCGCCTGGCTTCGCTCGGTGTGCGCATCGCGGTGGACGGTCATGCTGCCTACTTTGCGGCGATCAAGGCCACCTACGACTGCCTGCGCGAGCAGCGGCAGATCACGGCCGGTACCTCCGATCTCAGCGCTTCCGAGCTGTCGCACAAGTACACCCAGCCCGAGGACTACATCGTCTGGGCCCGCGAATACATGGATGTGAAGGAATAACCCTCGATCGCAGAGACCGGACCCGGCCTTGCAAAAGGCCGGTGCGCCGCGCATACCTAAGGGAACGGTAACTATCCCGGTGGAGGTGCCCATGGCCGGCGGATGGACCAGTGACGGCGCGGTGCAGGAGCAGATCGACAGCAGTATCGAGGACGCCATCGCCCGCGCGCGCAGCCAGCTACCGCGTGGTGAGAGCCTGCAACACTGCGAGGAATGTGACGCAGCGATTCCAGAGGCCCGCCGCCAGGCGGTGCCCGGCGTGCGGCTATGCGTGGCCTGCCAGAGCGAGCACGACAAGGAACAGCAGGCGGTTGGCGGCTACAACCGGCGCGGCAGCAAGGACAGCCAGCTGCGCTGATTCAGGGTTTGCTCACGCTCACCTGGCTCGCGCCCTGCGCGGACTCCGATTCAGACGAGCGTGCGCAGGCTCAGGGCGTGACGGAATAGCCGCGGCTGCTCATGCAATTGAGATAGGCCTGGCTCGAGGCGCTTTGCGCCTGTTCACTGGTGCTCCGGTCATCACGGCGATCCTGGCGTTTGCGCGAGCCGCCGACCACCACGCCGACTGCCGCGGCGTCGCGAGCCTGGTTCTGTCGGTATTCCTCCTTCACGTCGTCGTCCACGCGGTCGTACGCCTCCTCATGGCGCTCGCCGCGTACCTCGGCGACAGCCGCGCCAGCCACCGCACCGGTGGCCGCACCGCGCAGGCGGCTGGCCTCGTTCTTATCACTGCTGGTGCTGGTCGTACTGCTGCTTGCCTGCGACTGGCAGGAGGCGACATCGCTCTGGATCTGTTCCTGGCCCTGGCCCTGCAGAGGCGTCACGGTTTCCGCCTGGGCGAAGGGAAGGCTGCTGGCCAGCAGTGCGCCGGCCAACCATCGAGCTGAAGTGAGAGGGCGCATGCTGTGTTGCTCCTGGGGTTTGATCCTCATTCGGCAGTCTAGCTTGGTCCTCGTAGAAGCCATGACCGCAGGTCAGAACAGGAAATAGCGCTGCGCCAGTGGCAATACTTCGGCCGGTTCGCACCAGAGCAACTGGCCGTCGGCTTTCACCTGGTAGTTCTGCGGGTCGACCTCGATGCTCGGCAGGTAGTCGTTGTGGATCAGGTCGGTTTTCTTCACATCGCGGCAGCCTTTGACCACGGCGATCTGTTTCTTCAGCCCAAGCTGCTGCGGCACGCCAAGGTCTGCCGCCACCTGGCTGATAAAGGTCAGGCTGGTGGCATGCAGCATGCCGGCGTAGCTGCCGAACATGGGGCGGTAGTGCACCGGTTGCGGCGTGGGAATCGAGGCGTTGGCGTCGCCCATCAGGCTGGCGGCGATGGCGCCACCCTTCAAGATAAGGGTCGGTTTAACCCCGAAGAACGCCGGGCGCCACAGCACCAGGTCGGCGAACTTGCCCACTTCGATGGAGCCCACTTCATGGCTGATGCCGTGGGTGATCGCCGGGTTGATGGTGTACTTGGCGATGTAGCGCTTGACCCGGAAATTGTCGTTGCCTGGGCCGTCTTCGGGGAGTGCGCCGCGCTGCTGCTTCATCTTGTCGGCGGTCTGCCAGGTGCGGGTGATCACTTCGCCGACGCGGCCCATGGCCTGGCTGTCGGAGCTGATCATGGAGAAGGCGCCGAGGTCATGCAGGATGTCTTCGGCGGCGATGGTCTCGCGGCGGATGCGGCTTTCGGCAAAGGCCACGTCTTCGGCGATGCTCGAGTCCAGATGGTGGCAGACCATCAGCATGTCCAGGTGTTCGTCGATGGTGTTGCGGGTGAATGGCCGGGTCGGGTTGGTCGAGCTGGGCAGCACATTCGGGAATCCACACGCCTTGATGATATCCGGCGCGTGGCCGCCGCCTGCACCCTCGGTGTGGTAGGTGTGGATGGTGCGGCCCTTGAACGCGCCGAGGGTGGTTTCGACGAAGCCGGACTCGTTGAGGGTGTCGGTGTGGATCGCCACCTGGATGTCGTACTGGTCGGCGACGCTCAGACAGTTGTCGATCGCCGCCGGCGTGGTGCCCCAGTCCTCGTGCAGCTTCAGACCGATCGCGCCGGCCTTGACCTGCTCGATCAGCGGCTCGGACAGCGAGACGTTGCCCTTGCCGGTGAAGCCGATGTTCATCGGGAAGGCGTCGGCGGCCTTGAGCATCATCGCCATGTGCCACGGCCCCGGGGTGACGGTGGTGGCGAAGGTGCCGGTGGCCGGGCCCGTGCCGCCGCCGATCATGGTGGTGGTGCCGCTCATCAAGGCCTCTTCGATCTGCTGCGGGCAGATGAAGTGGATGTGGGTGTCGATGCCGCCGGCGGTGAGGATCATGCCCTCGCCGGCGATGACCTCGGTGGCGCCGCCGATGGCGATGCTCACGTCGGGCTGGATGTCCGGATTGCCGGCCTTGCCGATGGCGGCAATACGTCCGCCTTTCAAACCGACATCAGCCTTCACGATGCCCCAGTGGTCGATGATCAGAGCGTTGGTGATCACCGTGTCGACCACGTCCGCGGCACACAGCTGGCTCTGGCCCATGCCATCGCGAATCACCTTGCCGCCGCCGAACTTGACCTCGTCGCCGTAGGTGGTGAAGTCCTTCTCCACCTCGACCCACAGGTTGGTATCGGCTAGGCGCACCTTGTCGCCGACGGTGGGGCCGAACATGTCGGCATAGGCTTGGCGGGAAATCTTCATCACAGCGCTCCCATGATGCGGCCGGCGAAGCCGAAGACGCGGCGGTCGCCGGCCAGCTCGACCAGTTCCACCTCGCGCGACTGACCCGGCTCGAAGCGCACGGCGGTGCCGGCGGCGATATTCAGGCGCATGCCCCGCGTGGGCTCACGCTCGAACGCCAGCGCGTCGTTGGTCTCGAAGAAGTGGAAGTGCGAGCCGACCTGGATCGGCCGGTCGCCGCTATTGGCCACAGTCACGCGCAGGGTGCGGCGGCCGACGTTGAGTTCGATCTCGCCGTCCTGGATCTGGTATTCGCCGGGAATCATGGCTCGGGCCTCGACAGGGTCTTGTAGTAAATGGCGTTGGCCCGGTAGGTGCCGTCCGGGCCGCAGGCGTAGTCGGGCAGGCCGCCGATGCTGGTGTAGCCCAGGGCCTGGTAGAAGGGTTCGGCGTCGCTGCCGGCCTCGGTATCCAGATAGAGCAGGCCGCGTTTCAGTTCTGCCGCCTCGCCCTCTAGGCGCAGCATCAGCGCGCGGGCAATACCGCGGCGGCGGGCACTGCTGTGTACCAGCAGTTTCTGCACTTCGCCGCGGTTGAGGCCGTTGCGCTTCTGGCACAGGCCCAGCTGCACGCTGCCCAGTAGCTGGCCGCTGTCCCGGGCGACCCAGATCAGCTGCGAGCCATCGCGCAGTCCATTCAGCACCTGGTCGAAATAGGCGCTGGCCTCGACCTGGTCGAGGTCGGCGAGAAAGCCCACCGAGGCGCCATGCGTGACGGCGTCGAGCAACAGCCGGATCAGCTGCGGGCGGTACTGCTCGAAGTCCGCGGAGGAAAGGCGCTCGATGAGCGGCGTCATGGCGCGCTGCGTTCCGGGGTGAGGATCAGCTGCATGAAGGTCAGGTCCAGCCAACGGCCGAACTTGCGACCCACCTGCGGCATCTGCCCGGTGGTGGTGAAACCGAGGCGTTCGTGCAGGCGGATCGAGGCGGCGTTGCCACTCTCGATGGCGGCGACCATCACGTGCTTGCCGCAGGCCTTGGCGCGCTCGATCAGCGCCGCCATCAGCAGCGGACCGAGGCCATTGCCGCGCTGGTCGGCGCGCACGTAGACCGAGTGCTCGACCGTGTTGCAGAAGCCATCGAAGGGCCGCCAGTCGCCGAACGAGGCGTAGCCGACCACGTCACCAGCCGCGTTCTCCGCCACCAGGATCGGGTAACCCTGCTGGGCGCGGGCGGCGAACCAGGCCTGGCGGTTGGCCAGGTCGACGATGCCGTCCATCCAGATCGCCGTGGTGTTGAGCACCGCGTCGTTGTAGATGGCGCGGATGGCCTCCAGGTCGGCGGCGGTCGCGTCTCGAATAATCATGTGAGTTCCTGGCAGCGCCGGGCGGGGAAACCACTCGGCGATTGTTACGCAATGGGTTGGTGGACGGTGACCAGCTTGGTGCCGTCGGGGAAGGTGGCCTCGATCTGGATCTCCGGAATCATCTCCGGTACACCCTCCATCACCTGCTCGCGCGACAGCAGGGTGGTGCCGTAGTGCATCAGCTCGGCCACCGTGCGGCCGTCGCGCGCGCCTTCGAGCAGGGCGGCGGAGATCAGCGCCATGGCTTCCGGGTAGTTGAGCTTGACGCCGCGGGCCAGGCGCCGCTCGGCCACCAGGCCGGCGGTGAAGATCAGCAGCTTGTCCTTTTCGCGGGGCGAAAGATCCATCAGGTACTCCAGATTCGCGGGGGCACGGCCGCGCGGCCGAGCAGGGCAGGGCGCAACAGGCGCCAGAGTTCGATCAGCCAGGCGCGGGCGTGCAGCGCCTCGGCGGCCAGGCAGCGGGCCACGACCAGGCCCGGCAGTTGAGTCAGGTCGCCACGCACGGTATGGCCGGCCGGGCAGGGCAGCTCGCGGCAGCGCTCCAGCAGCTCGGCGTCGACTTCGCCGGTGATCAGCAGGGTGGCGAATACCGGTTGGCCATCGAGGCCGATGGGCGAGTCGAGCAGGCCATCGCCGCCGACCACGCGCTGGCGTTCGTGCCACAGCGGCTGGCCGTCGCGGAGGATATCCAGAGCGGACTGGAAGTGGCCGTTGGCGAAGCGTTCGCCGGCCGCCGGGCGGCCGAGGGCGACCATGTCCCAGTAGCACAGGCGCGCATCGCCTGCGAGTTCGATGCGGGTGCTCAGCTCGGCCTGGGCGCCGGCGTAGACGATGGTTTCCTGCGGCAGCCATTCCAGGGTGGCGCCGGGCGCCACGCGGAGCTCCACCTGTTGCTGCGCCGGGCTGGCGGCGCGGTACCACTTGGCGGCGCCGGGGCTGGTCAGCTGGGCCCAGGCTTGTGCGCCGACGCTGGCGCTGATGTTCAGGCTGTCACCGCCGGCGATGCCGGCCGGCGGATGCACGATGATGTGCTGGCACACCTGCGGGCCTTCGGCGTGCAGGTGTTTCTGCACCCGTAGCGGGCCGAGGTGGCGGCGCTGCACCGGGCGCGTCCATTCCTGCTGGCGGGCGTAGGCCAGCTCCAGCTCTGCGTGCCAGGCGGGGGTGAACAGGGTTGGGCTAACGGGGGCGTTCATCGAAGGCATCCAGCCGAGGCGAGCGGTGCGCCAGTGTATATCGCGCTGACGAATGGCTGCATAGGAGGGCTCAGGCCGTCGGCGCCTGCAGCCATTGCCGCGGACTGGTGTCGAACCAGCGGCGGAAGGCGCGGGAGAAGGCGCTGGTTTCCGAGTAGCCGAGCAGTGGCGCCAGCTCGGTGATCGGCAGGCGTCGACGCAGGTAGTGCAGGGCCAGTTCGCGGCGCACCTGGTCGATCAGCGCCGAGTAGCTCAGGTTCTGTTCGCGCAGGCGGCGTTGCAGGCCGGCGCCGCTGAGGCCGAGGCCAGCGGCGATCTGCTCCAGCGCCGGCTCGCCCAGCGGCAGGGCATCGCGCACCAGGCCGCGGGCCTGGTCCACCAGGCATTGGTGCTGCTGGCCGCCGAGGCGAACGATGGCGTCCTGCACCAACATCAGCAGCACCGGGTCGCGCTCGGGCATCAGCTGGCCGACGATGTCACGCTTGGGGATCAGCAAAGCGTTGCATGGTTGGTCGAACAGCACCGGCGCGTCGAACGCCGTCTGGTGCTCGCGCCAGCCTTCCGGCCGCGCGTGTTCGAACAGCACGGCGCGCGGTGCCCAGGTCGGCCCCAGCGCATGGCGCACCAGGTTCAGCGCCATGCCCATGGTCAGCTCGGCGTCCTGGCGGCGGTCGAGGATCGCCGGGTGGCGCACCTGATAGTCGAAGCGGTAGCACTCGCCGATGTCGACCAAGCGGATCAGCGTGTCGTGCTGGTGATAGGGGAAGGCCTGGGCGAAGTTACGCAGGGCCTGCTCCAGGGTGTCCGAGCACAGCCCCACATAGCCGAGCAGGCCGAGGGCGCGGGGCTGGAACTGCTGGCCGTAGCGCAGGCCGAAATTGTCGCAGCCGGACTGGCTCGCCGCCTCCTCCAGTACCTTGCAGTAGTTGCTTAGGCTGAGGCTCAGGGTTGGATGCAGCAGCAGCTCCGGGTCGATGCCGGCCACGCCGAAGATGCGCTCGACATCGCCACCCTGGCGCCCGATGAAGCTGTCCAGGCCACTGGCGGCGGCCGACAGCACGCCGAGATTGATGCTCGGTGAGTCGGGCATGGCCAGCGGATGGGCGATGTTCAGGGACATGGGCAGGCGCGCCGCGATGAAGGTATGGCTGGCATAGCAATAGTCGTGCCCCGCCGTGCGGGCGCTCTGGCATATCGGCGCGGTGCTGGCCCACCCGTGGTTTTGCCTCGCCATGGGGCGGGTTGCTGCCACTTTGCACTGCCCTGGCGCAAAGGCCCGGTGCAGACGGTGCGGACTTGACTCTGCGGTTGTGCGCGGACTTTGCAAGGTCAAGTCTTGGCCGGGGACGGCTGGATATCCTCGACGTGTGATCGACGTTTCACGTGGCTCTCAACCGAGGAAAAAGACCATGAACACAGCGCAACTAAAACCCAGCCTCGGCACCCTGCACCTCTGGGGCATTGCCGTGGGTCTGGTGATTTCCGGGGAGTATTTCGGCTGGAGTTATGGCTGGGGTGTGGCAGGCACCCTGGGCTTCCTGATCACCACCCTGATGGTGGCGACCATGTACAGCTGCTTCATCTTCAGCTTCACCGAGCTGACCACCGCCATCCCCCATGCGGGCGGGCCCTTCGCCTACAGCCGTCGTGCCTTCGGCCCTACCGGCGGGATGATCGCCGGCCTGGCCACCCTGATCGAATTCGTCTTCGCTCCGCCGGCCATCGCCATGGCCATCGGCGCCTACCTCAACGTGCAGTTCCCCGGGCTCGATCCGAAGCTGGCGGCGGTCGGCGCCTACTTCATCTTCATGACCCTCAACATCCTCGGCGTCAGCATCGCCGCCACCTTCGAGCTGGTGGTCACCGTGCTGGCGGTGCTGGAGCTGCTGGTGTTCATGGGTGTGGTGGCGCCGGGCTTCAGCTTCAGCAACTTCGTGGTGGACGGCTGGGCCGGCAGCAATGAGTTCGGCCTGCCGGCGGTGGCCGGCATCTTCGCCGCCATTCCGTTTGCAATCTGGTTCTTCCTTGCCATCGAAGGTGCGGCCATGGCTGCCGAAGAAGCCAAGGACCCGAAACGCACCATCCCGCGCGCCTATGTGGCGGGCATCCTCACCCTGGTGTTCCTGGCCATGGGCGTGATGGTGATGGCCGGCGGTGTGGGCGACTGGAAGGCCCTGTCCGGCATCAACGACCCGCTGCCGCAGGCGATGAAGGCGGTGGTCGGCGAGAACTCCGGCTGGCTGCACATGCTGGTGTGGATCGGCCTGTTCGGCCTGGTGGCCAGCTTCCACGGCATCATCCTCGGCTACTCGCGGCAGTTCTTCGCCCTGGCTCGTGCAGGCTATCTGCCGCCGGCCCTGGCCAAGCTGTCGCGCTTCCACACCCCGCACCGGGCGATCATCGCCGGCGGCCTGATCGGTATCGCGGCGATCTACAGCGACGGCCTGATCGCCCTGCAGGGGATGAGCCTGACCGCGGCGATGATCACCATGAGCGTGTTCGGCGCCATCGTCATGTACATCATGAGCATGCTCAGCCTGTTCAAGCTGCGCCGCAGCGAGCCGCACCTGGAGCGCAGCTTCAAGGCCCCGGGGTACCCGCTGGTGCCGGGCATCGCTCTGGGCCTGGCCCTGGTGTGCCTGGCCGCGATGATCTGGTTCAACGGCACCATCGCCCTGCTGTTCCTCGGCCTGATGGGCATCGGCCTGGTGTACTTCAAGCTGACCGGCGCCCAGCGCGATTCGGTACCGGCCGACGCCCTGTTGCAACCTTGATCCACCCGCGCCCGCCGGTGACGGTGGGCGCACGCTTCAGGAGTAATCCATGGCCACATTCAGCCATACGGTTGGTCACCAGACCTGGCGCTTCGACAGCCTGCGCGAGGTGATGGCCAAGGCCAGCCCGGCGCGGTCCGGCGACTACCTGGCCGGCGTGGCCGCCAGCAGCGATGCCGAGCGTGTCGCCGCACAGATGGCGTTGGCCAATATCCCGCTCAAGCACTTCCTGAGCGAGGCACTGATTCCCTACGAAGACGACGAGATCACCCGGCTGATCATCGACACTCATGACGCGGCGGCTTTCGCCCCGGTCGCCCATCTCACTGTCGGCGGCTTCCGCGACTGGCTGCTCAGCGAGCAGGCCGACGAAATTGCGCTGCGTGCGCTGGCCCCCGGCCTGACCCCGGAAATGGCCGCCGCCGTGTCGAAGATCATGCGCGTGCAGGACCTGATCCTGGTGGCGCAGAAGATCCGCGTGGTCACCCGTTTTCGCAACACCATGGGCCTGCGCGGACGCATGTCCACACGCCTGCAGCCCAACCATCCGACCGACGATCCGTCCGGCATCGCCGCCAGCATTCTCGACGGACTGCTGTACGGCAATGGCGACGCCATGTTCGGCATCAACCCGGCCACCGACAGCCTGGGCGCGCTGACCGATCTGCTGAAGATGCTCGACGCGATCATCCAGCGCTACGAGATCCCCACCCAGGCCTGCGTGCTGACCCACGTCACCAGCTCCATCGCCGCCATCGAGCGTGGCGCGCCGGTGGACCTGGTGTTCCAGTCCATCGCCGGCACCGAGGCGGCCAACGCCGGCTTCGGCATCACCCTGCAGGTGCTGCAGGAGGGCTACGAGGCCGGGCTGTCGCAGAAGCGCGGCACCCTCGGCGACAACCTGATGTACTTCGAGACCGGCCAGGGCAGCGCGCTGTCGGCCAACGCCCACCATGGCGTCGACCAGCAGACCTGCGAGGCGCGCGCCTACGCGGTGGCACGTCACTACCAGCCGTTCCTGGTGAACACCGTGGTCGGCTTTATCGGCCCCGAGTACCTGTACAACGGCAAGCAGATCATCCGCGCCGGCCTGGAAGACCACTTCTGCGGCAAGCTGCTCGGCGTGCCCATGGGCTGCGACATCTGCTACACCAACCACGCCGAGGCCGACCAGGACGACATGGACACCCTGCTGACCCTGCTCGGCACGGCCGGCATCAACTTCATCATGGGCATCCCCGGTTCCGACGACGTGATGCTCAACTACCAGACCACCTCCTTCCACGATGCGCTCTATGCTCGCCAGATACTCGGGTTGCGCCCGGCGCCGGAGTTCGAGGCGTGGCTGGAGCGCATGGAAATCCTTCACCAGCGCGATGGCAAGGTGCGCCTCGGCGGCAGCCTGCCGCCGGCCTTCCGCCAGGCCCTGGCGCAACTCGGATAAGCCCTATGCACGATGACAAACCCGGTCCGGCCATCGCCAATCCCTGGCAGGAGCTGCGCCGCCTGACCCCCGCGCGCATCGCCCTGGGCCGCGCCGGCACCAGCTTGCCGACCGCCGCGCAGCTGGACTTCCAGTTCGCCCACGCCCAGGCGCGCGATGCCGTGCACCTGCCGCTGGATTGCGCCGCGCTGGCCGCACAGCTGGGCGGCGATGGCCAGCAACCGCTGCTGCTGCACAGCGCGGCGGCGGACCGGCATACCTACCTGCAGCGCCCGGACCTGGGACGACGCCTGGATGTGGCCTCGACCGAACGCCTGCGTCGGCACCGCGAGCAGCATGCCGACGGCTACGACCTGGCCATCGTCATCGCCGACGGTCTGTCCGCGCTGGCCGTGCAGCGCCACAGCCAGCCGTTCCTGCAGAGGCTGCGCGATCAGATGAGCGAGGATGGCTGGTCGCTGGCGCCGCTGTGCCTGGTGCAACAGGGGCGGGTGGCGGTGGCCGACGAAGTGGCCGAGCTGCTCGGCGCGAGGATGGTGGTGATCCTGATCGGCGAGCGCCCTGGGCTGAGTTCGCCGGACAGCCTCGGCCTGTACTTCACCTATGCACCCAGGGTCGGCCTGACCGACGCCTTCCGCAACTGCATCTCCAATGTGCGCCTGGAGGGGCTGAGCTACGGGGTGGCCGCGCACAAGCTGCTGTACCTGATGCGAGAGGCCTGTCGACGCAAGCTGTCCGGGGTCAACCTCAAGGACGAGGCCGAGCTGCCCGGTCTGGGTGGCGAGCAGCCGGCGCGGCTGAATTTCCTGGTGGATTCGTTGCAGTAGCTCGCGGGAAAAGCTCTGCGTGGGGGTCTACCCGGCGGGCCGATCGACGCGTTGGTGCAGCCAGGCGGCGATGCTGGAATACAGGCTCAGCACCAGCAGGGCGGCGCATACCAGCAGCCACCACTGCACGTGCAGGCCATAGTGCGGTGGCGAATGCAGCACGCCGGCTATCCAGAACAGCGCCAGCGCTATGGCGAGCAGGGTGGCGCACCAGGCGCGGCCCCAGCAGCGGCAGTACGACCAGGGCCGCAGCACAGCCAGCAGCAAGGCGCACTCGACCAGCACGATGGCGCAGAACAGCAGCACCCACTGCAGCGGGTAGGCCGGCTCCATGCCCTCGGGCAGAGAGCGGCGTGCCCAGTAGTCCGGCAGGCTGCCGCCATAGATGACCATGGCGCAGCCGAGCACGGCGCAGAGGGGTAGCAGCAGGTGGCGCAGGGCGATCATCGATGCCGGTGTCCAGCGGGAGCGAGACGCCGATTATGCGCAAAGCACGAGCGGGGCGTCGCCTTCAGATCGCCACCAGGCCGCGCACGCCATCCGCCTCCATGGTCTCGCCACGGCCCTGCTGGACGATCTCGCCGCGACTCATCACCAGGTACTGGTCGGCCAGCTCGGCGGCGAAGTCGTAGAACTGCTCGACCAGCAGGATGGCCATGTCGCCGCGCTCGGCGAGCTTGCGGATGACCACGCCGATCTCCTTGATCACCGAGGGCTGGATGCCTTCGGTGGGTTCGTCGAGGATCAGCAGGCGCGGGCGGCTGGCCAGGGCGCGGCCGATGGCCAGCTGTTGCTGCTGGCCGCCGGAGAGATCGCCGCCGCGGCGGTGCTTCATCTCGCGCAGCACCGGGAACAGCTCGTAGATGAACTCCGGCACCGCCTTGGCCTCCTTTGCGCCAAAACGAGAAAGCCCCATCAGCAGGTTTTCCTCGACCGTGAGCCTGGGGAAAATTTCCCGGCCCTGCGGCACGTAGGCGATGCCGGACTGCACGCGCTGGTGTGGCTTGTAGGCGTTGATGGTCTGGCCTTCCCAGGCGACCTTGCCTTCCTTGGCCGGGATCAGGCCCATCAGGCATTTCAGTAGGGTGGTCTTGCCCACGCCGTTGCGGCCGAGCAGGCAGGTGACTTCGCCGATCTTCGCCTCGAAGGACAGGCCGCGCAGGATATGGCTGCCGCCGTAGTACTGGTGGAGTTTGTCGACTTGCAGCATGGTTCAGCGCCCCAGATAGACTTCGATAACGCGTTCGTTGGCCTGCACGTCTTCCAGCGAGCCTTCAGCCAGCACGCTGCCCTGGTGCAGCACGGTGACGTGGTCGGCGATCGAGCCGACGAAGCCCATGTCGTGCTCCACCACCATCAGCGAATGCTTGCCGGCGAGGCTCTTGAACAGCTCGGCGGTGAACTCGGTCTCGGCGTCGGTCATGCCCGCCACCGGCTCGTCGAGCAGCAGCAACTGCGGGTCCTGTACCAGCAACATGCCGATCTCGAGGAACTGCTTCTGGCCGTGTGACAGGAGCCCGGCCGGACGATGGCGCGAACCGTCCAGGCGGATGGTGGTGAGCACTTCCTCGATGCGTACCTTCTGCTCGCCGGAGAGCCTGGCCCGCAGGCTGGCCCATACCGACTTGTCGGTCTTCAGTGCCAGCTCCAGGTTCTCGAACACGGACAGCGCCTCGAACACCGTGGGCTTCTGGAACTTGCGGCCGATGCCGGCCTGGGCGATCTCGACCTCGCTCATCTGGGTCAGGTCGAGGGTGTCGCCGAAATAGGCGACGCCGTTGTCCGGGCGGGTCTTGCCGGTGATCACGTCCATCATGGTGGTCTTGCCGGCGCCGTTGGGGCCGATGATGCAGCGCAGTTCGCCAACGCCGATGTACAGGTTGAGGTCGGTGATGGCGCGGAAGCCGTCGAAGCTGACGTTGATGCCTTCCAGGGTCAGGATGGTGCCGTGGCGCACATCCAGGCCCTTGCCAGCGGCGCTGCCGAGGCCGACCGCATCACGGCCGCTGCCGGCCGGGTCGAAGGCGGGTTCGAGCATGAATTCGGGGAGTGGAGTGGCTCTCATTGGTCCTTGTCCTTCTTGATCAGGCCGATCACGCCTTTGGGCAGGAACAGGGTGGCGACGATGAATAGTGCGCCGAGGGCGAACAGCCAGTATTCGGGGAAGGCCACGGTGAACCAGCTCTTCATGCCGTTGACCAGGCCGGCGCCGAGCAGGGGGCCGATCAGCGTGCCGCGCCCGCCGAGGGCGACCCAGATGGCGGCCTCGATGGAGTTGGTCGGCGACATCTCGCTGGGGTTGATGATACCCACCTGTGGCACGTACAGCGCGCCGGCCAGGCCGCACAGCACAGCGGAGAGCACCCAGATAAACAACTTGTAGCCGCGCGGGTCGTAGCCGCAGAACATCAGGCGGTTCTCCGCGTCGCGCAGGGCGGTGAGCACCCGGCCGAACTTGCTGCGTGCCAGCATGAAGCCCAGCGCCAGGCTGCCGGCCAGCAGCAGCACGGTGGCCAGGAACAGCGCGGCGCGGGTGCCCGGCGCGGTGATATCGAAGCCGAGGATGGTGCGGAAGTTGGTGAAGCCGTTATTGCCGCCAAACCCCGTTTCATTGCGGAAGAACAGCAGCATGCCGGCGAAGGTCAGCGCCTGGGTCATGATCGAGAAGTACACGCCCTTGATCCGCGAGCGGAAGGCGAAGAAGCCGAACACCAGGGCCAGCAAGCCGGGCGCCAGCACCACCAGGCAAAGGGCCCAGAGGAAGCTGCTGGTGCCGTACCAGTACCAGGGCAGCTCGCTCCAGGCGAGGAAGCTCATGAAGGCGGGCAGGCCGTCGCCGGCGCTCTGGCGCATCAGGTACATGCCCATGGCGTAGCCGCCGAGGGCGAAGAACAGGCCATGGCCGAGCGACAGCAGCCCCGCATAACCCCAGACCAGATCGAGCGCCAAGGCGACTATGGCGTAGCAGAGGATCTTGCCGACCAGGGTCAGGCCGTAAGCCGAGACGTGCAGGGCGTGGTCCGCCGGCAGTAGGTGCAGCAGCGGCATGGCCAGCAGCACAGCCAGTACCAGCAGACCGACGGCGAGGGACGCTTGTGGACCCAGTTTCGCCGTGGCGCGGGCCAGCAGCGTTTGGTTGAGTGCTTGAGTCATCAGTCGATCACCCGTCCTTTCAGAGCGAAGAGGCCTTGCGGACGTTTCTGGATAAACAGAATGATCAGCGCGAGGATCAGGATCTTGCCGAGCACGGCACCGATCTGCGGTTCCAGCAGTTTGTTGGCTATCCCTAAGCCGAAGGCGGCCATCACGCTACCGGCCAGCTGGCCGACGCCGCCGAGTACCACCACCAGGAACGAGTCGATGATGTAGCTCTGGCCCAGGTCCGGGCCGACGTTGCCGATCTGCGACAGGGCCACGCCACCGAGGCCGGCGATGCCGGAGCCGAGGCCGAAGGCGAGCATGTCCACCCGCCCAGTGGGCACGCCGCAGCAGGCGGCCATGTTGCGGTTCTGCGTCACGGCGCGGACGTTGAGGCCGAGGCGGGTCTTGTTCAGCAGCAGCCAGGTCAGCGCCACCACGAACAGGGCGAAGCCGATGATGACGATGCGGCTGTAGGGCAGCACCAGGTTCGGTAGCACCTGCACGCCGCCGGACAGCCAGGCCGGGTTGGCCACTTCGACGTTCTGCGCGCCGAACACCACTCGCACCAGCTGGATCAGCATCAGGCTGATGCCCCAGGTGGCCAGCAGGGTTTCCAGCGGGCGGCCGTAGAGGTGGCGGATTACCGTGCGTTCCAGCGCCATGCCGATGGCGGCGGTGACGAAGAAGGCCACCGGCAGGGCCACCAGCGGATAGATCGCCAGGTAGCCGGGGGCGAAGCTCTGGAAGGCGATCTGCACCATGTAGGTGGTGTAGGCGCCGAGCATCAGCATCTCGCCGTGGGCCATGTTGATCACACCCAGCAGGCCGAAGGTGATGGCCAGGCCGAGGGCCGCCAGCAGCAGGATCGAGCCGAGGCTCAGGCCACTGAAGGCCTGCCCGAGCAGCTCGCCGACCAGCAGGCGGCGCTTGACCTGGGCCAGGCTGGTCTCGGCGGCGGTGCGCACCGCGGCGTCGGTTTCCACGCCTTCGGCCAGCAGGCCTTCCAGGCGGGTACGGGCCAGCGGGTCGCCGCTCTCGCCAAGCAGGCGCACGGCGCTCAGGCGGATTGCCGGATCGGGATCGACCAGCTGCAGGTTGGCCAGGGCCAGGGCCAGGGCGGCGCGCACGCCGTCGTCCTGTTCGCCGGCGACGCGGGCGTTGAGCAATTCCAGCTGGGCTGGCTTGGCGCTCTTCTGCAACTGCTGGGCGGCGGCAAGGCGCGTGGCCGGCTCCTCGGCGAGCAGCTGCTGGCTGGCCTGGGCGATGGCCAGCAGGCCGCGCAGGCGGTTGTTCAGGCGCAGCTTCTTCGGGGTGCCTTCCGGCGACACGTCACCTTCGGCGGCGACGAACTGGCCGTCCTGCTCGATAAAGGCGCTCTTGGCGCTGTCGGCGGCCAGGCGGCCGTTCTGCAGGGCATCGAGCAGCGGCTGGCGGGATGGATCGGGTTGCGCGGCCCAGCTTTCGAGAAGCTTGGCCTGCTTGGCTGGGTTGGCGGCGACGAAGTCGCTGGCGTCACCGGCATGAACTGCCAGCGGCAGCAGGAGCGCCAGTGACAGCAGGATTCGGGTAAGGGCAGTGAGCATGCGGTGATCCTTGTTTCTGGCACCGATAGTTCCCTCTCAGGCAAAGAGGGGCGGAACGAGGAAGGGCTGGCCGCTGCATGGGCGGCCAGCCTCTCCTTGCCACTTGGCTCCTGGCGGGAGTCGAGTGGCGGGGCGCTTAGTTGGACTTCACCGCGTAGTCCGGCTTCTTGTCGTTGCCGGGGATGAACGGGCTCCACGGTTGGGCGCGCAGCGGGCCTTCGGTCTGCCAGACGATGGAGAACTGACCGTCTTCCTGGACTTCGCCGATCATCACCGGCTTGTGCAGGTGGTGGTTGGTCTTGTCCATGGTCAGGGTGTAGCCGCTCGGCGCGGCGAAGGTCTGGCCGGCCAGTGCCTCGCGCACCTTGTCGACCTCGGTGGTGCCGGCTTTCTCGACGGCCTGGGCCCACATGTTGATGCCAACGTAGGTGGCTTCCATCGGGTCGTTGGTCACTGCGGTCTGGTAGTTCGGCAGGTTCTTGGCCTTGGCGTAGGCCTTCCACTTGTCGAC